>JAWOAS010000187.1:0-21482 GCA_046498405.1 Egibacteraceae bacterium
CCGAGGACTACGCCGCGGTCGCCGAGGCCGTCGCCGACGTCGAGGAGCGGCCGCGGGTCCTCCTCGACGAGCCCTTCGAGGGGACCTGGTTCGCCCCCGGTGGCCAGAGCCTCAGCGCGACGCTCATCGACGACGCCGGCGGCGACTACGTCTTCGCCGACGACGACGCAACGGGCTCGCTGTCCTTCGACATCGAGACCGTGCTCGACGAGGGCGCCGACGCCGAGGTGTGGCTGCTGGGCTCGGTCATGACCTCCCTCGAGGACCTCCTCGCCCAGGACGCGCGCCTCGAGGAGATCGCCGCGGTCGACGACGGGACGGTGTGGGCCGGGGACGCGGCGGCCTCACCGGAGGGCGGCAACGCCCGCTTCGAGCGCGCGCCGCTGCGCGCCGACGAGCTGCTCGCCGACTTCGCGTCGATCTTCCACCCCGACCGCGTCGAGCACGAGCCCATCTACTACCGGCCGGTGGGTGAGGCCGGGCAATGAGCACCGACGCTCCCGCGCGCCAGCGGCGGGAGCGCGTCGGAGCGCCGGCCCTCGAGCCTGCCGCCCCGGCGACTCCCGCCGACCGTCCCGGCCGCACGACCGCCGGGATCCTCGCGCTGGCCCTGGCCTGCGCGGCGCTCTTCCTCGCCACCCTCGCCCTGGGATCGGTGCGGCTGCCGCTGGCCGAGGTGCTCGCCGTGCTCACGGGAGGCGGGGCCGACGACGGCGCCCGGACCATCGTCGAGCAGGTCCGCCTACCCCGGGCGGTGACCGCGCTCATCGCCGGCGCCGCACTCGGGCTTGCCGGCCTGCAGATGCAGACGCTCTTCCGCAACCCCCTCGCCGACCCGTTCATCCTCGGCATCAGCGCCGGCGCGAGCCTTGGCGTGGCCCTCGTCGTGCTCGTCGGCGGCTCGGGCGGGGCGATGCTCGCGCTCGGGCTCGGCCTGGCCGGGGGCGCGGCGATCACCGCGGCGGCAGCCACCGGCGCCCTCGCGGTGACCCTCCTCGTGCTCGCCGCCTCACGACGCGTCGAGAGCCCGGCCACGGTCCTCATCATCGGGCTCATGGTCGGCTACGGCGTCTCCGCCGTGGTCAGTGTCCTCGTCCAGGGCGGCTTCGGCGAGCTCGAGCGGGTCCGGGCGTTCGTGGCCTGGGGCTTCGGCAGCTTCGCGGGCACCTCGTGGAGCGACCTCGTCGTGCTGTCGGGCACCGTGGCCGTCGGCCTCGCCGTCGGCGTGGCGACGGTCAAGGCGCTCAACGCGCTGCTCCTCGGCGACGCCTACGCGGCGTCGATGGGCGTGCGCGTCCGGGGCGTGCGCATCCTCGTCGTCGTCAGCGCGTCGCTGCTCGCCGGCACCGTCACCGCGTTCTGCGGACCGATCGCCTTCATCGGCGTGGCCTCACCCCACCTCGCGCGCGGCCTCCTGCGCAGCTCCGACCACCGGGTCCTGCTGCCGGCGACCCTGCTCGTCGGTGCCGCGGTCGCCCTCGCCGCCGGGCTCGTCGCCCAGTTGCCCGGGCAGGACGCGACGCTGCCGCTGAACTCGGTGACCGCGCTCGTCGGCGCCCCCGTCGTCGTCGCCGTGCTCCTGCGACTGCGGCGCTCGAGTCGGGCGGTGGTCACATGAGCGTGACCGAGACCCGCCCGGGCCCCGGCGACCCGGCTGCCCGCCCCTGCGGCAACGGCGTGCACCCCGACGCCCCGCCCCACCGGGTGCTGTCGGCGCACGGGCTCGCCGTCGGCTACCGCCAGCGCCGCCGGAGCAGGGCGGTGCTCTCGGGCCTCGACCTCGACCTGCGCGTCGGCCAGCTCACCTGCCTGCTCGGCGCCAACGGCAGCGGCAAGACCACCCTGCTGCGCACGCTGTCGGGCTCGCTGCCGCCACTGGCGGGCAGGGTCTGCCTCGGCGGGGCCGACCTCGCCGCGCTCTCACCCGCCGACCGCGCGCGCCGGCTCGCCGTCGTGCTCACGAGCCGCGTCGACGCCGGCCTCCTGCGCGTCGAGGACCTCGTCGCCCTCGGCCGTCACCCCTACACCGGCTGGAGCGGCCGCCTGCGGGCCGCCGACCACGAGGCGATCGACTGGGCGCTCGAGGCCAGCGGCGCCACGGCGCTGCGCACGCGGCCAGTGCCCGAGCTCTCCGACGGCGAGCGCCAGCGGGTGATGATCGCCCGCGCGCTCGCCCAGGAGCCCGAGGTCCTCATGCTCGACGAGCCCACGGCCTTCGTCGACCTGCCCCGGCGCCTCGAGCTGGCCGGACTGCTGACCCGTCTCGCGCGCGAGTGCGGCCTCGCGGTGCTGCTCACCAGCCACGACCTCGACCTCGCGCTGCGCAGCGCCGACGACGTCTGGCTGCTCGGCCGCGGAGGGGACCCCGAGGCCCCCGTGGCCAGCGGCGCGCCCGAGGACCTCGCGCTGTCGGGGGCGCTGGCCGCCGCCTTCGACACCGACACCGTGCGCTACGACCCCGCCCGCGGGCGCTTCGAGGCCGACGGCGGCGCCGCCCCCCTCGTCGCCATCGACGGTGAGGGCCCCGAGGCGCGCTGGGCCACCCACGCCATCGAGCGCGCCGGCTTCGCGCCGACCGCCGGCGCGTCCGCTGCCCTGCGCGTGGCCGTCGAGCCCGGGCCAGCCTGGCGGCTCGACGACGGAGGGGCCCCGCGACGCCACCGCACCCTCGCCGCGCTCGTCGCCGACCTTCGCGCCTGTCAGGAGCATCGCATCGCCGATCACCATCACTAAGCTGCCAAACAATCACAACTCGGGCTACCCCAACCCCCGCCGGTAGACCCCGAAGACCCGTCGCCATTCGGGCCTTCGGGCCCTGCGAGCGTGCCCGTTCACCGGGGGTAGGGACGCCGCGAAGCCCGTACGGTGACCTCAGCCAGTTGGCGGACGGGCGCGAGGAGGCAGAGCGCTCGACGGGGCACCACTGGGCACGGTCCGGTCGCACCGTCGCGACGCAGGAATGGCCCGCGGCATGAGCATGAGCACGGGACCCCACCGCACCGACTGGCTCGCCCGCCTCGAGCGCTCCGGGCTCGACACCGCGCCGCTCGGCGGCAGCGCGGAGGCTCGGCACGGCCTCGCCGCCTCGCTGGCCGAGCTCGGCGTGCTCGAGGCGGCGCCTGGCGGCAGGGCGCGCCTTGCTGAGAGGGCGGCCACTCGCCTCGAGTCGGCCGTGGTCCAGGCCGCGGCCTGCGACGCCGAGGCGCTCCGCGCGCACCTCGTCTCGGACCTCGGCCTCGAGGGTGACGACGCCGAGCACCTGCTCGTGCACTGGACCAGCCCCGCCCGCATCGCCGCCGCCGAGCTGCTCGCGCCACGGCTCGCGACACCGGGTACGCCCGTCCTGCCCGCGGCCGAGCTCGTGGCCCGGCTGTGGCTGCTGCCATGGCTCGACGCCGTCGTCGAGCCTGGAGAGGAGCCTGGCGGGGCGACGGTCTCCCCCGAGCGACTCCTCGAGCTCATGCTCGCGAGCGGCACGCTGCAGGAGGAGGCCGGCGACGACGAGGGGGTCCTCGTCCTCGCCCCGGCGTTCCTCGCCGTGCGCGGGCTGCGGCAGGAGCAGGCACGGCGGTGGCGGGCCACCGAGCGCCGCGAGCGCCTCGGTGCGCTCCTCGACCTCAGCGACGAGGCCCTCTCGGAGGGCTACCGACTCGCCGGCTCGGGTCGAGCGCTCGGTGAGCTGCTCACGCTGCACCAGCTGACCGCGTTGAGCAACCTTGGCCTGTGGACCGCCTGGCAGGCCCTCGCGTCGTTCGCCCGGCCGTTCCAGGCGGTGGCCGGGGCCGACCTCGAGCCGTGGCTGCGTGGCGAGGCCGTCCTGCTCGTGAGCTCACCCTCCTCGCGGCCGGCCCAGGCCATGGAGGAGCTGCTCGCCGAGGCGCTGCGCAGCGTCGACGTCCCCGTGGGGGTCGTCAACGCCGATGACGAGCGCGCGCTCTGCGAACGACTCGACGTCGACCGACCCCCGATGGTGCTCCTGCTGCGCGACGGTCACGCGGTCGACCGCATCCGCTGGACCCACACCCCCGTCGAGCTGCGCGACCGCATCGAGCGCTTCCTCGACGAGGCCAACGACCCTCAGGACGAGGCCACGACAACGGTGCCGGGCACCGCCGGAAGGTGACCGCCGACACCGACCCAGGCCGTCACGACCCGACCGCGTCGACCAAGGAGCACGTGATGAGCGATCGCACGACCAACCGCGGGGACGAGCCCACCAGCGAGGCGCGAGGCGTGTCGCGCCGCGACTTCTTCAAGCTCACGGGAGCGACCGCCGGCGCGGCGGTGGCCACCGGGGCCGCGGCCAAGGGGGGGCGCAGCAAGGCCTTCGCCCAAGCGGCCAACGACGCCGCCGACCCCAGCCCCGACGCGCCGATCCACAAGCGCCCCTGGTGGGTTCGCGAGGTCGACGAGCCCACGACCGAGATCAACTGGGGCGAGAAGGTCCGCATCAGCGAGCGCGACCAGACCGTCCGCGGCCCCGGTCTTGCCGGCTACGTCGGGGAGGGCCGGGTCGAGCACATGGGCGAGATCTCGGCGGAGAACAAGGTCGAGCGGATCCTCTCCGGCGAGCCTGGCTACCAGCTGCGCGACTGGGCGCTCAACGCTGCCAACGGCGGCGGTCGCGTCCCGATGAGCTTCCTCGGCCCGGAGGTCGACACCCCAGAGAGCCTTGGCGTCCCGCGTTGGGAGGGCACCCCGTCGCAGAACGCGAACATGGTCCGAGCGGCGCTGCGCCACATGGGCGCGGCCACGGTCGGCTTCGTCGAGCTCGACGAGGACACGACGGAAAAGCTGCTCTACGCCCAAGACCCCGACGGCAAGATGGTCGAGATCCGCGACGTCGACGAGGCCTCCGAGGATGACGACACCAGGGTCATCCCCCAAAAGGCCCGCTGGGTCGTCGTCTACACCGTGCAGATGTCAGAGGAGACGATGCGGCTCTCGCCAGCGCCGATCGGCGGGCAGACGACCGGCATCGCCTACGCGCGCTTCACCCAGATCCAGGGGATGCTGCAAGCCTTCCTCAAAGGCATCGGCTACCACGCGCTCGGGGAGGCGAGCATCAACGCCCTCGGCATCGCCCCGGCGTTCGGCGTCATGGCCGGGCTCGGCGAGCTCGCGCGCTTCAACCGCCTCATCACCCCGGAGTTCGGGCCGATGGTGCGGGTCTTCAAGCTCGTCACCGACCTGCCCCTCGAGCCGACCAAGCCCATCGACGCCGGCATCCTCGAGTTCTGCAAGAGCTGCAAGCTCTGCGCGGAGGCCTGCCCGTCGGACTCCTTGAGCTACGAGGACGAGCCGTATTGGGAGACCGCCGGCGACTGGAACAACCCCGGGCACAAGGCGTGGTTCGAGAACTCCGTGACGTGCATGGAGTACTGGCGCACCGGACCCGGGACGAACTGCGGCATCTGCTTCTCGGTGTGCCCGTATGCCAAGAAGGACGAGACCTTCATGCACACCCTCGTCAAGGGCGTGTCGGCGAGGACCGGCCTCTTCGGTGGGATGTTCACCGCCATGGATCAGGCCTTCGGCTACGGCGAGGGCCGCGACCCCGAGGAGTGGTGGGACCTCGACCTTCCCGAGTACGGCATCGACACCCAGCGCACCGCGACGGTGCAGGCCTAGCGCCACCCCCACGACCCGAGGAGGTCGAAGCACATGCTGTGGTTCATCATCGGCATCATCGTCGGGGCGGGCGCGCTCTGGCTCCTCCAGCGCACGCGGGACCCCGAGGTCACCACGACCTGGTACGGATGGGTCCTGGGCATCCTCGGCGCAGCCCTCATCCTGCTCTCCATCGAGGCCTTCAACGGCTCGCTGGCCGAGTCCGAGCCGCAGGCCGCGTGGATGAGCCTGCTCACCCTCGGCCTGCCGGGGGTCATCCTCGCGGTCCTCGCGTGGTGGCTGCCCGGCCGCAGCGGCGGGGACGAGGCCGAGTCCTCGGCCGGGGCCGACGCGCCTGACACCGAGCAGGCGCCGCTCTAGCACCCTGCCTGAGGGCGACGCGCTGGCCGCGCCGATCTCGGCGCGGTCGGCGCGGCACGCCCACGCCCGCGCGGACGCCCGCACCGCGCCAGCGAGCCGGAGGACGCACCCATGACCGTCGCACTGCGCGGGATGATGTGGGCGGGGGTCTACCTCGCCGCGATCGCCGCGCCGCTCTTCTTCGTCCTCATCGGTGCTCCCGAGGGCCGCGGCTGGTGGGCCGACCTCTCGATGGCCCTCGGCTTCATCGCGATGGCGATGCTCGGGCTCCAGCTCGTCGTCACCGCGCGCCTGCCGCAGGTCGAGGCACCCTTCGGCCTCGACGTCGTGCTGCAGTACCACCGCCAGATCTCCTACGTCATCCTCGCCTTCGTCCTCCTGCATCCGGCGATGCTCATCGTCCAGGACCCGTCGCTGCTGGCGCTCCTCAATCCCGCGACGGCGACGACCGCGGCGCTGTGGGGACTGGCCTCGGTCGCGCTCCTGCTCGTCCTGCTGGCGCTGTCGATCTGGCGCACCCGCCTCGGGCTGTCCTACGAGGTCTGGCGGGTCAGCCACGGGCTGCTGGCGATCGGCGTCGTCGCCACCGCCTTCGTCCACATCGAGCGGGTCGGCTACTACGTGTCCGGACCGCTGGCCCGCGCGGTGTGGTTCGCGGTGGCCGCCGGGCTCATCGGCGCGCTGGCCTACGTCCGGCTCGTCAAGCCGCTCAGACGCCGCAAGCGGCCCTACCGCGTCACCGCGGTCGCCCCGCAGCCGTGCGAGGCCTGGAGCCTCAGCGTCGAGCCCGACGGCCACCGCGGCCTGCGCTTCCTGCCCGGGCAGTTCGCCTGGCTGACGATCGGCCGCAGCCCCTTCTCGGTCAAGGAGCACCCGTTCTCGTTCTCCTCGGCGGCCACCGACCCCTCGCGGCTCGAGTTCACGATCAAGGCCCTCGGCGACGACACCGCGCGGATCGGCGAGGTCGAGCCCGGCACGCGGGTCTACCTCGACGGGCCCTACGGCGCGTTCAGCTACACCCGCAGCGAGGCCGCCGGCTTCGTCTTCCTCGCTGGCGGGGTCGGGATCACGCCGATCATCAGCATGCTGCGCACCCTCGCCGACCTCGAGGACCAACGGCCGATGCACCTGCTCTACGCCTGCCGCAGCGAGGCCGACCTCCTCTTCGGTGACGAGCTCGACGCCCTCACCGAGCGCCTCGACCTCACCGTCACGACGGTCCTCGAGGAACCTGGCGAGGGATGGACAGGTCCCCAGGGGGTCATCACCCCGGAGCTCCTCGACGAGCGGCTGCCCACCCGCCCGCGCCGCTACGCCTACTTCCTCTGCGGCCCCCCGGCGATGATGGACGTCCTCGAGTCCGAGCTCGCCGCCCGCAAGGTCCCCCCCGAGCGCGTCAACCTCGAGCGCTTCGACCTCATCTAGCCCCCAGGAGAGCCCGTGCGCCAGGCCTTCGCCACCCGTCTCGTCCGCGGCGTGACCATCGCGCTGCTCGCCCTCGCCGGCCTCTTCGCCCTCCTCGCCAACGTCGCCGGGGAGGGCCGCGTCGACGAGGTGCTCGGCCTCGACGCCGACCGTGAGCGCGGCGAGACGCTCTACATGGAGATCGCCAACCCCACGTGCGCCTCGTGCCACTCGCTGTCTGACGCCGGCGCCGAGTCGATCATCGCCTCCGACCTCGACGAGACCCAGCCCAGCGCTCGGGTGACCGTGCAGTCGCTCATCGCCGGCACGACGCCCGAGCACGACCGTGAAGGCTACCGCCACGAGCTGTCGAACCAGGACCTCGCCGACCTCGCCCGCTACATCGAGGCCGTCGCGGGGCCGTGACCGCCTCCACCGGGCCGCGGCGAGCGCCGGGGCCCGGGCGCGCCCGTGGACGCGCGAGTTACCCGCCGGTAACCTTACCGGCGGGTAACTTGACGGAGCACCGGCACGAGGGCCGGCAACGCCCTGCCGACGCTCCCCGGCGCGGCACAGGAGCAGGCGATGACCCACTACCGGAGCAACCTCCGCGACATCCAGTTCAACCTCTTCGAGGTCCTCGGCACCGACGAGCGCTTCGGGCACGGCCCCTACCGCCAGATGGACCGCGACAGCGCCGAGGCCGTGCTCGAGGAGGTCGAGCGGCTCGCCCGCGAGGACTTCGCCGCGAGCTTCGTCGAGGGCGACCGCACCCCCCTCGAGCTCGAAGGCGGCGACGTCGCGATCCCCGAGGGGACCAAGCGCAGCCTCGACGCCTACTTCGGCGGCGGCTGGGAGGGCCTGACGCTGCCGGAGTCCCTCGGCGGCCTCGGCGCGCCCAAGAGCCTCGCGTGGGCGGCGCAGTCGATGCTGCTCGGGGCCAACCCCGCCGCGTTCATGTACGCCGCGGGGCCGTTCTTCGCCGCGATCACCGAGGAGCTCGCCACCGAGGAGCAGCGCGAGCGCTGGGTGCGCCCGTGGGTCGAGCGGCACTGGGGCGGCACGATGGTCCTCACCGAGCCCGACGCCGGGTCCGACGTCGGCGCCGGGCGTACGAAGGCCGTCGACAACGGCGACGGCACGTGGTCGATCACCGGGGTCAAGCGCTTCATCACCAACGGCGACTTCGACTGGCCGGAGAACATCCTCCACCTCGTCCTGGCCCGCCCCGAGGGCCACGGCCCCGGCACGAAGGGCCTGTCGCTCTTCCTCGTGCCGAAGCACTGGGTCGAGCCCGACGGCACGCTCGGGGCGCGCAACCCCGTCACCGCCACCGCCGTCGAGGACAAGATGGGGCTCAAGGCCTCCTCGACCTGCGAGATGACCTTCGAGGACGCCCGGGGGGTGCTCGTCGGCGAGGTCCACGACGGCATCCGCCAGATGTTCAAGGTCATCGAGTACGCGCGGATGATGGTCGGCACGAAGGCCATCGAGACGCTGTCGACCGGCTACCTCAACGCCCTCGACTACGCCAAGGAGCGGATCCAGGGGGCCGACCTCACCCAGGCGGCCGACAAGACCGCCCCGCGGGTCGAGATCATCCGCCACCCCGACGTCCGCCGGATGCTCATGGCCCAGAAGGCCCACGCCGAGGGGATGCGCGCGCTCGTGCTCTACACCGCCTCGATCCAGGACGAGATCGAGATCCTCGAGGAGGCGGGGCAAGCCGGCAGCGACGCGCACACCGCCGCGGTCAAGCGCAACGACCTCCTCCTGCCGCTCGTCAAGGGCTACGGCTCGGAGAAGAGCTACGAGCTGCTGTCGCTGTCGCTGCAGGTCCTCGGCGGCTCCGGCTACATCCGCGACTACCCCATCGAGCAGTACATCCGCGACGCGAAGATCGACACCCTCTACGAGGGCACGACGGGCATCCAGGGCCAGGACCTCTTCTTCCGCAAGATCGGCAAGGACCAGGGCGCGACGCTGACCGCCCTGCTGACCGAGGTCGCCGAGTTCGCCAAGGGCGACGGCGGCGGTGGCGCGCTCGCCGCCGAGCGGGCCCGGCTTGGCGCCGCGCTCGAGGACGTCCAGGGCATGCTCGGCTCGATGGTCGGCTTCCTCGGCCACGAGTCCGGCAAGGGGCTCTACCTCGTCGGGCTCAACACCACCGAGTTCCTCTCCTCGCTCGCCGAGCTCGTCATCGGGTGGCTGCTCCTGCGCCACGCCGAGGTCGCCCTCGCCGCGCTCGAGCAGGACCCCGGTGAGCGCGACCGCGCCTTCTACGAGGGCAAGGTCGCCGCGGCCCGTTGGTTCGCCGGGCGCGTCCTGCCCCAGCTGTCGACGCGCCGGGAGATCCTCGCGAGCACCGACCTCGAGCTCATGGACCTCGACGACCGGGCCCTGTGAGCCCTCGCCCCGCCCACCGGCGGCCTGCGCGCGCCCCCGCCGGCGACCGCTCGCCCCATCATCCGACGCCGGGGCGAGCGGTCAGGCGCGGCGGCGCGCCGTAGACTGCCCTGATGCCCATCCACGCGCCGAGCCGCGGCCGTCTCCGCGCCGCCGACCCCGAGGCGATCGCCGAGGGCGCCGCGCTCCTGCGTGCCGGGGAGCTCGTCGGCGTGCCGACCGAGACGGTCTACGGCCTCGGCGCCGACGCGACGAGCGCCGCGGCGGTCGGCCGGATCTTCGCCGCCAAGGGCCGCCCCGCCGACAACCCCCTCATCGTCCACCTCGCCGACCCCGCCGACCTGACCCGCGTCGTCGCCCGCGTGAGCCCGTTGGCCGCCGACCTCGCCGCTCGCCACTGGCCAGGCCCGCTCACCCTCGTGCTCGACGCCGCCGAGGGCCTGCCCTCGGTGACCACCGGCGGCCACCCCACCGTCGGCGTGCGGGTCCCCGACCACCCCGTGGCCCGCGCGCTGCTCGCCACCGCCGACACCCCGATGGCCGCGCCGAGCGCGAACCGCTCGGGCAGGCCCTCGCCGACGCGTGCCGAGCACGTCCTCGACGACCTCGGCGAGCACGTCGCGCTCGTCCTCGACGGCGGTCCGAGCGCGGTCGGCGTGGAGTCGACCGTCGTCGACGCCCGCGGGTCGCGGCCGGTCGTGCTGCGCGAGGGCGCGGTCAGCCGCGAGGCCCTCGACGCCGAGGACGCCGGGGACGCCGGGGACGCCGGGGACGCCGTGCCCCGCGCCGCCGCGCCGGGCACGCGCTACCGCCACTACGCGCCGGGCTGCGAGGTGCGGCTCGCGGCCCCCGAGGAGGTGCCCGCGACCGCCGCCCGCCTCGCCGCCGCCGGCCACCGCGTCGGGGCCATCGCCCCGTCGGCGTTGCTGCCCGCCGGGCTCGACGCGGCCACCGCCGCCGAGGACCCCGTCGCGCTCGCGCGGCTGCTCTACGACGGCCTGCGCGCCGCCGAGGCGCGCGGCGTCGACGTCGTCGTCGTCGCCACCGTCGCCGAGGAGGGCATCGGGCGGGCGGTCATGGACCGACTGCGGCGGGCCGCCGCCGGCTGAGACGGAGACGCCGTGGGCGCGCACGACTGGGAGGGCGCAGCGCGGGCACCGCGTCGCGTGGCCGTGCCCCTCGCCGTCGTCGCGGCCGTCGTCCTGCTCGGCGCCCTCGCGGTCACCGTCCTCGCCGACGACGCCGAGCAGGCGCCCTCCGGGCAGGACGAGCCCCCCGGCATCGTCGTCGAGGCCGACCCCGAGAGCGGGGCCGACGCCGAGGCCCCTCCCCCGCTCGTCGGCGCCGCCCGCGCGCGGGCGTGGGAGCCCGACGGCGGCGAGCCCGCGCTTGACCGCGCTGGGACCCGCTCGCTCTTCGCCCTCGACGACGCCGGGGTGCTCCACGCCCTCCGGCTCGGGTCGGGGCGGCGCTTCTCCCGCGAGGTCGGCGAGCCGTGGAGCCGACTGACGCCCCAGGGCAGCGGTATCGTCCTGTGGCAGCCCGATGGCCCCGCGCGGCGCCTGCCGGGCACCCTCGTCGAGCCCGGCACCGACCTCGGCGAGGTCGCCCGCGTCCTGCCCGCCGCCCACCAGGACAGCGTCACCCTGCTCAGCCCGGCCCGCGACCGCGTCGTCGAGGTGGCGCCCGGCGGCACCCAGCGCGCCGCCCACGACCTCGACGAGCCCGCGCTCGTGCTCGACCTCGCCCGTGACGGGCAGGCGATGGCCGCGCTCGGCGGGCAGCTCGCCACCCTCGCCCCCGCGGGGGCCGGCCCCGATGCCCCCCTCGCCGTCGAGACGCCGCTGGGGCAGGGCGAGGCGCTCGACGCCCGCGGTGGTCGTGCCCTGTGGGCGACCTGCGAGGCCGCCGACTGCGCCGTGCACTCGACGCGTGCCTGGGAGCCCACCGATCGCGTCGCGCTGGCCGAGGACGGCCTCGCCGTCGAGGCGGTCGCCGGGACGGTGAGCCCCTCAGGCGGGCAGGTCGCGGTGAGCGCGGCTGGCCGCGTCGACGGCGAGCGCACCGGCACCGCGCTGCTGCGCGACGTCGACGGCGACCGTCTCCTGCGTCTCGACGAGCTCGTCGACCCCGCCCCACAGGCGGTCGCGCCGGCCTGGTCGGCCGATGGCCGGCTCGTCGCCTTCGCCACCGCCGAGGGGCTCGCGCTCATCGACCTCGCCGAGGGCGAGGCCATCGAGGTGGGCTTCCCCGGCGCCGGCGACCTGCGGGCGCTCGCGCTCTCGGCGACGATGCGCTGGGGCCAGCGCTCCTAGCGGCGCTCGGCGAGGAGGTCGCGGATCTCCCGCAGGAGCAGGACGTCGTCGGGTTCAGGCGGCGGCTCGACGGCCTCCTCGCCCCGGCCCGCGGTGCGCCGACGCAGGCGCGCCGCGCCGCGCAGGACGAAGAAGAGCACCGTCGCGACGATGCCGAAGGAGAGCAGGGCGCCGAGGAAGGTGCCGACGAGCACGGGGCCGATCGTCAGCTCCATGATCGAGTCGATGCCGATGAGCCCGGCGATCGTGCCGAGCACGACGTCGTTGGCCAGCGCCTGGATGACGGCGTTGAAGGCCAGTCCCAGCACGAACGCGGTCGCGAGTTCGACGAGGTTGCCTCGGACGAGGAACGCCTTGTACTCCTGCCACACGAGGGGGACTCCTCATCATCGCGGACGGTCACAAACGTTCCCACCTTGCCACCTGGCCCGGCGCGACGCCGACGGTGGGGCCAACCGGCCACCTCGGGGATGCGCCCTTCCCTGGCCCGCGCGGTTATCGTTGTCGGTGGGAGCGCCCGGCGCGCGGCGCTGCGGACCGAGGGTTGGCGATGGGCCGAGCGGGGTCGGGGAACGACTGGGTGCACCACTGGACGGCGCTGACCACCGCCCGCGACGGCGAGGACCCCGTCGACCCCGTCGCCCACGGCGCGCGGCTCGCTGCCTGCCTCACCGACGCGGCCGTCGCCCTCACGACGAGTGACGCCGCCGCGCTCGACGAGCGACCCCGCAGCACGGCGGCCCTGCGCCTGGCGCGGGCGCTGGCCGCCGAGGCCGCCGTGCCGGCGGGCGAGACCGCGGGGGGACCCTGCGGCGCCGCGCCCCAGGGCGACGAGCTCGCGCGCTTCCTCGCCGCGCTCGAGGACGCCGCCCACGCGGTCTACCACTGCCGGCGCGTCGTGCACCCTGGCGGACGCTGCTGGTTCTCGGCCTCCGGGCCCGACTCAGGGCTCTGCGGCGAGGTCTTGAGCGCCGCGCACACGATGCGGGCGCCGCGCGCGTCGCTGTCGGGCTGAAGGTCCGCACCGCCGCGCGGGTGCCAGCCCGTCGGGGTCGCGGCGGCCGGCAGGGCCCGTCTCACGCCGTCGCGGCGATGAGCCGCTCGGCGAGCCGCGTGGCCCGTTGACGCGCCCCCGAGCCGGTGCGCGCGGCCGCCGCGGGCAGCAGGGCGGCGTCGCCGACGAGCAGGAGGCCATCGCGCGCACGCGTGATCGCGGTGTAGACGAGCTCACGGGTGAGCATCGCGCGGTGCCCGCGGTCGAGCACGAGCACGACGACGGGCCACTCCCCGCCCTGGGACTTGTGCACGGTGAGGCACCAGGCTGGACGCAGGTCGCCGGCCTGGGCTGCCTCGTAGCGCACGACGCCCTGGGGGAAGGCGACCTCGAGGACGCCCTCGCCCGGGTCGGCGACGATGACCTCGCCGACGTCGCCGTTGGCCACGCCGAGCTCGGCGTCGTTGCGCGTCTGCACGACGCGGTCGCCCTCGTGCAGCCCTGCGGTGGCCGGGCGTCCCCGGGCGGGGTTGAGGGCCTCCTTGAGCGCGGCGTTGAGCGCGTCGACCCCGGCCGGTCCGCGGTACATCGGGCTGAGCACCTGGACGTCGCGGGGCGCGCAGCCGAAGAACGCCGGCGCGCGCTCGGCGACGATCGCCGCGACCCGCTCGGGCACCGCGCGTGAGCGCTCGGGCACGGCGAAGACGTCGCGGTCGCGGCCGCGGGGGGTGGCGACCTCGCCGGCGTTGACCGCGTGGGCGAGGGTGACGATGCGGCTCTCCGCGGCCTGGCGGTGGATCGTCGTCAGCCTCGTCGCGCCGAGGCCCGCCCCCTGCGCCGAGGCGGCGAGGAGGTCGCGCAGGACCGCGCCGGGGCCTACCGAGGGCAGCTGATCGGCGTCGCCGACGAGCAGGAGGTGCGCGCCGTCGTCGACGGCGGCGAGCAGCGCCGCGGCGAGGTGGAGGTCGGCCATCGACCACTCGTCGACGACGAGGAGGTCGTGGGGCAGACGGCGCTGCCGCCCATAGGTGAAGGCGAAGCCACCGTCACCCCGTGGCTGGGCGTCGAGGAGGCGGTGCACCGTCGAGGCGGTCCGGCCGGTGAGCTCCTCGACGCGCTTGGCCGCCCGCCCGGTCGGCGCCGCGCAGGCCACCCGCAGGTCGGCCTGCTCGCAGGCGCGCACGACCTCGATGATCGCCCGGGTCTTGCCGGTGCCCGGGCCGCCGGTGAGCACGCTCACCGGCTCGGCGAGGGCGGTGCGCACCGCCGCGGCCTGCTCGTCGACGAGACCGGCGTCGAGGTCGGGATCGGGGCCCACCGCGGCGGCCACCCGCGAGCGCGCGCCGGCGAGCCGGGCCACGTCGCCGGCCAGGCCCCGCTCGGCGGCGAGGTCGGCGGGGGTGTACCAGACGCGGGCCCCGGCCCCCTCGCCGGGCGCGGTCTCCTCGGGTCCGGGGTCGCAGGCCAAGCGCCCGCCGGCCACCGCGAGGTCGAGGCCGCGCCGGGCATCGACCGCGTCGACGCCGAGCAGCGCCACGGTGTCGCCGGCAAGGTCGGCGGTGGCCACGGCGACGTGCCCGCCGCGGGCGCGCAGGGTCCGGTGGGCGGTGGCGGCACCGGCGGCCAGGCGCCGCTCGTCGTAGGCGTCGAGGCCGGCGGCCCGGGCGAGGCTCTCGGCGTGGGCCCAGCGCGCGGCCGGCGCCTCGAGCAGACGGTAGGGGTCCTCCTCGAGGACGGCCTCGGCCCGGTCGCCGAAGACCCGGTGGGCGCCCTGGGCGATGTTCGCGGGCACGCCGGCGACGCTGAGGCGCTCGACGAGCGCGGCGAGCGCGCCGGCCTCGCGCCAGGCCCCGGCGACGCGCTGCGCGAGCGCGGGCGAGACGCCCCGCACCCGCGCGAGCGCCTCGGGCTCGCGCGCGATGACCTCGGGGAGGTCGAGACCGAAGGCCTCGACGAGCCGCTCGGCGATGCGCTCGCCCACGCCCGTGAAGCGCGGTGAGGCGAGGAAGGCCGCTAGCGCCTCGGTGCGCTCTGGCGGGGCGAGCTCGTAGTAGAGCGCCTCGAAGGTCGTGCCGTGGCGCGGATGCTCGACCCACCGCCCGACGAGGCGCAGCGGCTGGCCCGCGCTGACCCCGGCGAGCGGGCCGGCGGCCCGCAGCTCGCCCTCGGGGCCGAGGAGGTCGACGACGCCGAACCCCGAGCTGGGGTTGGTGAAGACGACGAAGCTCACCTCACCGACGACGACCTCGTCGGCGACGCCGGAGAGGGTGGGCTCACGCACGCCCGGAGTGTGCCACCGCGGCCGGGCCGGACGCGCTGGGCGGCGGGTCCGCCCTGGGGACCGCCGGTCGGTCAGACCTCGCTGTCGCCCTCGATGAGGTTGACGCGCAGGTCGATGTCCTCGACGCCGGGGACTGTGGCGATGACCGCCCTGATGGCCTCCTCGTCGGTGCCCTCGGGCACCGCGCCGCGGACGAAGACGGTGTGCTCGGCGACGTTGATGTTGAGCCGGGGCAGCCCGCTGGTGCGGGGGTCCTGCCCGAGCCGGGTGCGGACCTCGTCGGCGATGGGCTTCTGATCGGCCGGCGTGGCGAGGTCGGGGGTGTCCTGGCCGACCCGGCTCGCGATGCGCTCGAGCTCCTCGACGGTCTCGTGCTTGCGCGAGCCAGCCACGACCCCGGCGGCGAAGCCCGCGACGACGCCCGCGCCCGCCAGCAGCCACTTGCCCGCGCTGCGCTTCTTGTCGACCGGTCGCACCCCGAGCTTCTCACCGGCGGGGCTGTGGGTCAGCCAGTCGCCGACCGAGGCGAGGGTCTTGTCGGTGGCCTCGCTGGCGCTGGCCTTGGCCTGACGGTACTGGTCGGACTCGCGGACGCGGCCGGCGAGCTCGGCGGCCTTGTCGTCGATGCCGCGATCCTGGATCTGCTCGCGGGCCTTGACGAGGAGGTCCTCACCGGTGGCCTGCGCCGTGGCCAGGGCCTCCGACTCGCGGACGCGCTTGGCGAGCTCGCCAGCCTGCTCGGCGAGCTCCGTGGCGCGCTCCTCGAGCTTGGCATCCTTGGCGATCGCCTTGGCCTGGCCCTTGAGCTCCTTGGCCTGCTTGCGCAGCTCATCGGCCTGCTTCTCCGCGCCCTTGCGCATCTTCTTCGCCTTCCGGGTGCTCGACATCGCGGTGATCCCCTCCATGGTCGGACGACTCGACGGCCGCCCCGCTGGTCCTTCCCGGACCGGGCCCGGCAGAAACCGACCGCGGCCCCGGACCCCGGTCGGCGGCGCGGGCCTCGCCGCCGCGGGTCGGTTCCGTGACTCCGCCGTCTCGGCGGCGCACAATGCGTCGCCGTTGAGCCCACCGTGACAGGAGCCCCCGCCTCATGAGCCCCACAGGCCTCGCCGCCGAGCACGGTGTCGAGCGCCTGCTCGTGCGGCTGCCGTGCGCGGCGACCCGCGTCGAGGCCCTGCCCGCCGTCGACCCCCACGATGCGGTGACCGTCTCGCTGACCGACGCCACCGGAGCGCTCGGCGCCGCCAGCGCGCTCGCCGAGCGTGGCTACCTCGTCGTCGGCGCGGTGACCAGCCACGAGGCCGGCTCGTGGATCGACGTCGTCATCGCCCGGGAGGTCCTCGCCGGCCACACGGGCTGGCGCACGCTGCTCGCAAAGGGACACGCCCGCGTGCTCCACCCCTCGTTCGGGCCCGTCGCGGCGATCTTCGGCCCCGTGCTGGCCGCGCACGCTGCCGTGCGCGACCTGCCGGTGGGCCCTTGAGACCGTCCCGGCGCCGTGGTGGCCTCAGGACCGCGGCGCGCGCGCCGACCCCTCGTCGAGGGCGAGCTCGCGCCAGCGCTTGACGAGACGCACGCGCATCGCCTCCTCCTCGCGCACGAACTCGAGCTCGTCGACGAGCGCGCCGATGAGCGCGAGGCCACGACCGTCCTCGTCCTCGCCGGTGACCGGCGCGCCGGCCCCGACGAAGCCGGGACCGAGGTCGACGACCTCGACCTCGCAGCCCTCGGCGTCGACGGCGAGGTGGACCGAGTAGTCGTCGACGCCGTTGGCGTGGCGCACGACGTTGCCACACGCCTCGGTGATGGCCACCTGGAGGTCGTGGACGGCCTCGGCCGGCGCGTCGACCTCGGCGAGCAGGCTGCCGGCGACCCGCCGCATGACGGTCACGTACCGCGCATCACGAGGGAGCCTGAGCTGCATGTGGAGCTGCACCGCTCATCCCCTCCTGCACGTGATGCCGCGGCACCGTGGCCGGCGCTCGTCGGCGGCGGCAGGCTTCCCCTTGTCGAGACGCCCTAACCGCAGGAGCGCCCATGCTCACCGTCGCCACCTACAACCTCCTGCACGGCCTGCATCTCGCCGAGCGCGGCCGTCTCGACCTCGCCGCGGCCGCAGCGGTCATCGGCGACCTCGGCGCCGACGTCGTCGCCGTGCAGGAGGTCGACCGGGACCTCGCGCGGACCGGCCGCGTCGACCAGGTCGCCTGGATCGCCGAGCGCCTCGGCTGGCACGGGGTCTTCGGCCCCGCGCTGGCCGGCGACCCCGAGACCGCCTGGCGCGCGATCCCCGGCACCGACCCCGGCGGCCCCGCCTACGGCGTCGGGCTGCTGTCCCCCCACGGCCTCACCGACCCCATGCGCCTGCTCCTGCCCGGGGGTGGCGACGGTGAGCGCAAGCGGCAGGCCTCGCTGCGCAACGCCGGCTGGGACCGCGAGCCGCGCGTCGCCCTGCGCGCCCACGTCGCCCTGCCGACCGGCCCGGTCGCGGTGACGACGACCCACCTGTCCTACCTGCCGTGGCGTGGCGTCAACCAGCTCCGACGGGCCGCGGCCTGGGCCACCGACCGCGACCGTCCCGCGGTGCTCGTCGGCGACCTCAACCTCCCCGCGCGCCCGGTCCGCGCGCTCGTGGCCGGCTGGACCCACGCCGAGGGCCCGCCGACCTACCCGTCGTGGCGCCCGCGCCTGCAGATCGACCAGCTGCTCCTGCGCGGGCTCGCGGTCACCGGCATCCGCGCTGGCCAGCGCGCCACGAGCGACCATCTGCCCCTCGTGGCAGACCTCGTCCGGGCCCCGCTGCCGCGGTAGGCCGCCGCACCCCGGCTGCTAGGCTGCCGGGCACGCAGCGTCGAGCGAGGAGGAGCCGTGGCCCGGATCGCCCCCGGCGCCGAGCCCTGGTCAGCCGCCGGCGGTGAGGTCGGCGCGCTCGTCCTGCACGGCTTCACCGGCAACCCCGCGAGCGTGCGCCCGCTCGCCGAGTCCCTCGGCCAGGCCGGCCTCGCCGTGGAGCTGCCCCGCCTGCCCGGGCACGGCACGTCCTGGCAGGAGCTCGGACGCACGACCTGGCACGACTGGTCACGCGAGTCGCGGGCCGCGCTCGAGATCCTCGCCGCGCGCACCCACCGGCGCGTCGTCGTCGGGCTGTCCGCCGGCGGCCTGCTCGGCCTGCACCTCGCCGCGACGCATCCTGGGCTCGTCGTCGGGGTGGTGGGCATCAACCCCGCGCTGCGCCTGCACCCCCATCCCCTGCTGCGCTTCGTCGGCGCGCTCAAGCACGTGCTCCGCAGCTACCCCGCGCCGACGACCGACGACATCGCCCTGCCCGGGGTCAGCGAGGAGGCCTACGACCGCGTGCCGCTGGCGGCGCTCGACTCCCTGCTCGACCTGCAGCGGCGCGTCGCGCTCGAGGACGTCACCGCACCGCTGCTCGTGCTGACCTCGCGCACCGACCACGTCGTGCCGCCCGAGGCCAGCGGAGAGGTCCTCGCCCGGGTCGCCTCGGTCGACCGCGAGCAGGTCTGGCTCGAGCGCTCGCTGCACGTGGCCACGCTCGACGCCGACGCCGACGTCGTGACCGCGCGTACGCTCGCCTTCGCCGAGCGGGTCGGCGCACGCCGAAGGCCCACCACCGCGCGGGCCTGAGACCACGAGGACGACCAATGGCCACACCGACGACGATGTCCGCCCGGCAGCGCCAGGCCTTCACCGCGGTGAGCACCGTGGTCATGCCGGTGTGGGCGGCGATGATCCTCGCGCCGCGCGCCCGCCTGACGGCCCGGCTCGTCGACCGTAGCGCGACCCCGCTGCTGGCGGGCCTCGGGGCGACCTACGTCGGCCTCCTCGCGCGCGGGATGGCCGCCGGCGACGGCGAGCGCGCGGACCTGCGCGACCCCGAGCAGGTGCGCGCGCTGCTGCAGAGCCCCGAGGGCTTCCTCACCGGGTGGGTCCACTACCTCGTCCTCGACCTCTTCCTCGGGATCTGGATCTGGCGCACCGCGCAGGCCGAGGGCCGGCGCTGCCGCCTCGCGCTCGTGCTCGCGCTCATGGCCGGCCCGGCCGGGCTCCTCCTCTTCGCCCTGCAGCGCCGGCTCGCGCCACTACCCTGAGCGACGAGGGCCGCCTCGGCCGAGCCGACCGTCGCGTCCCCCCGGCGCCACACGCGCCAGCGCCATGACCCCACGCCGAGGACGACGCCAGGCCGTGCCCGGAGCAGACCGCATCCGCGACGTCGAGCACGCGCTCGGCGCGCGCAAGCGCGTCGTCTACCAGGCCGGGATCGCGGTGGCCGTCGCGGTGACGATGGCGAGCTGGCTGACGCGTGAGCCGGGCGACGCGATCCTCACCTACGGCTACCCCCTCTTCGCCGTCGTGCTCCTGTCGTTCCTGCCCCTGCTGCGCCGCGAGCGCGTGCCCCTCGTGCGCATCGAGCTCGGGCTCTTCCTCAGCACCGCAGTGCTCGTGCTCGTGCGGCTGGGATGGCACCTCTTCGGCACGCGCACCCTCGAGGAGCAGCTGCTCGTGCTCACCGGAGGGCACTACTGGGCCTTCGGCCTGCTCATGATCTTCGGCTTCGTGATGTTCGACCGGCGGCTCGGACTGCGCATGGGCAGCGCGCTCCTGCTCGTCTCGCTCGCCCTGGCCGGGACGGCGATGGCCGGCGCCGCCACCGAGGGCACGCTCGAGGCCAGGACGGTGATCTACCTCCTGCGCGTCCATGGCTTCCTCGCGCTCATGCTCCTGCTCGTCGCCGGCGTGGCGAGCCTGCGCGAGCAGCTCTACCGGGCCCTCGAGCGCTCCGAGGTGCTGAGCTCGCGGGCGATGACCGACCCCCTCACCGGACTCGGCAACCGGTGGGCGGCCGAGGAGCGGCTCGCCGATGAGATCGAGGACGCCAGCCGACGCGACCGCAGCGTCGCGGTCGTCATGGCCGACATCGACGACTTCAAGGCCGTCAACGACCGCCACGGGCACGGCACCGGCGATGCCGTCCTCGAGGCGATCGCGGCGCTCATCGACGGTGGGGTGCGCGCCCGCGACCTCGTCGCGCGATGGGGCGGCGAGGAGTTCCTCATCGTCCTGCCCGAGGTCGGCGCCGCCGAGGCCGCGCGGGCCGCGGAGCGCTGCCGGGTCGCCGTGGCCGAGGGCGCGCCGGGCGGGGTCGCCGCCACGGCGACGTTCGGCGTCGCCGCGCTCGCCGACGGCGAGAGCGCGGGGGCGCTCGTGCGCCGCGCCGACCTCGCGCTCTACGAGGGCAAGCGACTCGGCCGCGACCGGGTCGTCGTCGCCGAGGCGCCGGCGTCACCGCCGAGTGGATCCAGGGCGACGGGCCACGGGGCAGCGTCGGTCGCGTCAGCCAACCGCCAGCGCGACGGCGACGAGGCCGGCTGAGGTCCACCACCCCCGCTCACGGCGTCGACGTCTGCCGGAATCGCCGCCGTGTCTCGGTGAGCGCCGCTCCGTCGCGCACGAGGCCGCCCTCAACTCGGTGTCCACGGAGCCGACGGGCCCGATGACGACAGCGAGGGGCGAGGTGGACGAGGCGCGGACGGTTCCCCACGACGACCAAGCCCGTCCCGCCGACGGCGGGGCGGCAAGCCCCCGCGGCGCCCTCGCCGCCGACGGCGTCAGCGTGCACCGGCTCCTCGTCTCGGCGCTGTCGACCGTGGCCAACGCCGTGGCGATCGCCGACACCGACGGCGCGATCGTCTGGTCGAACCGCGCCTGCGCGGCACTGACCGGCCTCGAGCCCGAGGAGGCCCTCGGCCGGCACCTGCCGTCGATCGGGGACCCCGCAGAGGGGCCGGGCGGGGACACCGCGGCGTGGGCCGAGGTGCTTGCCGGCCGGCCGTGGCGCGGCGAGCGCCGGTTCGGCACCGGCCACGGCGGCGAGCCGCGCACGGTCCATCAGACGCTCACGCCGATCCTCGACCCCGACGCGACGGTGCGCTACGTCGTCGCCGTCTGCGACGACGCAGCGACACGTCGGCCATCGGCTCCCCGACCGAGCGGGCGATTTCCTCGATGCGCCCGATGGCTTCGAAGGTCTCTTTCTCGCAGCCCGGTTCGTTGTGTCGGCTGTGGGGTCGGT
>JAWOAS010000199.1:0-3862 GCA_046498405.1 Egibacteraceae bacterium
CCCCGCGCCCGCCCAGCCGGCCGCCGCGCCCGATGGAGCCTTCAGCCGCCCCACCGGCCAAACGCTCCACCCAACCGACCGCAGCGACCGCACCCCCGCGCCCGCCCAGCCGGCCGCCGCGCCCGATGGAGCCTTCAGCCGCCCCACCGGCCAAACGCTCCACCCAACCGACCGCACGGGCCGGTCAGAGCTCGTAGGCGTAGCCGAGCAGCGTCACGCCCGGCTCTGGCGTCCAGTCGAGCTCGACGGCGCGACGGAACCCGAGGCGCTCGTAGAGGCGCACCGCCGTGACCATCCAGGCCGTCGAGTGCAGCACGAGGCGTTCGCGGCCGTCGTGGCGCGCCCGCGCGAGGCACGCCCGGGTCAGGGCCGCGCCGACGCCACGCCCTTGCACCTCAGGGTCGACGGCGAGGAAGCGCATGCCCGCCGCGGCAGGGTCGGTGAACTCCGCGCTCGCGCTGTCGGGCCCCGGCACGTAGGTCACCGCGCCGCGGACCTCCTCGTCCTCGACGGCGACGAGGACGACGGCGTCGGCGACCCGTCCGCCGACGTCGCACAGGGTCTCGCGGTAACCGTCGAGCGGCAGCCCGGGGACCGACTCGTAGGCGGCGACGGTCAGCGCGCCGACGCGGGCGTGCTCGTGCTCGGCGACAGGTCGGATCTCCACGGCGGGCCAGCCTAGGCCGCGGCGGGCCGCCAGGCCGGTGGCTCACCGACCGCCCACCGCCGCCGGCGACCGCCGCGGGGGGACCGCCGACGACCGCCGCGGGGGGACCGCCGACGAGCCGCGCCGGCAGCCGCCGACCCGTGCGGTCAGCTCGCGCGCTTGCGGACCTCCTCGATGAGCGGCGGGATGACCTTGTAGAGGTCGCCGACGACGCCGAGGTCGGCGATCGAGAAGATCGGCGCCTCGGGGTCCTTGTTGATGGCGATGATGCGCTGGGAGGTCTGCATCCCCGCGCGGTGCTGGATCGCCCCGGAGACCCCGGCGCCGAGGTAGAGCTGCGGCGCGACGGTCTTGCCAGTCTGGCCGATCTGGTGCTGGTGGGGGTACCAGCCGGCGTCGGTGGCCGCGCGCGAGGCCCCGACCGCGGCGCCGAGGGCATCGGCGAGCTCCTCGATGAGCGCGAAGCCCTCGGCGTCGCCGAGGCCGCGCCCGCCGGTGACGATCATCGACGCCTCGGTCATCTCCGGGCGTCCGCCGGAGGACTCCTCGACGACGTCGACGACGCGCACGCGCGTGGCCCGCTCGTCGAGGGCGACGTCGAGCGGCACGACGTCGGCGGGGCTGCCGCCGACCTCCGAGGCCGCGAAGGCGTTGGGCTTGACGCCGAGGAACGCCGGCAGGCCGGGGCGCACCGCACAGCGCGAGGTCATGTCCCCGCCGAAGATCTGCTTGGTGGCCACGATCCCCTCGCCCTCACGGGCGAGGTCGCTGACGTCGCCGATGACGCCGGCGCCGACGCGCATCGCCGCGCGGGCGACGACATCCGAGGCGAAGGGCTCGGCGGGGTAGAGCACGACGTTCGCCCCGGAGGCCTCGAGCGCGGCGAGCAGCGCAGCGGTCCGCGGCTCGGTGTCGTGGGCGTCGACCTCGGCGGCGTCGAAGGTGTAGGCGGTGGCCGCACCGTAGGCGCCGACCTTCTCCGCGGCGTCAGTGGCGCCCTGGCCGAGCAGGAGCGCGGCGACGTCGTCGGCGAGCCCCCGCGCGGCGGTCAGCAGCTGCGTGGCGACCTTCCTCGGGGCGGCCCCGTCGTGGTCGGTGAGCACGAGGATGTCGGTCATGGCAGGTCTCCTTCGCGTCTCGAGCGGGCCTAGAGGAGCTTCTGCTCGGCGAGCCAGTCGGCGATCGCCGTGGCGCCGAGTTGGCCGGAGCCGTCGTCCTCGACCTTGGCGCCGGCCTGCCTCGGCGGACGCGAGGTGACCTCGAGGACCTGGGTGGCCGACCCGGCGTGGCCGACGGTGGCGGGGTCCACGCCGAGCGCCGCGAGGTCCTTGACCTCGAGCGGCTTCTTCTTCGCCGCCATGATCCCCTTGAAGGAGGGGTAGCGCGGCTCGTTGATCGCCTCGACGACGCTGACGACCGCGGGCGCCGACGTCTCGACGGCGACGTGGCCGCTGGCGGTCTCGCGGTGGGCGAGCAGGCGCTCGCCGTCGACCTCGAGGTGCTTGACGAAGGTCAGCGCCGGCAGGTCGAGGAGCTCGGCGAGCATCGCCGGCACGAGCGTCGTGCGCGCGTCGGAGGACTGGTTGCCCATGATGATGAGGTCGTAGGCCTCGCCGGCGAGCGCGGCGGCGAGCACGCGCGCGGTCGCTGCGGCGTCGGAGCCGGCCACCGCGTCGTCGGTGACCTGGATCGCGCCGTCGAGGCCGTAGGACAGCGCCTTGCGGATCGTCTGCTGCGCCGACTCCGGGCCCATGCACAGGGCGATGACCTCGGTGCCCTCGACGCGCTCCTTGATCCGCATCGCCTCCTCGATGCCCCACTCGTCGTTGGCGTTGAGGATCGGGTCGGAGGCGTCGCGGTCCACCGTCCAGTCGGCCTCGTTGATCCTCTTCTCCGCGGCCGTGTCCGGCACGCGCTTGACGGGGCAGATGATGCGCACGGCGACCCTCCCGTTGGCGACGATCCAGCGTTGTTACCCAACAGTAACTTCTGAGGTCCAGGTGCGCCAGGCCGCTACGCTGCCGGGCGTGCCCGCCCGGCGACGCGACGACGAGCCCGACCCGGCCAGCGGCGCCGGCGACGGCCACCCGCTGCCGCTGACCGGTGAGCGCACGCTGCCGGGCCTGCCCGCCGAGCGCTACTGGTTCGAGCGCCACGTCGCCGGCTACGCCCGCGCCTGCGCCCGCCTCGCCGCGCACGCCGGGACGCGACGGCTGCGGGTCCTCGACGCCGGATGCGGCGAGGGCTACGGGCTGCGGATGCTCTCGGCGGCCGGTCCCCCACCGCGCGGCCACGAGGTCCTCGGCGTCGACCTCGCCGTCGACGTCGTGGCCCACGCCCGCCGCGCCTACCCCGAGGCCGCGGTGGCCGTCGCCGAGGTCGGCGCGCTGCCGCTGGCCGACGGCAGCGTCGACGTCGTCGTCTCCTCGCAGGTCATCGAGCACGTCTGGGACATCGACGCCACGGTCGCCGAGGCCGCCCGGGTGCTGGCCCCCGGCGGCCTGCTCATCGTCCTCACCCCCAACCGGCGCACCTTCAGCCCCGGGACCGCGGGGCCGCGCAACCCCTTCCACCACCGTGAGCTCGACGCCGCCGAGCTCGCCGAGGCCCTCGCGGCCCACCTCGCCGTCCGCGAGGTCACCGGCCTCGGCCACGGCCGGCGCCTGGCCACGATCGAGCGCGAGCGGGGCGTGGGGCTGGCCGAGGCCCAGGCCACCGAGGCGCCGTGGCCGCGGTGGCTGCGCGAGGCCGTCGCCGGCGTCGCGGCCGCCGACTTCGTCGACGTCGCCGCCGAGGGCAGCCTCGACCTCCTCGCCGTGGCCGCCAAGCGCCGAGCCGAGGCCCACCCGTGAGCGCCCGCCCCGACCCGCGGCGCCGGGCGGACGCTCCATATCGAACATGGCAGGTTCAGGGAGTCTTGAGAAATACATGGACAAGTACAGACGATTTCCACTCGTTAAAACGGCTCAAAAGAGGCAGAATCCTGAGTCGGGAATCAATATCACCGTCTATAAATGGAATAGTCGATACAGAGAAGCGCCATCGAACGAAGAACTCATGGCAAAACATAAATCACAAGGTCAAATGGACTTTAAAAAAAAATAAACACTCTATGAAAGCTCAAACAATCGAGGGGTTCACGAATTGGTTTTGCAGACAATTCGGGATTACCCCAAAAACGCTCAGAAGCAGAAG
>JAWOAS010000207.1:0-26895 GCA_046498405.1 Egibacteraceae bacterium
CCTCACCGGCCCTATAATCGTGAAGGATATGATAATGATGATCCTGAAGATGTGGAGCCTTTACCATATTTACCAGATAAACCGGGAATTCGTGAAGATATTGCAGGATTAAATGGCATGATTTATAAAGTGGATGAAGTTGTAGGTAATATAAGGAAGGCACTGCAGGAAACAGGACTGGTTGAAAATACACTTTTCATTTTCACTACAGACCACGGTATCGCTATGCCCCGTGCTAAAGGCACCTGTTATGAGCCGGGTATAGAAACGGCCCTGCTTCTGATGAGCTCGTCGGCGGCGCCGGCGGCGGCCCCCCACAGCTCGACGGCCTCGCCGTCGAGCGCGACGGCCTCGGCCGTGGCGTAGTCGCCGGCCTCGGCGAGGGTGAAGATCTCGTCGTAGGCCGAGTACAGCGGCGGCAGGGTCGCCTCGAAGTCCGCGAGGAGCGCCTCCTGCTCGGGGTCGCCGGCAACGAGCGGCCCGAGCTCGGCGATGCGGTCGTCGAGGTAGGCCCGGGCCTCCTCGTAGGCGGCCCGGCGGGCGTCGAGGTCGCTGTCGCGCAGGGCGACGCGTGAGAGCTCCCCGTCGAGGTCGCCGAGGGCCACCTCGGCGCGCAGGGCCTGCTCCTCGGCCTGGGCGTAGACCTCGTTGAGCTCCTCGGCACTGCTGCTGATGTTGTTGACGACGAGGACGAGGGCGATGGACATCACGGCGAAGACGGCGATGACGAGCGCGAAACCGCCGATGAGCCGAGCCTTGAGGGAACGATCGCGCAGCACCTTGGGACCTCCTCCGCCGCCGCTGCGACGCTGGACATTTCGCGGGCCGTTGCCCGCTCACCGGCGCCCGTCGGCCGCGCTCGGGGAGACTCAAGCCCTGCTTCACGACTGGCTGTCGACGGGGTTCCCGCGCTGCCGGCGCCGGTTGGCCACCGGCGGCCCCGCGGGCGCGCCGGTAGCATCCGACGCATGCGCGACAAGGTCCTGACCCGCCTGCGGCAGATCCGCGACGTCTTCCACGCCACGCGGAAGGCCGACCGCAAGCTCGTGCCGCTGCTCATCGCCACGACCCTGCTCGTCGCCGCGGCCGTCGCCGCGGCGGGCTGGTTCGTCCTCACCCCCTGGGTCGCCGTCGTCGTCGGGCTGCTCACCGGCCTGTTCGCCGCGACGTTCGTCTTCGGCCGGCGCGCGACCAACGCCCAGTTCGCGGTCATGCGCGGGCAGCCGGGCGCAGCCGCCGCGGTGCTCCAGCAGCTGCGCGGCCGTTGGATCGTCACCCCCGCGGTGGCCTTCACCCGCCAGCAGGACCTCGTCCACCGCGTCGTCGGCCCGCCCGGCGTCGTCCTCGTCGGTGAGGGGCGCAAGGCGCGGACGATGCAGCTGCTGCGCCAGGAGCAGCGCAAGGTCGGTCGCGCGGTCGGCGACACCCCCGTCCACATCGTCGCCGTCGGCGAGGGCGAGGAGCAGGTGCCGATCGACAAGCTCCGCACCCACGTCATCAAGCTCAAGCGCCGCCTGCCGCGCAAGGAGATCCCCGCGGTCAACAAGCGCCTCGACGCCCTGACCGGCGGGGAGCTGCCGATCCCCAAGGGCCCGATGCCCAGCGGTGCGAAGATGCCCCGGCCCAAGCGGCGCTGAGACCAACGCCGCGGGCCCGACCCGACCGGGCCTCGGCGGGCCCGACCCGGCTGGGCCTCGGCGCGAGCGTCCGCGCACGTCGGCGCGAGCGTCCGCTTACGTCGGCGTGGCCCCGGCCGACGAGCGTGGCAGATGACTGCCGTCCAGCCCGTCTCGCCCGAGCCCACCGCCCCCGGCGGCGGGGCCCCCGCTGCCGCGCCGGGCTTCGACGACGCGCTCGCCGGCGCCCAGGCCCGCCTCGGCCCGGAGACGCGCCTGACCCTCGGGCAAATGGTCGGCCTCGCGCCCCCACCGGCCGGCGGCGCGATCGCCGGCGCCGGGGGGCTGCAGGCACTGTCGGCCACGCCCTCCCCCGGCAGCGCCAACGGCCACCCCGCAGTCGCGGCGGCCAAGGAGTACCTCGGCGTGCCCTACCTCTGGGGCGGCACCGACCCCTCGAAGGGCCTCGACTGCTCGGGGTTCGTCCAGCGCGCCTTCGCCGACGTCGGCGTCTCGCTGCCGCGCGTCTCGGCCGACCAGGCCCGCGCCGGCGAGGCCGTCGGCAGCCTCGCCGAGGCCCGCGCCGGCGACCTCGTCTACTGGAGCGGGGGCGGCAGCCGGCCCAACCACATCGGCATCTACCTCGGCGACGGCAAGATGCTCCACGCCCCGCGCAGCGGCGACGTCGTCAAGGTCGACGACGTGCGCTCGGCGCCCCCCACGACGATCCGCCGGGTGGGCTAGCTACCGCGCCGGCGAGGGTTGAGTCGGGAGCGGCGGCGGAACCCTGCCCGGCGTGGAGCTCCATCCGCTGCGCCGCGCCGCCACCGCCGCCCCCGACGGGCTGCCGGTCGTGCGCGAGGTCGTGCGCAGCGTGCTCGGCCGGGCGTTCGGAGGTCCGACGTTCTCCCTCGAGGAGGGCGACGCCGGCCTCTACGGCCCCGGCTCGGCGTCGTGGCGGGTGCTCGCCGAGCCCGCGGCGATCGTCGGGGGCATCCGCGCGCTGCTCGTGCAGCTGCTCCACCCCCTCGCGATGGCTGGCGTCGCCGAGCACTCGGCGTTCCGCACCGACCCGCTCGGACGGCTGCAGCGCACGAGCGCCTACGTCACCGCGACGGCCTTCGGCACGACCGAGGACGCCCTGTCGGTCGCCGCGCGGGTCCGTCACGGCCACACCCACGTGCGCGGCATCGCCCCCGACGGGCGTCCCTACGCCGCCGGGGACCCCCACCTCCTGCGCTGGGTGTCGATCGCGCTGACCTCGAGCTTCCTCGCCGCCTACCGCGTCTACGCCCCCGAGCCGCTCGCCGAGGGCGAGGCCGACGCCTTCGTCGACGAGCAGGCCCGCGCCGCAGCACTGCTCGACCCCGACCTCGACCTCGACGCGATCGCCGGCGACGCCGAGTGCCGCGCCGCCCTGGCCGCCGACCGCCTCGCGCTGCCCCAGCGCGACGACGGCACGCTGCCGCGCAGCGAGGCCGAGCTCGTCGCGGCGCTCGCCGCCTACGACGACGAGCTCGCCGTCGGCGCGCAGGGACGCGAGGCCGTGCGGTTCCTGCGCTGGCCGCCGATCGGCGCGCTGCGCGCCGGCTACCTGCCGCTGTTCAGCGCCGCGGTCGCCAGCCTCGAGCCCTCCCAGCGGCGCCTGCTCGGCCTGCCCGGCCCGGCGCTGGCCTACCTGCCGGCGCGGGAGAGCGGCCGGGCCCTGCTCACCGCCCTGCGCCTGGCGACCGGCACCTCGCCGGCGGCCCGCGCAGCCGCGGCGCGCAGCACGGCGATCGACCCCGCCGCGTAGCGGCCGGGGCGGGTCCACCGGCGCGCCGGCGCCCAGCCGCCTCGCCCAGAGGATCGACCACACGGCCCCGCGTGGCGGGGTACGGTGCGGGGCGACGCCGCTCGAGGAGGGATCCGCCGTGCGCTTCCACCACGGCCGCTGGCCCGCGCACGACCTCACCTACGACGAGGCCTTCCTCGTCCCGACGAGCTCCGACGTCGAGTCCCGCCTCGACGTCGACCTCGCCAGCGGCGACGGCTCGGGCACGACGATCCCGCTCGTCACCGCGAACATGACCGCGGTCTCGGGCCGACGCATGGCCGAGACGATCGCCCGGCGCGGCGGGCTCGCGATCATCCCCCAGGACATCCCCGGTGAGATCGTCGCCGACGTCATCGCCGCGGTGAAGGCCCGCGACCCGCTCGTCGAGACGCCGATCACCCTCGCGCCGAGCGCGACGGTCGGCGAGGCGCTCAACCTCCTGCCCAAGCGCGCCCACGACGCCGGCGTCGTCGTCGCCGACGGCCGACCCGTCGGCATCGTCACCTCGGCCGACTGCGACGACGTCGACCGCTTCACCCAGGTCGGGCAGGTGATGTCCTCGGACCTCTTCACCCTCACCGCACCGGTCGGCGCGCGTGAGGCCTTCGAGTCGCTCACCCAGGTCCATCGCCGCCTCGCGCCGGTCGTCGACGGCGACGGGCGCCTGCTCGGCCTGCTCACCCGCAAGGGCGCGCTGCGCTCGACGCTCTACGATCCCGCCGTCGACGCCGACGGCCGGCTGCGCGTCGGCGCGGCGGTCGGCATCTCCGGGGAGGCCGCCGCGCGCGCGAAGGAGCTCGTCGCCGCTGGTGCCGACGTCCTCGTCGTCGACACCGCCCACGGCCAGCAGCGGCGGATGCTCGAGGTCCTCGAGACCGTCGCCGACCTCGACCCGGGCGTGCCGGTCGTCGCCGGCAACGTCGTGACCGCCGAGGGCGTCGAGGCGCTCGTGGCCGCCGGCGCCGACATCGTCAAGGTCGGCGTCGGCCCCGGGGCGATGTGCACGACGCGGATGCAGACCGGCGTGGGCCGACCGCAGCTGTCCGCGGTGCTCGAGTGCGCCGAAGCCGCGGCCACGCTCGGCGTCGAGGTGTGGGCCGACGGCGGGGTGCGCTACCCCCGTGACGTCGCGCTCGCGCTGGCCGCCGGTGCCTCGAACGTCATGATCGGCTCGTGGTTCGCCGGCACCCACGAGTCCCCCGGCGACCTCCACCACGACGCCGAGGGCCGGTCCTACAAGATCAGCTTCGGCATGGCCTCGACCCGCGCGGTGCAGCAGCGCACCTCCGGCGAGGGGGCCTTCGACCGGGCGCGCAAGGGGCTCTTCGAGGAGGGCATCTCCTCGGGGCGCATGCGCCTCGACCCGCAGCGTCCCGGCGTCGAGGACCTCGTCGACGACATCGTCGCGGGGCTGCGCAGCGCCTGCACCTACACCGGGGCCCGCGACCTCGCGGCCTTCCGGGAGCGCGCCGTGCTCGGCGTGCAGTCGCTGGCCGGCTTCAGCGAGGGCCAGCCGCGCCCGGCGGGCTGGTGACCTCGACCGTGGACCAGCCGCCACAGCCCGACGCGCCGACGCTCGTGACGATCGGCACGGCGGCAGAGATCACCGGCGTGGCGACGAAGACGATCCGCTACTACGCCGACCTCGGGCTGCTGCCGCCGACGGAGCGCTCGAAGGGCGGCTACCGGCTCTTCAGCGTCGCCGACCTCTGGCGGCTCGAGCTCGTGCGCACGCTGCGCGACCTCGACTTCGGCCTCGACGAGATCGGCCGGCTGCTGCGCGGGCAGGTGCCCACCGAGGTCGCGGTGGCCCTGCAGCGCCACGCCGTGGGCTTGCGCCGCCGCCAGCTCTCCCGCACCGAGGTCGTCCTCGCCCGCGCGGAGTCCGAGCTCGACGACCTCGAGGACGCCGAGGCCGCGGAGGTCCTGCGCGGGCTCACGGCGACCTTCGAGGAGGAGGCCGAGGAGCGGCGCCGCTTCGTCGTCCAGGCCGCCGCCACGCTCGCCGAGCGCCGCGTCGGCGAGGCCGCCGCCAGCGTCGAGGCCGCCGAGGCCGCCGAGTCGCCCGCGCTCGTGGCCGCGCGCGCGGAGGTCGCGCCGGTGTGGGAGGCGATGGCCGAGCGCGGCGTCGACCCCGAGCACTTCTCCGCCGAGCTCACCGCGCTGCGTGAGCGCGCCGAGGCTCTCGCCGCGCGCGGCGCCCGGCCCGACGACCACGCCGCCCGGGAGCTCTGCGAGGGGTGGCTGACCCTGCTCCTCGGCGAGGACCCCAGCGACGAGGAGGTCGACGTCGTCGCCGCGCACGCCCCGGCCTGGCTGGCCCCCGACGACGCCAGCGCCGCGGTGGCCGCCGCCCTCGGGCAGGCCGCGGCGCTGTCCGACGGCGAGCGCCTGCTCCTCGACGCCCTCGCGCTCCGCCTCGCCGGGCGGGCGCCCCCGGCGTGAAGCCTCAGCGCCGGGCGCCGCCCGGCGGCGGGGGCACCTGCGCGGTCGCCGGCGGGCCGGTCGGACCCGGCGGCAGCGCCGGGGCGCGGGCGGGGCGCGCCGGTGACGGGTCGAGCGCGGCGTCCTCGCGGGCGCCCGCGGCGATGCCCTCGACGGCGCGGGCCGGCTCGAGAGGGCCGGCGACCTCCTCGGCGAGGCCATGGCGGTCGATGAGGAAGCGCTCGCGGTAGAGCCAGCTGGCGCACTCGCCGACGTCACGGACGTAGGCGTAGTTCAGCCCGCCGCCGACGACCGCGCCGGCCACCGGCACGAGCTGGGCGACCTTGCGCTGGGTCAGCCGCTCGCCGAGGCTGGCGAAGAGCCGCCGCAGGAGCCGCACGAGCACGTCGTCGCCGAGCTGGCGGCTGGCCCCGCCGAGGGCGAGGACCGCCGAGAGCCGCCGCAGCTCGGCGAGGGCGGAGAGCTTGGCGGCCTGATCGCCGGCGACCGCGGCGCCGAGGACGCCGAGGAGGAAGGCGCGCTCCCAGGGGTCGCGCGCGTCGTAGCCGTGGTAGGCGGCGGTGTGGGCCACCGCGCGGGTGGAGCCGGCGAGGACCGCGGCGATGTCGGCGCTGAGCAGGCCCACCGTCGAGGCCGCCCCCGGGGCCGCGCCGACCCCGGCGCCGACGGCGCCCGCGGCGGTCAGCGCGACGCCGCCACCGGCCGCCGCGCCGGCCAGCGCCCCCTCGCCGGCCAGCGCGAGGGCGTAGCGGCTGCCCAGCGGCGGGGTCGCGCGGTCGACCCAGGCGAGGTCGAAGCCACGGATCTCGCCGAGCCCGGTGATCGGCAGGCCCTGGGCGGCGTAGGCCCGGCGCACCCCGCGGTGGGGCGGCGCGCTGACCGCGACGTCGGTGACGAGCCCGTGCATGCCCTGCACCGAGCGCAGGACCCCCTCGAGCAGCGTCGTCGAGCCGGGCACCGCGCGCAGGCGGCGGGCCAGCGCCCCGCCGCGGCCGCGCCGACGCCCCGCGGCCACCCGCTGCTCGCGCCAGCGGCCGATCTCGACCCACGCCTCGCGCTCGTAGGCGCTCATGTGCTCCAGCGGCACGTGGCCTCACCTCTCGCCGGGCCGCCCCCCACGCGCCCTCGACGCGTCGCGGCGGCCCACGGCCAGGATGCCCCCGGCCGCGGCCGGGCTCAGCGCGACCGCGCGCGGAGCCCCGGCCCGGGCGCTATCGTCGCGCCCATGGGCACCGCCACGACCGACCACGTCGACCGCGAGGGCCTGCTGGCCTTCGTCCGCCCCCGCCACCACGGCGTCCTCGCGACGACCCGTCGCGACGGTCGCCCGCAGCTCTCGCCGGTGACGATGGGCGTCGACGACGAGGGCCGCATCGTCGTGGCCTCCTACCCCGAGCGCGCGAAGGCCGCCAACCTCCGGCGCGACCCGCGGGCGTCGATGTGCGTGCTCTCCGAGGACTTCGGCGGCCATTGGGTGCAGGTCGAGGGCACCGCCGAGGTCCTCGACCTGCCCGAGGCCCTCGAGCCGCTCGTCGACTACTTCCGCGCGATCGCCGGCGAGCACCCCGACTGGGACGAGTACCGCGCGGCGATGCGCCGGCAGGGCAAGTGCCTCCTGCGCCTGACGATCGAGCACTGGGGGCCGGTGGCCACCGGTGGCTTCCCCCCGCGCCTGGCCGAGGGGGACTGAGCGCCTGCCCGGCGCGGCTCAGCGCGGGCCGAGGGCGACGTCGAGGACGAGCAGCGTCCCCGGGGCGGCGCCAACGGGCACGAGGCGGACCTCGGCCAGCGCACCGGCGTCGAAGCCCTCCTCGGCCTCGAGGTCGCCGACGGGCAGCACGACGCTGCGCGCGAGCGGGTCGCGCCCGGGCGCCCAGTCGGGCAGCGGGGCCTTGAGCCGGTCGGCATCGGGGGCTGGGGCGAGGCCGTCGTCGGCGTCGAGGTCGGCGCGGGCGACCCGGCCGTCGGCGTCGACGACCTCGACGGCCAGGGCGAGGGTCTCGCCCGCCGGCGCGTCGGCCCCCGGCGGCGGCTCGGCGCCCACGGCGAGGTCGAGCCGCAGCACGGGGTCGGCGAGCGCGAGGGGCACGCCGCCGGTGTCGACGCCCCACCGCCCGCCCGGCTCGGTCCAGGCCAGCTCGACGGCGCGGGCGTCGGCGTCCTGCAGGCGCAGCTCGAGGGCGACCTCGCGCCAGCGCGCGAGGCCCTCGGCGGTCACGGTGGCACCGGGCAGGGCGCCGGCGGCGGGGTCGAGGCCGCCCTCGAGGTCGAGAAGGCCGACCTCCCCGCCGTGGGCCAGGCGGGTGCGCGCGACGACCTCGTCGGGCCAGGCCGCCGCCGCGGGGTCGGCCAGGGCGGTGAGGGCGTCGCGCTCGCCGCCGAGCGCGGCGGGCAGGAAGGCGTCGACCGCGGCGAGGGCGGCGGCCTGCTGGGTCGTGGCCGGCAGGACCTCCCCGGCCTCGAGGACGGCGGCGGCCGGGCCGGCGAAGTCCTCCTCGCCCCAGACGGTGTTCCAGCCGGCGTGGTTGGCGTCGCGCAGGTGCACCGCGGCCTTGACGTCGCCCTCCCCCGGCCGTGTGCGGTGGTACTGCGCGAGACCGGAGAACCAGACGACGTCGCCGTCGCGGCCGCCGTGGAGCACGAGGTAGCTCACCCCGTCGAGCTCGCGTGGCCGCCCTCCCGGCTCGTACTGCCCGTCGACCGGCGCGAGGGCCACGACGGCGTCGATGCCGAAGCCCGCGTCGAGCGCGACGCTCGCGTCCTCGGGGTAGCGCTCGAGGCGGTCGAAGGCCGCCGCGGTCGCCGCGGCCTCCCCGCCCCGGGAGTGGCCGACGAGCACGATCCGGCCGAGGTCAACATGCGCGCCGAGGGGGTGGCCCTCGGCGACCCAGTCGCGCCACAGCGCGAGGTGGCGCAGCAGCAGCCACGCCCGGGCGTCGGTCTCCTCGCCGAGCTCCCAGCCGCGGGTGAAGGAGAGGTTGAGGAAGTTCTCGTCGACCGAGGCCACGACGTGGCCCTGCGCAGCGAGGTGCTCGGCGAGCCAGTCGTAGCCCCGCTCCGAGGGCGACTCCATCGGCGCGTTGCCGTGCACGATGAGCACGAGGGGGAAGCGGCCCTCGGCGACGTCGGGCAGCCACACCCGCGCGTTGCGGGGCAGGGCCTCGGGGCCGAAGCCCCAGTAGCCGGTGCGCAACGCGCCGCCGAGGCCCGACCAGCCGGGCAGCAGCGCGCGGCCGTCGACGGGCTCGGTCGCGACGTCGACCCCCTCGCCGTAGACGGCGCGGCGCTCGTCGGTCCCGCTGCCGTAGGCCAGCCGCACGACGTCGTGCGGGCCTGCCGTGGCGAGGGTCTCACCGTCGCCGGGCCGCTCGTCGAAGAGCAGCCAGCCGGCGACCGCGGTGAGCGCGCCGGCGCCGACGAGCAGCCCGAGCACGGCCACGGCCAGGCGCGGGCCGCGCGGCGGCGCGTCGGTGGCAAGCGCGCCGACGCCGGCCCCCACGAGCGCCGCGCCGAGGACGAGCGCCAGCCCGACGAGCAGCGCCGAGGGTCCCGCCCCGAGCGCGAAGGGCACCGAGGCGAGGACGACGGCGACGGGCCCGAGCGCCCGCAGGCGCGGCGGGATCGCCGCGAGGAGCCGGCCGAGCAGCAGGAGCGTGCCGGTGGCCAGGCCGGCGACGACCCAGCCGAGGACGACGACGGTCAGCAGGTCGAACAGCAGCGGCCGGCCGCTGTCGAGCAGCAGCCCGCCGGAGGCCAGGACGACGGTCAGCGCGACCGCTACACCCCACGTCGCACCGCGCCAGGCGCGCGGCCCAGGCCGCACCCGCGCGATCGCGCGGCGCGCGCCCGCGCGCAGCTTCCGGGCCAGGCGGCGCGGGCCGCGGGACCGGGTGACCTCCTGGCGTCGGCGGGCCCGCGGGCCGGGGGCGGGCCGGCCGCCCGCCTCGGCGTCGTGCCCGCTGCCGCTGGGGTGCTCGCCCACCTCGCCTGCCTCCTCGACCGTCTCGTCGTCCCGCGTGCCCGCCTGCCAGGCCGAGCGCGACCGGCGGCGTCGGCGGGACCGGGACCGTCCCTGGCGGCGCCGGCTGCGCGCGCCCGGGATCACCCCCGCTCGGCGGGCTCCTCGAGGGCACCGGCCACCGCGCGGTGGACGACCTTGCCGCCGGCGACGTTGCAGGCGCTCGCGAGGCCGGCGACCTCGCCATCGCGCGCGCCGGCGGGGTCCTCGGCGAGCGCGGCGACGTAGGGGGCGATCGCCGCCGACAGCGCGCGGGTGGCCGTGCGGGGGTACTGCCCCGGGACGTTGGTGACGGCGTAGTGCACGACGCCGTGGGCGAGGTAGGTGGGCGCCGACAGCGACGTCGGCCGCGCCGTGGCCACGCAGCCGCCCTGGTCGATGGCGAGGTCGACGACGACCGAGCCGGGCCGCATCGCCGCGACGTGCTCGTCCTCGACGACCTGCGGAGCCCGCGCGCCGGGCACGAGCGCCGCGCCGACGACGACGTCGGCGGCGGCCACGGCCTCGCCGACGGTGCCGGGCGAGGACACGAGCGTGGCGGTGACGATGCCCTCCCGCGCCGCCCAGCCGAGCCGGCCGAGGTCGACGTCGACGCCGGTGACCTCGGCGTCGAGGCCGCGCAGCCCGCGCGCGGCCTGGGTGCCGGCCACGCCGAGGCCGACGACGACCGCGCGCGCCGGCGGCACCCCCGCGGCGCCGCCCAGCAGCGTGCCCGAGCCGCCCTCGTGGGTCGACAGCAGGTGCGCGGCGACGATCGGCGCGACCCGACCGGCGACCTCGCTCATCGGGGCGAGCAGCGGCAGGTCGCCGTCCTCCTCGAGGGTCTCGAAGGCGAAGGCGTCGACGCCGGCGTCGACGAGCGCCCGGGCGAGGTCGGGCACCGCGGCGAGGTGGAGGAAGCAGAACAGCGCGAGCCCCTCCCGCAGGAAGCGGTGCTCCTCGGCGAGCGGCTCCTTGACCTTGACGACGAGGTCGGCGGCCCACGCCTCGGCGGCCGAGGCCACGACCGTCGCGCCGGCGGCGCGGTACTCCTCGTCGGCGAAGCCCGCGCCCTGCCCGGCGCCGGACTCGACGCGCACCTCGTGGCCGCGCCGGGCGAGCAGCCGGGCCGCGGCGGGGTCGAGCGCGATCCGGCGCTCACCGTCCTTGATCTCGGCCACGACGCCCACGACGCTCATCCCGTCCGCTCCCTCGCGCTGGTGGCTGCCTGCCGGCGCTGACGCTAGAGGCTCGCAGGGCCCCGACGCCAGCGCCTCGTCCCCGGGCGCGGCGGCAGGCTCGGGTCCGGCCCGTCGCGGGGCCGGGACATGGTGGCGCGCTGGCCGGCACCGCCTGCACACCGCCGCACCGTCGTGGCTATGGTGGTGTCAGGATCATGACAGGGATGGCAACGGCGACCGGGCGGCTGCTCACCGCGCTGGCGGTGGGCTGCCTCCTCGCCGTCGGGTGCGAGGCCGACCCCGGCGGGCAACCGGCGTCCGACGACGCCGCGGACGCCGACCCGCAGGCGGGCGAGGGGCCCGACGCCGGTGCGGAGGCGGGGGGCGAGGAGGCCGGGGAGCCACCGCGCGAGCCCGGGCAGCCCCCACCCTGGGCGCGCGAGGCGCGCATCTACCAGGTGTTCACCGACCGCTTCCGGGACGGCGACCCGGGCAACAACGTCGAGGTCGACCCCGCGGCCGACGGCTCCTTCAGCGAGGCGCTGCGCAACTGGATGGGCGGCGACCTCCGCGGCGTCATCGAGGGACTCGACCACATCGAGGCCGCGGGGTTCACGACGATCTGGCTGAGCCCGGTCAGCGAGACCGCGGCCTTCCACGGCTACCACCCCACCGACCTCCTCGCGGTCGACCCGAGCTTCGGCTCGCTCGAGGAGCTGCGGGCGCTCGTCGACGAGGCGCACGCGCGCGACCTGCGGGTCGTCTACGACCTCGTGCTCAACCACACCAGCGACGAGCACCCGTGGTTCCAGGACGTGCTCGCCGCCTGCGAGGACAGCGAGCACTTCGAGTGGTACTCGTTCAGCACCTGCGATGCCGAGGCAGGCGCCTACGACTACGCGACGTTCCTCGGCCTCGAAGAGCTCCCGCAGGTCAACCTCAACCACGGGCCGGCGCAGGACTACGTCACCGACGTCGTCGTGCCGTTCCACCTCTCCGAGGAGGAGGTCGCGCTGCCCGACGGCAGCACCGTGCAGGGCCTGGGGATGGACGGGTTGCGCCTCGACCACGCCACGGGCCCGCCGATGGCCTTCTGGGAGGAGCTCGCCGAGGCCGTCGCCGAGGTCGACCCCGAGGCCTACGTCTTCGGGGAGGTCTGGGACAGCGAGCACGACGCGCTGGCCCGCTACGCCGACGCCCTCCACGGCGCGGTCGACTTCCCGCTGCACTTCGCGCTCGTCGATGCGCTCGCCGGCGACATCGGCCTGGGACGGATCGACCGCAGCGTGCGCGAGGGCCTCGAGGTCTACGGCGAGGGGCTCGTCGCACCGACCTTCCTCGACAACCACGACGTCGAGCGCTTCGTCCACGCCGCGGGTGGGGGCGAGCAGGGACGCGCGCGGCTCGCGGTCGCCCTCACGGTGCAGTACGCGCTGCCCGGCCCGCCGATCGTCTACAACGGCACCGAGATCGGCATGGGCCAGAGCGACAGCGGACCGATCGAGGGGACGCTGGGGTGGCGCGACCGCTGGTACCGCGAGCCGCTGCCCTGGACCGGGGAGCTCGAGGGTGGGCCGGCCGACTGGGCGCACGCCGACGAGGTCGACGGCTGGACGCTGCAGGAGCCCGACCTCGACACCCTCGACCTCGTCGCACGCCTTGGACAGGCGCGCGAGGGAGCCCGCGCGCTCGTCGACGGCACCTATGACCCCGTCGTGGCCGAGCGCGAGCTCCTCGCCTTCGAGCGGCGCGACGGCGACGACGATCGGGTGCTCGCGATCGTCCACGACGGCGAGGAGCCGGTGGAGGTCTCCCTCGCCGATCTCTACGGGGAGGCGGTCCCCGATGGCGTGACGCTCACGAGCCTCCTCGACGACGCCGAGCACCACAGCGGCGAGGGCGACCTCGCCATCACGCTCGACGCCCTCGACGCTGCCCTGCTCGCCGTCGACGGCGAGCTCACCGACCCGCCGGACTGACCACCGGGCGCGCCCGCCAGCGCACCAGCGATCACCCCACGGTGCCGTAGGCTTCCGCCGAGCCTGCCCGAGGAGCCGACGTGACGGCACCGCAGCCCGACGCGGCGCCCCCGGTCGACGGGGACGCCGAGCCCCGACCGCCCGACCAGGGCCGCCGACGACTCGCCAGCGCCGCGGCGCTGGCCGTCGGCACGGCGCGGCGTGCCGTCACGATCCGCCTCACCGGCGTTGCCGCGGAGATGAGCTACTACGCGCTGCTCTCGCTCGTGCCGCTGCTCATCGCCATCGGCGCCGCGCTGGGCTTCTACGAGGAGCTCGCCGGCACCGGGCCGACCGAGACGATCAAGGCCGTCGCGCTGCGGGGCTTCACGACGGTGCTCCAGCCCGATGTCGCCGACGAGATCGTCGCGCCGGTCCTCGACGCCCTGCTCACCGAGCAGCGCGGCGGCCTCGTCGCGGTGAGCCTGCTCGGCTCCCTGTGGCTCGCCGGCCGGGTCTTCCGCGCGGCGCTGCACGGCCTCGACCACGCCTACCTCGTCGAGCGCCCGCGGCGTCCCCTGGCCCAGCTCGCGCTGACCACCGCCTACGCCGGCGGCGCGATCGTCCTCGTCCCGCTGCTCCTCACGTTCTTCGTCGTCGGTCCGCTGCTCGGCGGTGGGCTGCGCCTTGCCGGGCTGCTCGGCCTCGTCGAGACCTTCGCCGTGATCTGGGAGCTCGCCCGCTGGCCGGGGCTGTTCATCGTCACGACGATCTTCCTCGCCTGGCTCTACCGCAGCGGTCCGAGCACGCCGATCGGTTGGCGCGAGGCGCTGCCGGGGGCGGCCCTCGGCGTCGTGCTCCTCGTCGTCGTGGCCTTCGGGCTGCGCGCCTACCTCGCGGTGGCCGGCCCGCGCGTGCCCGACCTCGACACCGGCGATGCCATCGTCGCCCTCATCGGTCAGGTCTTCGCCACCGTGCTCGCGATCGCCCTGTGGGGATGGCTGTCGAGCCTCGCCCTCGTCGCCGGCGGGGTCTTCAACGCCGAGCGCCACCACCGCCGCCACGACCCCCGCTGAGCGACGCCCGCCCACCCCGGCGGCGCGGGGGTCCTCGCAGCGCTGCGCCTTGGCGGGTCCCGAGCTACCGTGCGGCCGCCGCCGCGGCCGGAGGGGGACGTCGGCGCGACCCTGGAGGAGGACGATGGCCGTCCCGACGGTGTGGCTCTGCCGCGGCTCGGACTGCCGCAGCCGCAAGAAGCACCCGGCGACCGGCGAGGTCCTCGACGCGCTCGAGGCGACCTGCGCCGAGCGTGGGGTGCGGCTGCGCACGACCTCCTGCCTCGACCTCTGCAAGAAGGGCCCGATCGCCGCGGCCGGCGACGAGACCAAGCAGCGGCGGTGGTTCCGCAACCTCGACGACGCCGCGGCCGCGGTCGCGCTCGTCGACGCCACCGCAGCCGAGCCGGGCCTCGCCTCGCTGCCGCCAGCCCTCGAGGCGCGTCGCCTCGGCAAGCGCGACGGGCGCAAGCCCAAGGGCAAGGACGTCAAGCGCACCCTCGTCGACCCCTGACCGGCTCTCGCCAGGTCAGCCCACGTCGTGCGACACTGCCGAGGGGACGGCGCACGACACCACGCAGCGCCGCGGCAAGGCGGAGGGCTGGCGATGAACGAGGCGGTCCTCGGGGTGATCCTCCTGGCCGCCGGCCTGCTGCTGGCCTTCCGCGGCTACGCCGCGCTGCGGGCGGTCATCGCCGCCTGGGCCGCGCTCGTCGGCTTCCTCATCGGCTCGGCGGCGACGAGCCTGGCCACCGGCGGGGCCTACCTCGACAGCCCGGCGCCGTGGATCGTCGGCGTGCTCGTCGCCCTGGTCTTCGGCGTCGCCGCCTACGCCGTCTACGCCCTGTCGGTGGCCATCGGGATGGGCTCGATCGGCTTCGCGCTCGGCACGACGGGCATGGCCGCCCTCGGGGTGCGCTGGTCCTGGCTCATCGTCCTCGCCGGCCTCGCGATCGGCCTGCTGCTCGCGATCCTCGCGATCGCCGGCGAGCTGCCAATGGTCATCCTCGTCGTGCTCGGCGCCTTCGCGGGGGCGAGCGCGGCGGTGGCCGGCGTGCTGCTGCTGCTCGGCATGCTCGCCACCAGCGACCTCACGACGCCGCAGACCACGACCGCGCTCGAGCTCGGATGGCCGTGGACGCTGCTCTACCTCGGCATCGCCGCCGCCGGGATCATCACCCAGCTGCGCACCCCCGGCGCGCGCCGGGGCACGCTGCGGAGCACGTGGTCGGGTTGAGCGCCCCGCGGCGGAGGCGCTGGGCGGCCGGTCGACGCGGACAGGGCAGTGGTCAGGACCCGTCGATGCGGGTGCGCTCGAGGATCGTGCACGCGTGGACCCCGGCGGGCGTCTCGACGGTGACCCGCTCGCCGGGACGGTGGCCGAGGACGGCCCGGGCCAGCGGCGCCTCGCTCGAGGTGCGGTGCTCGTCCATGCTCGCCTCGAGGGGATGGACGATGAGCAGGACCTCCCGCGAGCCGTCGGGCAGCTCGACGACGACCTCGTCGCCGACCTCGACGATCGTCGGGTCGTCGCGCACCTCGCGCGGCGCGACGGCCTCGGCGAGGAGCCGGCTGAGCTCGTCGACCTGCGCCGACAGCATCCAGCCCTCGCGCAGCAGCTCCTCGCTGCGCTCGGCGCCGAGGTCGCGCTCGACGCGCAGGAGGCGCTCGGTGGCGCGGTCGAGCCGCGCCTGCAGGAAGGCCCGCCCGTCCGCGGTCAGGACCGGCGGTGTCGGCGCGCGCGCGCTCGTGACCATGGAGACCCCTCGGCGTCGATGATGAAGCAGAGGTTTATGGTAGCTCCATGCCGTGGATGGCGGTCGTCCACCTGACCGGGCGCCTGGGCTAGCGCGCCGGGAGCGTCCAGAGCACCTCGGCCGGCTGGCTGCTGGGGTTGGCCCAGCCACTGACGACGGCGTCGACCGAGACGAGGGCGTCGCCCTCGTGGAGCGTCTCGCCGCGGCCGTCGATCGTGAGGTCGAGGACACCGCGCACGACGGTGACGACCTCGGGGCGCTTGACGGCGAACGGCGGCCGGTCGCCCGACGCGCCCGGGGCGACCTCGACGAGCCAGACCTGCCCGGCGCGCGGGTCGGCGGCGATGCGCTCGGCGGTCAGGCCGTCCTGCAGCGCCTTGCGCTCCCGACCGCTGCGCCGCGCGACCTCGTAGCCGGCCTCGGCCTGCTCGGTCGGGCCGAAGGGCACGCCGAGGACCTCCCACAGCCGCATGAGGGTGTCACCGGAGGGGCCGCGGACCCCGCGCTCGACCTGGGACAGCGCCGAGGGGGTGATGCCGACGCGACGGGCGACCTCGGCCTGGGCCAGGCCCAGGGACAGGCGCTGGTCGCGGATGACCGTGCCGAGGCGCTCGCGGGTGCTGCGCGGCGCCTCGGTGGCGACGAGGTCGCCGTCGGCGAGGACCGCCTCGACCCGGCGCCCGACGACGTCGGGCGGCCGGCCGGCGGCCTCGCGCACGGTGAGCGCCAGGCCCTCGCCCTCGCCGGTGATGTCGACGACGACCTGGGTGATCTCGCCGAGCCGACGCAGGAACGTCGGCCGGTGCGCGTCGGCCTCGACCGGCCACAGCGCGAGGCTGCGCCGACGGTAGAGGCGGGGGCAGGCGGTGAGGAAGAGCTCGAGCGCGGCGTCGGCGCCCCAGGTCTCCTGCACCGCGGTGAGGCGCTCGAAGACGAACGCCGCGCCGGAGCCGACCCGCTCGTCGAGGGCCTCGAGCGAGGCCAGCGCCTCGGCGAAGGTCGCCGCGGGGTCGAGGGCGTCGGGCAGCGCCGAGGCCTGCCCGGTGCGCACCGGCGACCAGTCGAGGACGACCACGCCCTCGGCGGGCTCACCCGCCCAGGCCTCGGCGAGGTTGACGACGACGACGGGCACCTGCGGTCGGGCCGCGGCGATGAAGCGCTCGGTGAGCAGGTCGAGGGGCGCGGCGGCGTCGCCCTGGACGACGAGGTTGTCCCCGACGTGGACGCCCTCGATGAGACCGTCGATGAGCGCGGTGCCGCTCGTCGCGTGCTCCACCTGCGGTCCCCCCCGTCCGGCGCCCGGTCGCGCCCACGGTACCGCGAGACCGTTGGCGGCTAGGAGACGAGCGCGCTCGCGCGCGTGCGGGCCCGCGCCTCGACGGCCCCCGCGATGCGCTCGACGCCGAGCACCGTCGCGGCGGTGCGCAGCGGCAGGCCGCGCCCCTCGGCGACCTGCCAGAGGTCCTCGAGCGCGGCGCACATGCGCTGCTCGAGGCGGCCGGCGACCTCCGCGGCGCTCCAGCGCTCGCCGCGGAGGTTCTGCTGCCACTCGAAGCAGGAGACCGTCACGCCCCCGGCGCTGGCGAGGACGTCGGGCACGACGGCGATCCCGCGGTCGGAGAGGACGACGTCGGCCTCGGCGGTGCAGGGGCCGTTGGCGGCCTCGGCGACGAGGCGCGCCTGCACGGTCTCGGCGGCCTCGGCGTCGATCGCGCCCTCGAGCGCGGCGGGCACGAGGATGTCGCAGTCGAGCCCGAGCAGGTCCCCGGGGCTGACGACCTCGCCGGGGTGGGCCGTCACCGAGCCGTGCTCGGCCTTCGTCCGGGCCACCGCGTCGACGTCGAGGCCCGCGGGGTCGTGGACCCCGCCACGGCTGTCGGAGACCCCGACGACGCGCATCCCGTCGGCGGCGAGCATCCGCGCGAGGTGGGCGCCGGCGTTGCCGAAGCCCTGCACGACGACGCGCGCGTCGGCGGGCAGGCCCATGCGCCGGGCGCTGGCGAGGATGACGGTGCGGCAGCCCGCCGCGGTGGCGGTGTCACGGCCGAGCGAGCCGCCCGCGGCGATCGACTTGCCGGTGACCACCGCCGGCGCCGGCGCGCCGACGACGCGGGCGTACTCGTCGGCCATCCAGTCCATGTGGCGCTGGCCGGTGTTGACGTCGGGCGCCGGCACGTCGAGGTGGGGGCCGATCGTCCCGGCGATCGCCCGGGTGTAGCCGCGCGTGAGCGACTCGAGCTCGGTCTCGCTGAGCTGCTTGGGGTCGACGGCCACGCCGCCCTTGCCGCCGCCCAGGGGCAGGTCGACGACGGCGGTCTTCACGCTCATGAGCGTCGCGAGCCCGGCGACCTCCTCGCCGGTGACGTCGGGGTGGAAGCGCGTCCCGCCCTTGGCCGGTCCCCGCGCCGTCGAGTGGGCGACGCGGTAGCCGGGGGCGACGCGGACCTGCCCGTCGTCGCCGAGGTAGGGGATCTGCACGGCGATGGAGCGCTCGGGCTGGTGGAGCAGCGCGCGCACCCAGCCGTCGAGGTCGAGCTCGTCGGCGGCCGCGTCGATCGCGGCCAGGGCGAGCCGCTGCAGGTCGATGGTCACGGGGGCCTCCCGAGGATCACAGGGATCGGGGCCCCGCGTGGCAGCGCGACGACGCCATCGGCCGGTCCCATGCGGGGCAGGTCGACGCGCCGTTGCGTCACGAGGAGGATAGCAATGAACTCATGCTTTATGCACGCTCGCGCTCGTCGCCGCCGGCGCCGGCGACCCCGCGGCCCCGGCCGGCCTCGCCCGAGGCCGAGGCGGCCGCCGCCCGGTCGACCGCGGCGCCGAGGCGCGCGGCGATGCGCTCGCGGGCGGCGTCGAGGCGCTCAGCACCGAGCCCGACGCCGGCCTGGGCCAGGCCTCCCTCGGCCAGCAGGGCGCACTCCTCGGCGAGGGCGCCCGGGTCGGCGACGCCGAGCTCGGCGAGCAGGGTCGCCCAGCGGTCGACGACCCAGCGCTTGTGCGCGGCGATGACGCCGTGGCCGGGGTGGTCCTCGGCGAGCTCCGCACCGGCGTTGACGAAGGCGCACCCGTGGAAGCCGGGCTCCTCGGCCGTGGCGCGGTAGAGGTCGGCGGGGGCCAGCGCCCGCTGCCAGGGGTCGCGCCGACGGCTGAGCTCGGCCTCGAGGCGCTCGCGGAAGTCGGCGTCCCGGCGGGTGAGGTAGGCGACGACGAGGTCGTCCTTCGAGGGGAAGTGTCGGTAGAGCGTCATCTTCGCCACCCCCGCGTCCTCGATGATGGCATCGACGCCGGTGGCGCTGATGCCATCGCGGAAGAAGCGGGCGCTCGCGGCCTCGAGGACGTCCTGCCGGCGTGACGGTCGCGGCATCGCGCTCTCCCTGTTGGCCGAGTGTGGCGGCGCGCCTGCCAGGCTATAACGTGACTGGTCTGTCTCACCAGGAGGCACCCGTCGAGGAGGCCTCATCGTTGAACCGCCTCACCGTCACCGGCGCGGGGCTCATCGCCGTGACCTACGGCCTCGCGCGCTTCGGTCTCGGCCTGTTCATGCCCGAGATGCGGGAGGTCTTCGGCCTGTCGGCCACCGGCGCGGGCTGGGTCATGGCCGCGGCCTTCGCCGGCTTCTTCGCAGCGCTGGCCCGGGCGGGCGACCTCATCGACCGGCGGGGCGCGCGGGAGGTCGCCGTGGCCGCGGGGGCGGCCGCCGCGCTCGGCACCCTCACGATCGCCCTGGCCCAGGGGCCGGTCCTGCTCGCCGTCGGGGCCGCGCTCGCCGGGGCGTCGACGGGATGGTCGACAACGGCGCTGGCGACCGCCGTCGAGCGCCAGCTCCTCGCGCGTGAGCGCACGACCGCGCAGACGGCGATCAACGCCGGCACGTCACTGGGCCTCGTCGTCGCGGCGCTGGCCGCGACCCTCGCGGGGCTGGCCTGGCGTCCGGTGTGGCTTGCCTTCGGCGTGCTCGCGGTGGCCGCGACCGCGCTCGTCGCCGGGGAGGTCCGCGACGTGCCCGCACCGGCGGCGACGACCACCACCGACGAGGGCGCCGCTCGGCGCCCCCGCCTCGGCCTGTCGACGCCACTGGCGGCGACCGCGATCCTCCTCGGTCTGTCCAGCGCCGCCTTCTGGGGCTTCGGCCGCGAGCTGCTCGAGGCCACCGGCGGCCTGTCCCCCGAGCTCAGCCGCATGGGGTGGCTCGCCGCCGGCATCGGCGGCGTGCTCGGGGGCGCCGCTGGCGCCGCCGCCGACCGACGTGGCCTCGCCGCGACGCTACGGCTGAGCTGGGTGGGCTTCGCCCTCGCCCACGTCGGGCTCGCCGTCGGCGGGGTCGGGGCGGCCTCGGCGCTCGGCCTCACCGCCCTCTTCGGCGCCGGCTACATGGCGCTGACCGGCCTCCTCATCGTCTGGAGCGTCACCGAGCGGCCCCTGGAGCCCGGCACCGCCGTGGCGCGGACTTTCCTCCTGCTCGCCGCAGGGCAGATCGCGGGGTCGCCGATGGCCGGCGGGCTCATCGACGCCGCGGGGCTCGCCCCGGCGTTCCTGGCCTCCGCGGCCCTGGCCACCCTCGGGCTCGCGGCGCTGCCCGGCGCTGAGGCCCTCAGTCCCCGCCGGGCGGCCGCTGCGGCGCGAGGCCACAGGCCCGGCGGGCGAGGGCCGTGGCGGCGACCTCGGCGCCGCACCCGGCCGCTGCAGGCGGGTTGACCGCGCGCGGCCCGGCCCGGCCGCGCGAGACCGGGCAGGGCCATGCGCCGATGGAGCCTTCGGCCGCCCACGCGGACGAACGCTCCACCGACCGGCGGGCACCGCGGCGGCGCGGCGCGAGACCGAGCAGGGCCACGCGCCGATGGAGCCTTCGGCCGCCCACGCGGACGAACGCTCCACCGAGAGCTCCAGCCCGGCCGCGCGACACCGCCGCGCGCCTGGCCGGGCCCCGGCCGCAGCGTAGGATGTCGCAGCGCTGAGGCCCCGGCCGCGCGACACCGCGGTGGCCCAATAGGCCGGGGGCCCCGCCCTGCAGGACGCAGACAGCGGCGGGGCAGGTGAAGACCGACCGGAGGGCGACATGGCCGGAAGCCGCATCCTCGGACTGCTCCTCATCGTGCTCGGCGCGGCCCTGCTGCTCGTGCTCACCACCGGGGTCGGCGGGGAGATCCTCATCGGCCTGCTCGGCGTCGGCTTCCTCGCCGCCTACGCGGTCACGCGGACCTACGGCCTGCTCGTGCCCGGCGGGATTCTCGCCGGGCTCGGGGCGGGGATCATCCTCGAGAGCCGCGGAGGGCCCGACGAGGTCGTCGTGCTCGGCCTCGGCCTGGGCTTCATCGCGATCGCCGTCGTCAGCGTGCTCGTCGACGCGACGTGGCCGGGCTGGTGGTGGCCGCTCATCCCCGGCGGGGTGCTCGCCGTCGTCGGCGCCTCGGGCCTGACCGGCCTCGAGGACCTCCCCGCCTACCTCCTGCCCGCGGCGCTCATCGTGCTCGGGCTCGCGCTGCTGCTGCGCCGCAACGGCTCGGGGTCCCACGGCGAGGAGCCCTCAGCCGAGGAGCCCTCGGCGGAGGACTGACCCGGCCGCTGCGTCCGACCCCGGCCCGGCGATGCGACCCCGGATGGCCCTCGGCGAGGGGTCCGCGCCGCCCTCGCACCCGCCCCGTCGGCGGGGCCTCAGCGCCGGGAGCCCCCGCGACCCTGCCCGCGCAGGAGGCGGTAAGCGAGGCTCGTGGCGAGCCCGAAGACGAGGTGGGCGCTGACGTCGTCGCGCAGGGTCGCCGCGTCGTAGGCCCATGGCGGCTCGTAGACACCGAGGGCGCCGAGCGTGGCGTAGCTGTTGGCCACCGCCCCGAGTCCCGTGGCGACCCCGGCGGCGGCCACGCCGGGCCGGTCGAGGAGCAGGCCGTGGGCCAGGCCGTAGCCCGCGCCGGTCAGCCAGTGCACGACGTTGGTCGTCGTCGCGGCGGACGCCTCGGGCAGGTCGACGCCAAGGGCGTCGGCGACGATCCTGCCGACCTGGCCAGGGGCGGAGGCCTCGGCGAAGGAGGCCGTGCCGCTGGCGAACTCCCAGTCGACGATGCCGCCCTCGCCCCCGCCCCGCCGGTAGCGGCCGTACCAAAGCAGATCCATCGCCACGGTGCCGACGAGCCCCGCGGCCATCCCGGTCAGCAGTCGCCTGCCCAGCCTCGCGCCCATGACCCGGCCCTCCCCGCCGGCACGCGCCGGCCTCGTCGCTGCCCTGCGGTCCCACCGTGGCGACACGCGCACCGACCGGGACCGCGTCGTGCCCTGGCAACCCCGGCCGGACGTGGCGCATTCCGTGCCGCGTGCCACGCCGGCACCCGGAAGGTGTCGCGGACCGCGGCGTACGTGCCTGCCCGCCTCGTGGGGTCGGGCGCCCCGAGGGGCGCCCGCCCGCGCGGGAGCGGATCCTCCTCGCCGCCGAGCAGGTCTTCGCCGAGCGCGGGTCCGCTGGCGGCACGACCAAGCGCATCGCCAGCCTCGCCGGCGTGACCGAGGGCCTGGTCTTCTCCCGCGTCACGACGAGGCGGGGGGGTGCTCGACCCCCTGCTCGAGGAGCGCTCCCTCGGCGCGGAGCCCTCCCTGCTCGCCGCGGCGATCGCCGAGGAGCGCGACCCCCGTCGACTCCTCCTCACGCTCGGCGCGCGCATCCGCGAGGGGTTGCGCCAGCATGAGCGCTGCGCCCGCATCCTGCTGACCGGGAGCTACCTCGATCCGGTCGTCCGCGCACGGCTCCAGGCGCTCCAGCGGCAGCGCGTCGTGCTCGCGGCCGAGGCCCTCGGGCGCGCCGCCGGTCCCGCCCTCAGGCCTGCAGGAGGATCGCGCCGTCGGCGTCGACGGCGACCTCGAGCCCGGCGAGCGAGGCCAGGGTGGCCCGCGCCGCGGAGAGCGCCTCGGGCGGGAACGTCGTGGCCACGGCGAGCACCGCCGCGCCGGCGGCCACGCCCGCGGCGATGCCGGCGGGGGTGTCCTCGACGACGACGGCCTCGCCCGGCGCCACGCCCAAGCGGGCCGCGGCCAGCGCGTAGGGCTCAGGGTCGGGCTTGCCGCGCGCGACGTCGTCGGCGGCGACGAGCCCGTCGGGCACCGGCAGGCCCGCCGCCCGCAGGCGCGTGGTCGCCAGCCGTCGGGTGCCCGAGGTCGCCACGGTCCAGGAGCCCGGCGCCAGCGCGCCGAGGACCCGGGCGGCACCGGGCAGGGCCTCGGCCGCCTCGGCGAGGGCGACCTCGGCGTCCTCGAGCAGGCGGGACTCCTCGGCGAGGTCGGCCTGCGGGGTCAGCGCGCGGATCGTCTCGGCGGCGGGCCGGCCGTGGACGTGGGGCAGCACCGCCTCGGGGTCGAGGCCGTGGCGCTCGGCGTAGCGGGTCCAGACCTCGTCGACGGCGGCGCTCGAGTCGACGAGGACCCCGTCGAGGTCGAAGAGCAGCGCCCGCGCCCGCAGGCGCACCCCAGCCGAGCCGCCCACCACGACCTCCTCGATCCACGGGGCCGCCGGCGGCCCCGACCCTGCCGGACAGGTCCAGCATCGCCGAGAACACCGCCGGGCGCGAGGCGCTGTCCGCCGCGCGGCCGGATCGGCCCGGCACCGCCGCGCTCGCCGCGGGCGAGGAGCCGGGGTGAGCGCTCGACCGGCCCCGTCGCCGCAGCGGCCGTGCGGCCAGCCGCGAGTAGCCTTGCCCGGCCACCACGTCGCCCGGGTGAGGTCGCATGGTCGAGGTGCTCGCCGGACAGCCGCTGCTCGTGCTCTTCGTCGTGCTCGCGCTCGGCACCGCGCTCGGCGCGGTGCGCGTGGCCGGCGTCTCGCTCGGTCCGGCCGGCGCGCTGTTCGCCGGGCTGCTCGTCTCCGCGCTCGCGCCCGACCTCGCCGGGGTCGTGCCCGCCCTGCTCGGCACGCTCGGGCTCACGCTCTTCGCCTACACCATCGGCCTGGCCGGCGGCCCGTCGTTCTTCTCCGGGCTGCGGCGCACCGCCCCGACGATGCTGCTCGCCGTCGGGCTCTTCGTCGCCCTGGCCGGGGTCGCCCACGTCCTCGGCCGCGCCCTCGGGCTCTCCCCGGCCGACATCGCCGGCACCTACGCCGGCGCGGTGACCTCGACGCCGGGGGTGGCCGCCGCCGTCGACGTCACCGGCACGAACGAGGCCGTCGTCGGCTACTCCCTGGCCTACCCCTTCGGCGTCGTCGGGGTCATCCTCGGCATCGTCGGGGCGCTGGCCTGGTCGCGGCGCGCGCCGACCGCCGAGGACCGCGACCCGCCGCAGCCGGCCAGCCACCTCACCGTCGAGGTCACCCGCGAGGGCCTGCCGCCGCTGGCCGAGCTGCGCGACACCGGCGACGCCCAGCTCGTCTTCAGCCGCGTGCGCCGCGGCGAGGCCGAGCGCACCCCGACCGACGACCTCGTCCTCGAGCCGGGGGACCTCGTCACCGTCATCGGCCCGCGCGACCCGCTGTGCCGCTTCGCCGACTGGCTCGGGCGCTCCACCGAGCGCGACCTGCCCCTCGACCGCTCACAGGTCGACTTCCGCTGGGTCGTGCTCTCCAACGCCGCCTACGCCGGCGCGACGATCGCCGAGGTCGACCTCGCCCGCCACGGGGCGGTCGCCGGCTACGTCCGTCGCGGCGACGTCGACCTCGTCGCCCACCCCGACCTCGTCCTCGAGCTCGGCGACCGCGTCCGCGTCGTCGCGCCGCGCGACCGCATCGGCGAGGCCGCCGCCGAGATCGGGGGCTCCGAGCGCGCCGCGGTCGTCGTCCAGCCCGTCGGCTTCGCCCTCGGCCTCGGCCTCGGCCTGGCCGTCGGCATCGTGCCGCTGCCGCTGCCGGGGATGAGCCTCGAGCTCGGCACCGCCGCGGCGCCGCTGCTCGTCGGCCTCGTCCTCGGCCGGCTCGGGCGCACTGGCCCGGTCATCTGGCAGATGCCCTACGCGACGAACCAGGCGCTGCGCCAGCTCGGCGTCCTGCTCTTCCTCGCCACGGTCGGGCTGTCGGCGGGCCCGGAGTTCGCCGCGGCGCTCGAGACCACCCGCGGGGTCACCCTGCTGGCCTTCGGCGCGCTGCTCACCGGCCTCGTGGCCGCCACCCTGCTCCTGCTCGGTCGCGCGCTCGAGCTCAGCGGCCCGCGGCTGGCGGGCACCCTCGCCGGCGCGCAGAACCAGCCGGCGATCCTGAGCTTCGCCGTCGACCGCACCGACGGCGACGACCGGGTGAGCATCGCCTACGCGCTGCTGTTCCCGCCGACCTTCGTCGTCAAGATCCTCGGCGCGCAGGTCCTCGCGGGGCTCTGAGCGCCGGGCGCCGGTCCGTGAGCGCCAAGGCAGCCTCCTCGAGTCGGGTTCGGCGCGAGAGGCGACGGGACGGCCACCCTTTGGCAGCATGCTCCCATGGTCATGCTTTCACCCCTTTCCGCAGGCGAGGTCGGCGCCGTGGCCGCCTCGGTGCTCCCGCTCGCCGAGCCCGATGAGGTCTCCACGCACGGCTTCGTGCCCCTCACCGCCGAGGCAGGCGGAGCACGGCGCTGGTACGCCTTCCCAGGACGGGCCGCCACCCGGCTCCTCGGCGGCCGATCCGACCACGACCACCCGCATCCCCCGCGACGACCTCCCCCGGGCGCTCCGCAACGTCCACCGCACGCCGGTCGGCTTCGACCCACAGCGCACCGCCGTGCCGCCGTGCTTCATGAGCGTCGAGGCGGCCCCGGCCGAGACGCTCTTGCGAGTGCCCTTCCGCGCCGGGCACTCCATCCGCCTCGAGGCCCCGGAGGTCGGATGGACGTCGATCATGCTGCCGCCGACGATCCATCCCACCCAGGCGGAGCTCCTCGAGCGTCTGCAACGACTCCTCGCCGAGGATGTCGACCAGGTGCACGTCGAGGTCGACGAGGCGCTCCTGCGCCGGCTCAACGACCTCGACGCCGACCTGCGATGGGTCCGGCTGCTGTGGATCGAGGGGCAAGTGCTCTGCGAGACCGAGGTCGCCCACGACGTCACCGCGCAGGATCTCCGGCAGGCGTGCATCACCGTCGCCACGGCCACGCGCATGACCCGCGGACTCTTCAACGACACCGCGCACTGAGGTCGCGGCGCTGCCCGACCGGCGGTGCGGTGGTGCTGGCTGGTCGGCTCGAGGAGGGGTCGGTGTATCGGCTGCTCGCCGAGCACGGCCATCGGCTGTTCGGCGACGCGTACTTCGCGGATCTGTTCGCCGCGACCCGCAAGGGGCGCCCGTCGGTGCCCGCCCGGGTGGTGGCCACGGTGATGCTGCTGCAGTCGCTGGAGGGCCTGTCGGACCGCGAGGCGGTCGATCGGCTGCGGTTCGATCTGCGCTGGCAGGCCGCGGCGGGGTTGACGGTGGCGCCTGTGGGGTTCCATCCGACGGTGCTGTGTCAGATGCGCAGTCGGCTGCGTGCCTCGCAGCGGCCGCGGCGGTTGTTCACCGACACCCGCGATCTGGCCAAGCAGGTCGGGTTGGCGCGCGGCAAGGTTCGGGCGGTGGACTCCACACCGCTGTTCGACGCGGTGGCCACCCAGGACACCGTCACCCAGCTGCGCGCGGCGGTCCGCAAGCTGCTGGCCGCACTGCCCGGCGAGCTGCAGGCGCGGGTCCGGGCGGCGCTGTCGCGTGAGGACGACTACGCCACGCTCGGCAAGCCGCCCTGCGACTGGGATGACCCCGCGGCCCGCGAGGCGCTGGTCGACGCGCTCGTCGTCGACGCGCTCGCGGCGCTGGCCGTCGTTGACGGCCTCGCGCTTGCCGGCAGGGCCGCTGAGGCCGCCGAGCTGCTGGCGCTGGTCGCCGGGCAGGACACCGACCGCGGCGACGATGGGATCTTCCGCATCGTGCGCAAGGTCGCGGGCGACCGGGTGATCTCCACCGTCGACGTCGACGCCCGCCACGGCCACAAATCTGCGCATCGCCGCTTCGACGGCTACAAGACCCACCTCGCGATCGACCCTGCCTGCGAGATCATCACCGAAGCGGCCGCCACCAAAGCCAACGCCCCCGACCGCGCCGTGGCCGCCGACCTCATCACCGACCTCACCGACACCAACGGCGACACCGACCACGACGACGAC
>JAWOAS010000214.1:0-2509 GCA_046498405.1 Egibacteraceae bacterium
GACGCGGCGCCCCCGCGCCGGCATCCCCGGGACCAGACGGAACCGCCATGCGCATCGGCTTGCTCGCACCGCCGTGGCTTCCGGTTCCGCCGCTGCGGTATGGCGGCACCGAGGGGGTCATCGACCGCCTCGCGCGGGGACTTCGCGCCGCAGGCCACGACCTCGTGCTCTTCACGACCGGCGACGCCACCTGCCCCGTGCCGCGCAGGGCGTCCCTGCCACGCGCGGAGACGGCGCGCATGGGGCAGGCCGTCGTCGAGCAGCGTCACGTCGCGCACGCCTACGAGGCCCTCGAGGACTGCGACCTCGTGCACGACCACACCCTGCTCGGCCCGATCTACGCGGCGCGCCTGGGCCACCTCCCCGTGGTCACCACCGCCCACCTGCCCTTCGACGCCGAGATGCGCGACCTCTACCGGTTCACCGCGCGGACGGCGCGGGTGGTGGCGATCTCGCACGCGCAGGCGGCCAGCGCCGGTGACGTCCCGATCGCCGGGGTGATCCACCACGGCATCGACCCCGACGAGATCCCCTTCGGCGCCGGCGACGGCGGCTACCTGCTCTTCCTCGGGCGCCTGGCCCCCGACAAGGGCCCCGGGCGGGCCTGCGCGGTCGCCCGGGCGGCGGGATGGCCGCTGAAGCTCGCCGCCCGGGTGCGCGAGCCCGGGGAGGTCGCGTGCTTCCGCGATGAGGTGCGCCCGCTGCTCGGCGGGGGCATCGAGTTCGTCGGCGAGGTCGGCGGCGCGGACAAGGCGGCCCTGCTCGGGGGCGCTGCGGCGTTGCTCAACCCCATTCGCTGGCCCGAGCCGTTCGGCCTCGTCATGATCGAGGCGCTGGCCGCCGGCACGCCGGTCCTCACCTTCGCCGAGGGCGCGGCCCCCGAGATCGTCGAGGACGGGGTCACGGGCTTCGTGTGCGACCACGAGGCCGCGATGGCCGCCGCGCTCGGTCGGCTCGACGAGCTCGACCGGCGCCGCTGCCGCGCGGCGGTCGAAGGTCCGTTCTCGGCGCGCCGCATGGTCGACGAGCACCTCGACCTCTACCGCGGGGTGCTCGACGAGCCTCGGCTCGGCCCGAGCCGGAGGCTGCTGGCCCGCTGACCCGCCGGCGCAGCCGCAGGAGGGCCCGCGGCGAGGCAGGTCACCACCAGGGACGACGCAGCCGCTGTGCGTGCTCGGGGTCCTCGAAGGCGACCTCGACCCGCACGCCAGGCGGGCTCTCGTGCACCGTGACGCCCTCCTCGGCGTCAACGGTCACGCTCAACGCCCCGTCGCCGAGGCGCAGCCCCTCGACGGTGAGCCGTCGGTAGGGCGGCGGCCACAGGGGGGACAGGGCGAGGCGGTCGTGGGGCAGGTCGGGGTGGATGCCCAGCGCGGTGCGCAGCAGCAGGAGCACGGCGCTGGCCGCCCAGGCCTGGGGGCGGCAGGCCGCCGGATACGGCAGGGGCTCGAGCCGCCGTCGCCGCTGCTCGCCACCGAAGAGCTCGGGCAGGCGCATGTCGAAGTGGCTGGCGACCTCGACGAGGCTGCGCGCCAGCATCGAGGCCGCCTCGCCCTGCCCTGAGGCGGCGAGGTTGGCCGCGGCGATCGCGGTGTCGTGCGGCCACACCGAGCCGCCGTGGTAGGACAGCGGGTTGAAGCGGGGCGAGTAGGCGGTGAGGGTGCGCAAGCCCCAGCCGCTGGCCATGTCGGGCCGCGCGAGATGGCGGGCCACCGCGGCACAGTCGCCGGGGGACAGCAGACCCGTGCCGGGCAGGTGCCCGATGTTCGACGCGAGGCTGTCGACCCGCTGCTTGCGCCCGTCGAGCGCGACGGCCGGGTAGCCGCCATCGTCGTCGTCGATCCAGAAGGACGACCGGAAGCGCGTCTTGAGCGCTGCGGCCCACTCGCGCCAGCGCCCGGCGCCGGGCCGGTCGAAGTGGTCGAGCAGCGCGGCGCCGCGCAGCGCGGCCTCGTGGGCGTAGCCCTGGACCTCGGACAGGGCGATCGGCGGCGCCGCGAGCGTGCCGTCGGCGAACTGCACGCCGTCGACGGAGTCCTTCCACCCCTGGTTGGCGAGACCGCGCTGGCCGGTCTGGCGGTACTCGAGGAAGCCGTCGTCGTCGGCGTCGCCGTCGCGCTCCATCCACGCCAGCGCCGCCTCGACGGCCGGCAACAGCGCGGCGACCTCGGCGTCGGCCAGCCCCCAGCACCAGGACTCGTGCACGAGGGTGACGAACAGGGGCGTCGCGTCGAGCGTCCCCCAGTACGACGGCGGAAGGGCGCCGGGCTCGACGAGCCCGCCGTGGCGGATCTCGTGGATGATCTTGCCCGGGGCCTCCTCGGTCTCGGGGTCGTGGGCACGGCCCTGCCGCCGCGCCAGCGCCCGCAGGGTCCCGCGCGCCACCTCGAGGCCGAGGGGCAGGGCCATCGTCGCCGACCACAGCGCGTCGCGCCCGAAGAGGGTGAGGTACCACGGGCTGCCGGCCGCGAAGAAGTGGTCACCGGGGGCCTCGGGGTCCTCGACGAGC
>JAWOAS010000081.1:0-14181 GCA_046498405.1 Egibacteraceae bacterium
CAGATCTTCACCGTGAGGGCGCGCGGCAGGAGGCGGAACGACGCGGGCGTCGTGCCGAGCGGCTCGCCGTCGGCCTCGACGCGCAGCCCCTGCTCGGCGGTGATCGTCACGTGGGGCGACTGCCACTCGCGGATGTGGGGGTCGGGCAGGTGCCGTCCCTGGAACATCTGCGTGGTGAGGCGGAAGACCTGCCCACGGTCGCCGGTGAAGGCCAGGACGTTGAAGCGCCCGTCGTCGGGCAGCGCCCGCGGGGCCACGCGCATGCCGCCGCCGAAGAACTGGCCGTTGGCCACGACGAGCTCGACGAGCTCGAGGTCGGAGCCGGCGTGGGCGAGCTCGACGCGGGCGGGCTGGCGGCGCACCGCGCGGATGCCGCCCCAGGCGGCGAGGAGGTAGCGCACGCGCCCGAGGGCCCGCGGCAGGCGCTGGGCGAGGCGGACGACCTCGGCGCCGTAGCCGACCTCGGCGAGGTTGAGGAAGAGCCGCGTGGCCGGCTGGCCGTTGGCGTCGGTGTAGGAGGCCACGCCGACGTCGACGGGCATCGTCGCGTCGCTGGCGAGGTGGCCGGCGGCGAGCTCGGGGCGGGTGTGCAGGCCGACGGTGCGGGCGAAGTCCGAGCCGCTGCCGGTGGGCACGACGCCGACGACGATCCCGTCGGCACGGGGGGCCTGCCCGTCGAAGACCCCGTTGAGGAGGCCGTGCAGCGTGCCGTCGCCGCCGACGGCGACGAGGTAGCGCAGGCCCTCGTCGACCGCGGCGCGGGCGAGCTCGGCGGCGTCGGCGGGCCCGGCGGTCTCGACGACGTCGTGGGCGATCCCGCGCTCGGACAGCCCGGCGCGCAGCGTCGGCACGACGTGCTTGCGCGTCCGGCCGCCGGCGCGCGGGTTGACGATGAGGCGCAACGGCCCCAGTGGGCTCGCCATGCGCTGCCCCTCCTCCTCTGCGTTGCGGTCCCGGGGTGCGGTGCTCGCGGTCGTGGCGGCAGGCGTCGGCCCCCGGGCCGTGGCGTCCCGCCGGCAGGGGACGCTACCGCGCGACGCGCTCACGCGGCGGCGGCGACCACGCCCCGCAGCAGTTGGCGCTGGGCGCGCTGGCAGGCCCCGACGAGGTCGGGGTCCCCGGCGACGTCGCGCAGCTGGCGCAGGAGGTCGGCGACCTGCTTGACCGCCCGGACGAAGTCCCCGGCGGGGTTGGGGTAGGCCTCGAGGGCCTCGTCGAGGCCGGAGCCGCCGGCCCAGCGCCACACCGCCTCGGCGAAGCCGGCGTCGGGCGCGCGCGTCGTGGGCAGCCCGGCGGCCTCCTCGGCGGTGGCCAGCCGTCGCCAGCGCGCCCACACCGCGTCGAGGCGCTCGGCGACCCGGGCGGTCGGCGCGACCGGCTCGGGCGGGTCCTTCTGACGGGTCTCGTAGGTGAAGGCGCTCGCGACCGCGCAGAGATCAGCGACGTCGAGGCCGGCGAGGTCGCCGCCGCGCAGGCACTCGGCGAGCAGCAGGTCGGTCTCGGCGTAGAGCCCGGCGAGCGCGAGCCCGTCGGCGGTCGGCCGCGGCTGGGGGTCGGCCCCTTCGAGGTAGCCGAGGTCGCCGAGGACGCCGAGGATCCGCGCGAACTGGGTCACCAGGGAGCCGGTGCGCCGGGCGACGCGGGTCTCGAGCGCCTCGGTCTCGGCGGCGAGCTCGTCGTGGCGGCGCGCCCACGGCTCGATCTCGGCCAACGCGGGGTCGTGGTGGACGGGGTGGCGGCGCAGCTCCTCGCGCAGCCGGGCCGCTTCGTCCACCAGACGCTGCCCGTCCTCGGGGCCGGCCTCCTCGGGCTCGGGCGCGGCACGGCGCGGCTCGACCTCGTCGAGGGCGCGGGCGACCGCGCGCCGGTACGCCGCCTGGCGCGGGCCGCCCGAGGCCGGCAGGTCGATCGCGCCGACCTTGCGGGGCGGGCGCGAGAGCTCCCGGGGACCCAGGCGGGTGAGGTCGCGGCGGGTCGTGACGACCTCGGCCAGCGGCACCCCCGACTTCGTGCGCCGGCCCCCGACAACGGCGACGAGGTCGTCGTCGACGGCGAGGACGTCGCCTGGGCGGGCCTCGGCCAGGCGCGCGCGGATCGCCTCGTCGCCGCCGCCGCGCCGGGCGCGCTCGCCCTGTCGCTCGACGCGGGTCAGCGCCCGACGCAACGACCAGTACTCCGCGAAGTCGCCGTGGGTCGAGACGAGGTTCTCGGCGTAGCCGGCCAGCGCCCGGCGGTTGCGGGCGATGCGCTCGCTGTCCTCGGCCACGCTGGCGTCGGCCTGCCACTGGGCGAAGGAGCGCGCCAGCAGCGACTCCGCGGTCGGGCGGTCGTGGCGGCGCAGGAGGTTGACGGCCATGTTGTACGAGGGCGCGAAGCGCGAGCGCAGCGGCTCGACGCGCCGGCCCACGAGCGAGGCCACGGTCGTGAAGTCGACGTCGCGCTGGTGGAGGATGACCGCGCGTCCGCGGTCGTCGAGCCCACGGCGGCCCGCGCGCCCGGTGAGCTGGGTGAGCTGGCCGGGGGTCAGCAGGGCGTGCTGCTGGCCGTCCCACTTCTCGAGCCGCTCGATGACGACGGTGCGGGCCGGCATGTTGATGCCGAGCGCGAGGGTCTCGGTGGCGAAGCAGACCTTGAGCAGGCCGCGCACGAAGAGGCGCTCGACGACCTCCTTGAAGGCGGGGACCATGCCGGCGTGGTGGGCGGCGACACCGCGGCGCAGCGCGGCCAGCCAGCGGTCGAAGCCGAGGACGGCGAGGTCGTCCTGCCCGAGGCCCGCGACGTGCTCGGTCGCCAGGGCGGTGATCTCCTCGGCCTCGCCGGCGCTGGCCAGGGACACGCCACCGCGCACGAGGTGGCCGACGGCGTCCTCGCAGCCCTGCCGGCTGAAGACGAAGACGATCGCCGGCAGCCACTGCCGCTCGGCGAGCATGAAGGCGAGCTCGGTGCGCCGCGGCGGGCGCATGCGGCTGCCCGAGGGCACCGGCCGGCCACGCCCCGAGCGCCGCCCGGCCGGTCTGGCGCGGCGCTCGGCCATGACGATGTCGGGGTTGGGCACCCCCGCGCGGGCTTGCCTCGCCGCGGCCGCGCGGCCGGCGTCAGGCTGGCGACCGGTGCGCTTGCCGCCGGCCTTGAAGACCGGCTCGATGCGGTCGTTGAAGGCGTAGTGGTGGTCGAGGGGCACCGGCCGGCGCTCGGAGATCACGACCTCGCAGCCACGTGGCTGCGCGCCCCGGCCCTCGGCGTCGGCCAGGGCCGCGCCCCGCACCCAGTCGAGCCAGGCGCCGAACTCCTCGGCGTTGGAGACCGTCGCCGACAGGCAGGCCAGCTGCACCTCCGGGGCGAGCTGGACGATGACCTCCTCCCACACCGCGCCGCGGGCGCGGTCGGCGAGGTAGTGGACCTCGTCGAGGACGACCGCGTCGAGGCCCTCGAGGGTCGGTGAGGCCTCGTAGAGCATGTTGCGCAGGACCTCGGTGGTCATCACGACGATCGGCGCCTCGCCGCGCACCGAGCGGTCGCCGGTGAGCAGGCCGACGCGACGCTCGCCGTAGACCGCGCAGAGGTCGGCGTGCTTCTGGTTCGACAGCGCCTTGATCGGCGTCGTGTAGAAGCACTTGCCGCCCCGCTCGAGCGCCCGCCAGACCGCGTACTCGCCGACGACGGTCTTGCCCGCGCCGGTCGGGGCGGCCACGAGCACGCTGCGGCCACGCGCGAGGGCGTCGATGCCCTCGCGCTGGAAGTCGTCGAGGGGGAAGGGCAGCCGCGCGGCGAACGCCTCCGCGCCCGCGCCCCCGGGCTCGCTGGGCACGCTAGGCCGTCGCCCCGGCGAGGCGCCGGCGCCGGGCCCGCCAGCGCGCGAGCAGGACGCAGGCCTCGTAGAAGAGCAGCAGCGGCACCGCCATCGCCGACATCGTGAGGGGATCGCCGGTCGGGGTGATGATCGCCGCGGCGAGGAAGACGAGGAAGATCGCGTGGCGGCGGTACTTGCGCAGCCCCTCGTCGGTGACGACGTCGGTGAGCACGAGGACGGTGAGCACGAGCGGGAACTCGAAGGACAGCCCGAAGGCCACGACGGTGAAGAGCATGAAGTCGACGTACTCACGGGCCGACAGGACCGGCGTGATTCCCTCACCGGCGAAGGACAGGAGCAGGGCCAGGCCGCGCGGGATGATGAAGTAGGCGAAGGCCGCCCCGCCGATGAAGAGCACCCAGCCGGCGAGCAGGAACGGGATCGCGTAGCGCTTCTCGATCGGTCGCAGCCCCGGCATGATGAAGCGCAGGACCTGGTAGAAGACGACCGGGGCGGCGACGATGACCGCGACGATCGCTGCGAGCTTGATCGAGATGACGAGCCCGTCGAGGACCTGCAGGACGATGAGCGCGCACTCGTCACCGCCCGAGATCGCCTCAGGGCCCGCGCGGACGTCGCCGGGCAGTTGGCAGTACGGCTCGCGGATGATGTCGAGGACGTACTCGCGCAGGACGAAGCCGACGCCGAAGCCGACCGCGAGCGCGAGAAGGCTGCGGAAGATGCGCGTGCGCAACTCGACGAGATGCTCGACGAGCGTCATCTCGCCGGTGCGGCGACCGTGGTCGTCGCCGCCAGCGCCGGTGTCCGGCGACGCCGTCGCCGTCATCGACCTCGCCTCATCGGCGGGCTAGGAGGAGCTGTCGCGGGCGTCGGACTCCGTCCGGGGAGCCTCGGAGGTGACCTCGCCGCTCGGGCCGTCGTCGTCGGGCTCGGCGGTGGCCTCCTCCTGGCCCTCGTTGACGCCCTTCTTGAAGTTCGTGATCGTCCTGCCGATGGAGCTGCCGAGCTCGGGGAGCTTCTTCGCCCCGAACAGCAGCACGACGATCCCGAGGATGATGATGAGCTCGGGGCCTTGGGGGATGGTGAACCCGAGGGTCGCGGGCATGGATGCCTCCCTGGTCAGCGTGACTCCAGTGTAGGGGCAGCGGGCCCGCCGGGGAAAGCGCTCACGCCTCGTCGCGCTCGCCGTCGGGCCCGCGCCCGGCGGCGGCGTTGCGCTCCTGCAACGCGGCGAGCTCGGCCTCGGTGACCGCGAGCTCGGCCGCGAGCTCGTCGGCGAGGGGCTTGAGCCGCTCCACGCTGCGGCCGATGTCCTCGGCAGCCCGTCGCGTCTCGCGCGCGAGGCGGGCGATGAGGACCCCGGTGGCCGCGACGATCGCCACGGCGAGCGCGACCGAGAGCACGACGAACGCCGACATCTCCATCCCTCCTGCCGCCCTGCCCCGCGGGACAGGGCACCGCGGGTGCGGGCCGGGGGCGACCCCCGGCCGGAGCCACCCCGCCGGGCAGCCTAGCGGTCGCTCAGGCCCCGCTGCGCGGGATCTGTGGCGGGGTGATGTTCTCGAAGAAGCGCAGCATCTCCACGGGCAGCGGGAAGATCAGCGTCGAGTTCTTCTCGGCGGCGACCTCGGTCATCGTCGACAGCAACCGCAGCTGCAGCGCCGCAGGGTGCTCCTCGAGCTCGGCGGCGGCGCGCGAGAGCGTCTCGGCGGCCTCCTGCTCGCCCTTGGCATGGATGATCTTCGCGCGACGGTCGCGCTCGGCCTCGGCCTGGCGGGCCATCGCCCGGCGCATCGAGTCGGGCAGCTCGACGTCCTTGACCTCGACGACGGAGACCTTGACGCCCCACGGGTCGGTGTGGCTGTCGATGATCGCCTGGAGCTCGGCGTTGATGTCGTCGCGCTTGGTGAGGAGGTCGTCGAGGTCGGCCTGGCCGATGATGCTGCGCAGCGTGGTCTGGGCGATCTGGGAGGTCGCGAAGCCGTAGTTCTCGACCTCGATGACCGCGTCGGTGGGGTCGACGACGCGGAAGTACGTCACGGCGTTGACCCGGACGGTGACGTTGTCCTTCGTGATGATGTCCTGGGGCGGGATGTCCATCGTCACCGTCTGCAGGCTGACCTTCACCATCTTGTCGATGACGGGGATGATGAAGAAGAGCCCCGGGCCCTTCGCGCCGCGCGAGCGGCCGAGGCGGAAGATCACCCCGCGCTCGTACTCCTTGACGATCTGGACCGCCTGCGACAGCAGGACCGCCAGGACGGCGACGGCGAGGGCAATGCCGATCAGGGTGTCGAGGTCCACGTCTGCTCCTCAGGCTCGACGGTCAGGCGCAGGCCGTCGCGGTCGACGACGGTGACCTCGTCGCCGGGCGACAGCGGTGCGCCGCTCTGCGCCGCAGCATCCCACAGGCTGCCGTCGACCCACACCTGCAGGCGCTCGCCGTCGACGCGGCGGACCTGCGCGCGCGCCCCGATGAGCGCCTCGGGACCCGAGGTGGCCGGCCGGTGGCGCTCGCGCGCGGCGAGGACCCCGATGCCGAGCGCGCCGAGGCCGGCGATCGCCACGGTCGGGAAGAGCACCGTCCAGCTCACCCCGAGGCCGGTGGGCTGGTCGAAGAGCAGGACCCCGGCCAGCAGCAGCGAGATCGCTCCGCCACCAGCGAGGACGCCGACCCCGGGCACGAAGAGCTCGCCGACGAGCAGGCCGATGGCGAGGACGAGCAGCGCGAGGCCCGCCGCGCTCGTCGGCAGGACGGCCAGCGCGGCGAAGGCGAGGACGAGCATGATCGCACCGAGCGTCCCGCCGATGCCGACCCCGGGGTTGGCGAGCTCGTAGATGACGGCGAGCGTGCCGACGGTGATGAGGAGGAAGGCGATGTCGGGCGTGGCGATGGCCGCGAGTGCGCGCTGCACGGTGCTGGCCTCGACGTCGACGACGGTCGCCTCGGCGGTCGACAGCGTCACACCGCGGCCGGAGTCGAGGGTGACCTCGCGCCCGTCGACCTCGGCGAGCAGCTCGTCGGTGTCGGCGGCGAGCAGGTCGACGGCGCCGAGCTCGAGGGCGACGCTCGCGCGCTCGGCCCGGCCCTCGCGCACCGCGTCGACGATGAAGTCGAGGTCGCGGCTGCGCTCCTCGGCCAGGGCCTCGGCGTAGCTCACGCTGTCCTCGAGGATCTTGTCGCTGACCTCGCCGCCCTCGATGTCGACTGGCGTGGCCGCGCCGATCGTCGTGCCCGAGCTCATCGCCGCGACGTGGGCGGCATAGGTGATGAACGTCCCCGCCGAGCCGGCCTGCGCGCCCGACGGGGTGACGTGGACGAGGACGGGGACCTCGGCGGTCAGCATCGCCTGGACGATCTCGCGGGTGAGGTCGACGCGGCCTCCGGGGGTATCGAGGTCGACGAGCACCGCCGCGGCGTCGCCGTCCTCGGCGCTGGCCAGCGCCTCCTCGACGAGGTCGGCGTGCATCGCCGTGAGCGGGCCGTCGATCGCGACGCGCGACACCGCCCCCTCGGGTGGGGTGTCCTGCCCGGCGGCCGGCCCGGCGAGGGCGAGGCCGGCGAGCAGCGCGAGGAGCGCGGTCACCGCGCGGGTGGCGCGCCGGTCTCGGTCCCGGAGGGGCGGGGCGAAGGGGTGGCGGCGTTGGGCCATGCCCCCAGTCTTGCCCCGCGAGCGGGCCGGAACCACCGCCGGGCCGGTCGGCGGGGGGAGCGACCGGCCTCGCGGCGGCCGCGTGGCCCTCGTGGCCTACTCGCCGTCGTGGCTGTCGGCGAGCAGGGCGTCGAACCACGCGTCGTCGGCGAGCAGGGCGTGGAAGTCGAGGAGGTCGTCGTAGGTCAGCGCGGGACCGTCGAAGCGTGGCGCGGTCCCAGCCTCGGGCTCGAGGACCTCGACGCCGCCGGAGATGAGCAGCCGCACGATGCGCTCGTCGGCGGGCTTGCGCACGTAGCCCTCGCAGGAGGGGCAGGCGAAGGCATAGGACGAGCCCTGCGCGCCGCTCGCGTCGACGCGGAGGTCGATGTCGGGCGGGGTGAGGGAGATCTCCCCACAGCGGGGGCAGGTCGCCTTGATCGTCGTCATGTCGTGCCTCCGTGCGCTGGGCTCCGCGCTCGCTCCTGCTGCCCCAGGCATCGACGCCTCAGCGGCCACCTTTAGCCCCGATCGCGCGCGGCAGCCCCGTCCGCGCGATACGCCGCGAGGGCCTGCTCGGCGTCTGCGGCGACACGGCGGGCCAGCGAGGCCGGCGCGACGACGGTGGCCGCCCCGGCGAGACTGGCCACGAGGCCGGCCGCCCACGTCTGCGAGCGGGCGGGCAGGGTCACCCGCTGACGACCCTCCGAGAGCGGGATCGCCTCGTCGACGGGCACGGCGTCGAGGAGCCACCAGGCCTCGCGGTCGAGGTCGAGGGTGATGCGGGGATCCGCGGCGCTCGGGGTGTAGCCCACCGGCGCGGCCTCGGCGTCTGCCGGCGGGGGCGGGCAGGACTCCTCGGTGAGGGCGGCCTCACGGATGCGGTCGAGGCGGAAGTCCCGACGGTCGCCAGCAAGGCGGCAGTGCCCGCGGAGGTACCAGTGGCCCTCGGCGGCCAGCAGGGCCCACGGCTCGACGTCGCGTGCGCGCTCCTCGGTGGCATCGGCGGCGCGGTAGCGCAGGGCGAGCACACGGCGGGCGCTGACGGCTTCGGCGAGGGTGGCCAGCCACGGCTGCCCGGGCACGTCGAGATCGACGGTGAGCCCCTCGTCGGTGACGCCGAGCGCTGAGGCGAGCGTCGCGGTCGCCGAGCGCAGCGCCTGGGCCTGCGCGGGGTCGACGACGTCGGCGAGCGCGCGGGCGGCGACGAGCAGCGGCAGCGCCTCCTCCCGCGACAGCCGCAGCGGTCGCCGGAAGTACTCGGCCATCCTCACGGTGACGCGCCCACCGGAGAGCGCGACCTCGATCAGGTCCCCGCCGCCGTAGCCGGGGACCCCGCAGTAGCCGAGCGTGTCGAGGTCCGCGGCGATCTCGTCGACGCCGGCGTCGAAGCGCCGGGCGAGGTCGGGCAGGCTGGCCCCGGGGTTGGCGAGCAGCCAGGGGACCATCGCGAGGAGGCGCTCGAGGCGCGCCAGGGTCGTGGCGCTCATCGGCGCCCACCCTGCCCGGCGAGGCGCTCGAGGGCGGTGACGACCGCGGTGCGCAGCGGCGGCGGCCCCAGGACCTCGACGCCTCGACCGAGGCCGACGACCCAGCCGACGAGCTCCTCGGCCGAGCGCGAGCGCACCACGAAGAGGGTGCGCCCGCCCGCTCCGGGCACGCCCGCGGCCTCGGCGCGGCGGGCCACGCGCCAGGCGACGTCGGCCTCGGCGGCGAGCTCGGCGGTGACGCCACCGCCGTCGGGCACGACGTCGTCGATCGTGACCTCGGCGGGCTCGTAGGACCCCGGCGGCCCGACGGTCTCGACGTCGCCCTCGACCCGGTCGAGGCGGAAGGTGCGGCGCTCGCCACGGTCGTGGTCGCGGCCGACGAGGTACCAGCGCCCGGAGCGGTGCACGAGTCCCCACGGGTCGACGGTGCGCACGCTCCCCGCGCGGCCGGGTGGGCGGTAGCGGAAGGCCACGGGCTCGCGACGGGCCCGGGCGGTCTCGAGCGCGGCCAGCCGAGGCTCCGACAGCGGCACCCGCACCGGCGGGTCGCCCGACTCCCGCGCGGCGGCGTCGACGTCAACGTCGACGGTGAGCTTTCGCAGCCCGCGCCTGACGTCGTCGTCGAGCCCGGCGGCGCGCGCGGCGAGCGCGAGCGCGGCGAGCGCGTCGGCGTCGAGGTCGAGCGGGGGCAGGTCGTAGCGCGCCGGGTCGATGCGGTAGCCGTGGCGGTCGCGCCAGCGGTCGACGGGCACGGTCTCGATGGGTACCCCGAGCCCGCGCAGGTCGGCCTTGTCGCGCTCGAGCATCCGCCGGAAGGCCTCGTCGGGGCGGCCCCGATACCCGGCGACCCGCTCGTGGATGGCCTCGGCGCTCAAGGGGCGGGGGCTGTCGCGCAGCGCGATGATGAGGTTGAGCAGCCGCTCGAGCCGGTCAGCCATCACCACCTCCGCATCGGCTCGGCCTCGTCGACCACCTCGGCCGGGGAGACCGGCCCCGGCGTGCCGCGCCGGGCTTCGTGCAGGCTATCGGCGGGCAGGCTGCCGCTCGCGCAGCCTGGGCGCGCATACTGTGGAGAGGGCGTGCGGCCGTGCGACCGCGCGCCGTGGAGCGAGCCGAGAGGTGCGGCGACGATGCGCGACAGGCGCGAAGGGGCGTGGCCGGGGGACGGCGGCGAGCCCGCCGCCGAGCCGGTCGACGAGCAGGAGGTCCGCGAGGGCCCGTGGGCCGTGCGCGCGGCGACGCTGCTCGTCCTCGCGGTGGCCGGCACCTTCGCCGCCCTGCTGACCGCCGGCGCGCTCGTGCCGCGGGTCGCCGCCGAGGTGGGCGGCGCCGTGGAGGCCTCGGTCGTCCTGCCCGAGGACACCGACATGCCCGACCTGCGCGAGCGCTCCGTCGTCTACGCCGCCGACGAGACGGTCCTGTCGATCCTCCACGACGAGGAGGACCGCCGCGTCGTGCCGCTCGACGCCCTGCCCCACCACGTGTGGCAGGCCGTGCTGACCGCCGAGGACCGACGGTTCTTCGAGCACGAGGGCTACGACGTCGAGGGGCTGGGCCGGGCGGCGCTGGCCAACCTCCGCGCCCGCGACATCACCCAGGGCGGGTCGACCCTGACCCAGCAGCTCGCGAAGATGAACTTCCTCGACTCCGCCCAGACCCTCGACCGCAAGTTCACCGAGCTGCTCTACGCGATGGCCCTCGAGCGCGAGCACGGCAAGGAGGAGCTCCTCGAGCGCTACCTCAACCAGGTCTACTTCGGCTCCGGCGCCTACGGCGTCCAGGCCGCCGCCGAGGAGTACTTCGGCGTCGGCGCCGCCGAGCTCGGGCCCGAGGAGTCCGCGCTGCTGGCCGGGGTCGTCCGCGCGCCGTCGTCGACCAACCCCCGCCGCACCCCCGAGGTCGCCGAGCGCCGCCGCGACCAGATCCTCAGCGGCATGGCCGACGCGGGGTACCTCACCACCGAGGAGGCCCGCGACCTGCAGGACACCGAGCTCGGCGTCATCGACGAGGGCGAGGAGACCGTGGTGGAGCCCTACGTCGTCGAGGCCGCCAAGCAGCAGTTCCTCGCCGACCCCACCTTCGGCGCGACGTACGAGGAGCGTCGCGAGCGACTCTTCGGCGGTGGGTTGGAGATCCACACGACGATCGACCCGGCGCTGCAGGAGGTCGCCCGCGAGGTCGTCGCCGAGCGCTTCGACGGCGACGGGCCCACCGCCGGCATCGCCTCGGTCGACCACGAGACCGGCGCGGTGCGGGCGATCTACTCCGGCGCGGACTTCGAGACCGAGCAGTTCGACCTCGCCCGACAGGGCCGGCGCTCCCCCGGCAGCTCGTTCAAGACCTTCGCGATGATCGAGGCGCTCGAGCAGGGCTACCCCCCGAGCCTCTCGCTCGACGGCTCGAGCCCCGTGGAGATCGTCTACGACGGCGGCGCCGAGACCTGGGAGCCGACGAACTACGGCGGCGCGTCGTACGGCACCGTCGACCTCGGCGAGGCCACGACCCGCAGCGTCAACACCTACTACGCCCAGCTCATGACCCTCGTCGGTGTCGAGGAGGTCGTCGAGCGCACCGAGCTGCTCGGCATCGACCGCGACGCGGCCTACCAAGGCCAGGAGTTCCCCTCGATCGTGCTCGGCGGCCTCGAGGGCGGGGTCTCCCCCCTGGAGATGGCCAGCGCCTACGGCGCGATCGCCAACCTCGGCACGCACATCGAGGCCCACTTCATCGACCGCGTCCTCGAGGACGGCGAGGTGATCTACGAGGCCGAGCCCGACGAGCGCGAGGCGATGTCACCGGCGGTGGCCACCGCCTCGATCGACCTGCTCACCGAGGTCGTCAACGACGGCACCGGCACCGCGGCGCGCGTCTCGGGCTGGCCGGTGGCCGGCAAGACCGGCACGACGAACGACAACACCGACGCATGGTTCGTCGGGGTGAGTCCCGTGCTGTCCACCGCGGTGTGGGTCGGCCACCCCGACTCGCAGGTGAGCATGCCCGGGGCCACCGGTGGCGGGACCGCCGCGCCGGTGTGGTCGGCGTTCATGCGCCAGGCGCTGCAGGAGTTCGAGCCCAGCGACTTCCCCAAGGCCGACGACGCCGACCTCGAGAGCCTCTACGCCGGCGAGGAGGTCGAGGTCCCCGACGTCGTCGGCCTGACCGAGGCCGACGCCACCCTTGCCCTGGCCGAGGCCCGCCTGGGGGTGCAGATCATCGACGTGGCCTCCTACGCCCCGGCCGGTGTCGTGGCCTGGCAGCAGCCCCGCGGCGGCACCGACGAGACGGTCGGCACCGCCGTGCGGCTCGGCGTGTCCACGGGCCAGCCGCCCCAGCCCGAGCCCGAGCCCGAGCCGGAGCCGGAGGAGTCCGAGGAGGACACCGGCGACGAGTCCGGATCGGGCGACGACGCCGGCGGCGGCAGCGACGGTGGCGGCGATGACGGTGGCGGCGATGGCGGCGGCGGCGGCAGCGACGGCGATGGCGGCGGCGGCGGCAGCGACGGCGGCGACGGCGGCGGCGGCAGCGACGGTGGCGGCGGCAGCGACGGTGGCGGGGGTGGCGAGGGCGGCGAGCAGGCCTCCACCGAGGGCGCGGCCGCCGAGGACGAGAGCGGCTGAGCCGGCGGGGCCGAGCGCCCCCGGGCCCGGCTACATCGTCGCGATGAGCTTGTCGACGCGCTCGTCGCTCGCGCGGAACGGGTCCTTGCACAGGACGGTGCGCTGCGCCTGGTCGTTGAGCTTGAGGTGGACCCAGTCGACGGTGAAGTCGCGCCGACGGCGCTTGGCCTCGCGGATGAACTCCCCGCGCAGCTTCGCGCGCGTGGTCTGCGGCGGGGTCGACTGCGCGACGTCGATGGCATGGTCGTCGACGACGCGGTCCATCTTCCCGCGACGCTCGAGGAGGTGCTGCAGCCCGCGCGCGCGGTTGACGTCGTGGTACTGCAGGTCGACCATGCTCACCCGCGGGCTCGACAACGGCAGGTCGTGGCGGCGCCGGAAGTCCTCGACGAGGTGGTACTTCGCCACCCAGTCGCACTCGCGGGTGAGCTTGAGGGGGTCGTCCTCGAGGGTGTCGAGCACCCGCCCCCACTCCGAGAGCACGAGGTCGGTCTCGGCGTCGTGCTCACCGTGGCCCACGAACGCGGCGACGCGCTCGAAGTAGGCGCGCTGGATCTCCAGGGCGCTCATCTCGCGGCCGCCCGCGAGCCGCACCCGGCGCTGGCAGGACATGTCGTGGCTGATCTCGCGGATCGCCCTGATGGGGTTGTCGAGGGTGAAGTCGCGCATGACCGTGCCCGACTCGACCATCCGCAGCACGAGGTCGGCGGTGGCCATCTTCAGCCACGTCGCGTACTCGCTCATGTTCGAGTCGCCCACGATGACGTGGAGGCGCCGGTAGCGCTCGGCGTCGGCGTGCGGCTCGTCGCGACTGTTGATGATCGGTCGGCTGCGCGTCGTCGCCGAGGACAGGCCCTCCCAGATGTGCTCGGCGCGCTGGGACAGGGCGTAGACCGGACCGCGCGGGGTGTGCAGCACCTTGCCGGCGCCGGAGAAGACCTGGCGGGTCACGAGGAAGGGGATGAGCGTCTCGGCGAGCTTGCCGAACTCCCCGAAGCGCGCGACGAGGTAGTTCTCGTGGCTGCCGTAGGAGTTGCCGGCCGAGTCGGTGTTGTTCTTGAAGAGGTGGATGTCCCCGGCGATGCCCTCCTCGTGCAGGCGCTGCTCGGCCTGCTCGGTCAGCGACTCGAGGATGCGCTCCCCCGCCTTGTCGTGCGCGACGACCGAGCGCACGTCGTCGCACTCGGGCGTGGCGTACTCGGGGTGACTGCCGACGTCGAGGTAGAGCCGCGCGCCGTTCTCGAGGAAGACGTTCGAGGAGCGGCCCCACGACACGACGCGCCGGAAGAGGTAGCGCGCGACCTCGTCGGGGGAGAGCCGGCGCTGCCCCCGGAACGTGCAGGTCACGCCGTACTCGACCTCGAGGCCGAAGATGCGGCGGTGCATGCGTGGCGTCCTCCGCTCGGCGGTCCCCCAGTCTACGGCCTGGCCCGCCCGCCGAGGGCCACGGCGACCGACGCTGCCGCCTCGCGTTCGGCCGCGCCGACGGCGGGGCACACTCGCGCCGGTGAGCGACGACTGGGAGCACGCGAGCACGCGGGGGCCACGAGGCGCCCGCGGCATCGTCGTCGCCGCCCTCGCACTCGCGCTCGTGGCCCTCGGCGGGGCCCTGCTGCTCGGCGACGGCGGGG
>JAWOAS010000106.1:0-20857 GCA_046498405.1 Egibacteraceae bacterium
GGCGCCGGCGCGGGTGGGGGTGCGGGTGCGGGGGTCGGGGGTGAGCTGTCGCTGGCGGGGCTGCTCGAAACGATCGGTGAGGCGCTCGGGCAACTGGCCGGGCTGCCGCTGGGCGGCGCGGTCGGCGACACCGAGCTGCTCGACGCCCACGCCGCCCTGACGGGGCTGCTGGCCAGTTGCCCGAGCGCCTCACCGATCGTTTCGAGCAGCCCCGCCAGCGACAACGCACCCCCGACCCCCGCACCCGCACCCGCACCCGCGCCGGCGCCGTCGGCGGTGGTGGACCCTCCGGGCTGCACCGCCGTGGTGTAGCCGGCCGGCTCCTCGGCGGCGAGGGCGATGGCAGCGGCGGGCGTGGGGAGGCGCTGGCAGCCGGTGGGGCTGGGGCGGCGCCATCGCCGCTGCGTTGTCGAATACATGTTCGAAGTATGCCCCGTGCGACGACCCTTGTCAATGCTTTTCCATGGGTTTTCTGAGTTTTCTTTCCCGCGTTGGCCGGCGGCCGCCCCGGTGCGGCCGCGGACCCGGGGACTGGCGCCGCGCCGGTACTCGTCCGTCGAGAGACCTGCCACCCGCGCCGTCAGCCGAGAGACCTGCCACCCGTACCGCCCGCGCCACAGGGGCTCCGCCGTCGGGGATCCTCGTTGCCCCCGTAGGTAGGCACCAGCCCGGGCGAGATGCGCTCACTCGCGCCGACCCGCTAGGCTGCGACCGATCCCGGGCGGACGCCGCGCCGCGCAGCGGCGTCCTCGACCCGCCCGATCGCGCTGCGCACCGGAGGAGACGTCGCATGAAGAAGGTCCTCATCGCCAACCGTGGGGAGATCGCCATCAGGGCGCTGCGCGCCGCCTCGGAGCTCGGCGTGCGCACGGTCGCCGTGCACACGCGCGAGGACCGCACGTCGCTGCACCGCACGAAGGCCGACGAGGCCTACGAGATCGGCGAGGTCGGCCACCCCGTCCGCGCCTACCTTGACCCCGAGGAGATCACCCGCACCGCCGTCGAGGCTGGCGCCGACGCGGTCTACCCCGGCTACGGCTTCCTCTCGGAGTCCACCGACTTCGCGCGCACGGTCCGCGACGCGGGGCTGACGTTCGTCGGGCCGCCCACCGAGGTGCTCGAGCTCACCGGCTCGAAGACCAGTGCGCGCGACGCGGCGATGCAGGCCGGCATCCCCGTCCTGCAGGCCTCCCCGCTGCTCGAGCACCCCTCCGACGCCAAGGACGCCGCCGACGCGATCGGCTACCCGGTCTTCGTCAAGGCCGCCTCGGGCGGCGGAGGCCGCGGCATGCGGCGCGTCGAGCGCCCAGGCGACCTCGCCGACGCCGTCGACACCGCGATGCGCGAGGCCGAGGGCGCCTTCGGCGACCCCCGCGTCTTCCTCGAGCAGGCGGTGTCCAACCCACGGCACATCGAGGTCCAGATCCTCGCCGACGCCGAGGGCGAGGTCCTGCACCTCTACGAGCGCGACTGCTCGCTGCAGCGCCGCCACCAGAAGGTCCTCGAGCTCGCCCCCGCCCCGAACCTCGACCCCGAGCTGCGCGAGCGGATCTGCGACTACGCGGTGAAGTTCGCCCGCGCGGTGGGCTACCGCAACGTCGGCACCGTCGAGTTCCTCATGTCGCAGGGACCAGACCCCGACGTCGTCTTCATCGAGATGAACCCGCGCATCCAGGTCGAGCACACCGTCACCGAGGAGATCACCGACGTCGACCTCGTGCGCGCGCAGCTGCGCATCGCCGACGGCGCGACGCTCGCAGACCTCGGGCTCAACCAGGAGATGATCCAGATCCGTGGCTCGGCGATGCAGTGCCGCATCACCACCGAGGACCCGGCCAACGGCTTCCGGCCCGACATCGGCCGCATCTCCGCCTACCGCTCGCCGGGCGGTCCGGGCATCCGCCTCGACGCCGGCAGCGCCTACGTCGGCGGCGAGGTCAGCCCCTACTTCGACTCGATGCTCGTCAAGCTCACCGCCCGCGGCCGCACCTTCGAGATGGCCGCGCGTCGTGCCCGTCGTGCGCTCGCGGAGTTCCGCGTGCGCGGCGTGCGGACGAACATGCGCTTCCTCCAGGCGGTCCTCGAGGACGAGGACTTCCTCGCCGGGCGCATCTCGACGAGCTTCATCGACGAGCGGCCCGAGCTGCTCGCCGACCGCCCCGGCGCCAACCGCGCCCAGCGCCTGTCGACGTTCCTCGCCGACCGCACGGTCAACCGGCCCCACGGCGAGCCGCCTGCGCTGCCCGACCCCGCCGACAAGCTGCCGCCGCTGCCGTCCGGTGAGCCTCCCGCGGGCACCCGCCAGCGCCTCCACGAGCTCGGCGCCGAGGGCTTCGCGGCGTGGATGCGCGCCAACGAGCGCCTGCTCGTCACCGACACCACGCTGCGCGACGCCCACCAGTCCCTGCTCGCCACGCGCATGCGCACCTACGACATGCTCGCGGCGGCTCCGCACCTCGCGCGCAGCCTGCCGCAGCTGCTCTCGCTCGAGGCCTGGGGCGGGGCGACCTTCGACGTCGCGCTGCGGTTCCTCCACGAGGACCCCTGGCAGCGCGCGCAGCGCCTCAGCGAGGCCGTCCCGAACATCCCGTTGCAGCTGCTGCTGCGCGGGCGCAACCTCCTCGGCTACACCGCCTACTCCGAGAAGGTCGTGCGGGCGTTCGTCGAGGAGACCTTCGCCAGCGGTGTCGAGGTCTTCCGCGTCTTCGACGCCCTCAACGAGGTCGGGCAGATGAGCCTGGCGATCACCTCGGCCGCCGAGGCCGGCGCGCTCGTCGAGGGCACGCTGTGCTACACCGGTGACCTCAACGACCCCGACGAGGACGTCTACACCCTCGACCACTACCTCCGCGTGGCCGAGGGCGTCATCGACGCCGGCGCCCACGTCCTCTGCATCAAGGACATGGCGGGGCTGCTGCGCCCGCCGGCGGCCCAGACCCTCGTCTCGGCGCTGCGCGAGCGCTTCGACGCGCCGGTGCACCTCCACACCCACGACACCGGCGGCGGCCAGCTCGGCACCTACATCGCGGCGATCAACGCCGGCGTCGACGCCATCGACGGTGCCGCCGCGCCGCTGTCGGGGATGACGAGCCAGCCGAGCCTCGGGGCGATCATCGCCGCGACCGACGGCACGCCGCAGGAGACCGGGATCTCCCTCGACGCCCTCGGCGACCTCGAGCCGTACTGGGAGAGCGTGCGCAAGCTCTACAAGCCCTTCGAGGCGGGGCTGACGAGCCCGACCGGCACGGTCTACCGCCACGAGATCCCCGGCGGACAGCTGTCGAACCTGCGCCAGCAGGCCGCCGCGCTCGGCCTCGGCGAGCGCTTCTACGAGGTCGAGCAGTGCTACGCGCGCTGCGACAAGCTCCTCGGCCGGCTCATCAAGGTCACCCCCACGAGCAAGGTCGTCGGCGACCTCGCCCTCTACCTCGTCTCGGCCGGCATCGACGTCGACGACCTCGAGGCCGACCCCGGCGCCTACGACCTGCCCGACAGCGTCATCGGCTTCCTGCGCGGGCAGCTCGGCACCCCGCCGGGAGGCTGGCCCGAGCCGTTCCGCACGAAGGTCCTCGCCGCCCGGGGTGAGGGCGACCCGGCGCCGGCCGCCGCCGACGTCGAGCTGCCCGAGCCGGGCCCGGAGCGTCGCGCGGCGCTGAGCCGTGCGCTGTTCCCCGGACCGGCGGCCGACTACGAGGCCGCCGAGGAGGCCTACCACGACCTCTCGCTCGTGCCGACGCACCCGTTCTTCTACGGCCTGACCCATGAGCGCGAGATCACCATCGACCTCGAGCGCGGCGTGCGGCTCTTCATGATGCTCGACGCCGTCAGCGAGCCCGACGACCGCGGCTACCGCACGGTGCTCGTCAACGTCAACGGCCAGACCCGGCCGATCGACGTCCAGGACCGCTCGATCGCCGCCGAGGTCGCCGTCGCCGAGAAGGCCGACCGCGGCGACCCGACGCACGTGCCGGCGCCGCTGACCGGTGTCGTGACCTGGGCGGCCGAGCCGGGCTCGCAGGTCGAGCTCGGCGGCGCGATCGCCACCGTCGAGGCGATGAAGATGGAGTCGACGATCTCCGCGCCCCACGCCGGCCGCGTCGCGCGCATCGCGGCGGGCAAGGGCACGGCGGTCGAGCCCGGCGACCTCGTCGCCGTCGTCGAGCAGGCCTCGTGACCGACGGGGTCGAGGCGGGCGCCGCCGGGGGGTCCCAGGCGCCCGCCGGCGACCCCGGCGGCGAGACCGAGGAGGAGCGCGGCCGCGCCGAGGCGCTGCGCGAGGAGCGGCGGGCCGCCCTGGCCCGCCTGCGCGAGCGCGGTGTTGAGCCCTACCCCGTGGGCTGGCGGCCGAGCCGGCGCCTCGGCGAGGTCGCCGCGGACTGGGCCGGGCGGCTCGAGCCCGGCGAGGAGTCCGGCGAGGAGGTCGCCGTGGCCGGGCGGCTCGTCCTCGGACGTCGCCACGGCAAGCTCGCCTTCCTCGTCCTGCGCGACGGCGGTGACGAGCTCCAGCTCTTCTGCCGGCGCGACGTCCTCGGCGCCGAGGCGATGGGCGCCCTCGACGACCTCGACGTCGGCGACTGGATCGGAGGCCGCGGGCAGGTCGTGCGCACCCGCAAGGGCGAGCTGTCGGTGCAGCCCGTCGAGGTCGTCCTCCTCGGCAAGGGCCTCGAGGCCCTGCCCGACAAGTGGCACGGCCTCAAGGACACCGAGGCGCGCTACCGCCGCCGCTGGGTCGACCTCACCGTCAACGCCGAGAGCCGCAGGGTCTTCGCGATCCGCGCGGCGGTCGTGCGCGCGCTGCGCGCCACGCTCGACGCCCGCGGCTTCGTCGAGGTCGAGACGCCGATGCTCCACCCCATCCCCGGCGGCGCGGCGGCCAGGCCGTTCGTCACCCACCACAACGCGCTCGACGTCGACCTCTACCTGCGCATCGCCCCCGAGCTCTACCTCAAGCGCCTCGTCGCCGGGGGGATGACCCGCGTCTACGAGCTCGGCAGGGTCTTCCGCAACGAGGGGCTCTCCCCGCGGCACAACCCCGAGTTCACGATCCTCGAGACCTACGAGGCCTTCGCCGACTACCGCGACGTCATGGACCTCACCCAGGCGCTGCTCCAGCACGCCGCCGAGGCGGCGATCGGCACGACGGTGACCCCCGGCGGCGTCGACCTCGCCGGGTCCTGGCCGCGCGTGGCGCTGCTCGACCTCGTGCGCGAGGCCACCGGGCGGGCCGACCTCGCCTACGACGCCGACCGCGACGACGTCGCCGCGCTGTGCGCCGAGCACGGCGTGCCCGTCGAGGAGGGCTGGGGCGTCGGCAAGCTCGTCCTCGAGCTCTACGAGCGGCTCGTCGAGCCGACCCTCGAGGCGCCGACCTTCGTCATCGACTACCCCGTCGAGGTCAGTCCGCTGGCGCGACGCCACCGCGACGACCCGGCGGTCACCGAGCGCTTCGAGCTCATCATCGGCGGGCGCGAGGTCGCCAACGCCTTCTCCGAGCTCACCGACCCCGACGACCAGCGCGCCCGCTTCGAGGCCCAGGCCGCCGCGCGCGCCGCCGGCGACGAGGAGGCCATGGTCGTCGACGAGGACTACCTCGAGGCGATGGCCTTCGGCATGCCGCCGATGGGCGGCCTCGGCGTCGGCGTCGACCGCCTCGTCATGCTGCTGGCCGGGGTCGAGACGATCCGCGACGTCATCCTCTTCCCCACGCTGCGCCCACGGCGCTGAGGGCCCGCCGGTCGCGGCCCGACCGGCCGGTGTGGTGGGGCTGCCCCGGGGGAATCCTGGACTCGGCCAACGCATCGAGACCCTCCGAGGCCTCGCGGATGGCCTGACCGGCGTCAGTGTCCATCCGCCGGGGTGCGAGACCCCGGTGCTACAGTTGCTCTCCGAGCACCCGAGCAGGGGGCAGTGCATGTTCGAACGATTCACCGACCGTGCTCGCCGCGTGGTCGTCCTGGCCCAGGAAGAGGCCAGGATGCTCAACCACAACTACATCGGCACCGAGCACATCCTCCTCGGGCTCATCCACGAGGGCGAGGGCGTGGCCGCCAAGGCGCTCGAGTCCCTCGGGATCTCCCTCGAGGGCGTGCGCGAGCAGGTCGAGGAGATCATCGGCCAGGGCCAGACCGCGCCGGCGGGGCACATCCCGTTCACGCCGCGCGCGAAGAAGGTCCTCGAGCTCTCGCTGCGCGAGGCGCTCCAACTCGGCCACAACTACATCGGCACCGAGCACATCCTCCTCGGGCTCATCCGCGAGGGCGAGGGCGTGGCCGCGCAGGTGCTGCAGAAGCTCGGCGCCGACCTCAACCGCGTGCGCCAGCAGGTCATCCAGCTGCTCTCGGGCTACGCCTCCGGCGAGCAGAGCGGTCAGCAGCAGACCCCGGGACAGAAGGCCGGCGTCTCCGGCGGCTCGGAGGAGGGCAAGTCCTCGGCGGTGCTCGACCAGTTCGGGCGCAACCTCACCCAGCACGCGCGTGACGGCCAGCTCGACCCGGTCATCGGCCGCTCGAAGGAGATCGAGCGGGTCATGCAGGTGCTGTCGCGGCGTACGAAGAACAACCCGGTCCTCATCGGCGAGCCGGGCGTGGGCAAGACCGCGATCGTCGAGGGCCTCGCCGCCAAGATCGTCTCCGGCGACATCCCCGAGACGCTGCGCGACAAGCAGCTCTACACCCTCGACCTCGGCGCGCTCGTGGCCGGCAGCCGCTACCGCGGTGACTTCGAGGAGCGCCTGAAGAAGGTCCTCAAGGAGATCACGACCCGCGGCGACATCATCCTCTTCATCGACGAGCTCCACACCCTCGTCGGTGCCGGTGCCGCCGAGGGCGCGATCGACGCGGCGAGCATCCTCAAGCCGATGCTCGCGCGCGGCGAGCTGCAGACCATCGGCGCGACGACGATCGACGAGTACCGCAAGCACCTCGAGAAGGACGCCGCGCTCGAGCGCCGCTTCCAGCCGATCCAGGTCGAGGAGCCCTCGGTGGGCCACACCGTCGAGATCCTCAAGGGGCTGCGCGACCGCTACGAGGCGCACCACCGCGTGACGATCACCGACAACGCGCTCGTCGCGGCGGGCAACCTCGCCGACCGCTACATCTCCGACCGCTACCTGCCCGACAAGGCGATCGACCTCATCGACGAGGCCGGCAGCCGCCTGCGCATCCGCCGGCTCACCGCGCCTCCGGACCTCCAGGACCTCGAGGACGAGGCCGCGAGCGTCCGGCAGCAGAAGGAGTCGGCGATCGACGACCAGGACTTCGAGAAGGCCGCGCAGCTGCGCGACGACGAGAAGAAGCTCCTCGAGCGCAAGGCCGAGCGCGAGCGCGAGTGGAAGTCCGACGGCATGGACACCGTGCTCACCCTCGACGAGGAGGAGATCGCCGAGGTCCTGTCGAACTGGACGGGCATCCCGGTCTTCAAGCTCACCGAGGAGGAGACCCAGAAGCTCCTGCGCATGGAGGCCGAGCTGCACAAGCGGGTCGTCGGCCAGGAGGAGGCGATCCAGGCGGTCTCGAAGTCGATCCGCCGGACGCGCTCGGGTCTGAAGGACCCCAAGCGCCCCGCGGGCTCGTTCATCTTCCTCGGGCCCTCCGGGGTCGGCAAGACCGAGCTCGCCAAGACCCTCGCGGAGTTCCTCTTCGGCGACGAGGACGCCCTCGTCCACCTCGACATGTCCGAGTACATGGAGAAGCACACCGTCAGCCGGCTCGTCGGCTCCCCGCCCGGCTACGTCGGCTATGACGAGGGCGGCCAGCTCACCGAGGCGATCCGCCGCCGTCCGTTCTCCGTCGTGCTCTTCGACGAGGTCGAGAAGGCCCACCCCGACGTCTTCAACGCCCTGCTGCAGATCCTCGAGGACGGCCGGCTCACCGACGCCCAGGGCAAGACGGTCGACTTCAAGAACACCGTCATCATCATGACCTCGAACCTCGGCACCCGTGACCTCGGCAAGCAGGGGCTCGGCTTCGCCGCCTCCAACGAGGAGGCCGACACCTACAACCGCATGCGGGAGCAGGTCGACGAGGAGCTCAAGCGCCACTTCCGGCCCGAGTTCCTCAACCGGATCGACGAGACGATCGTCTTCCACCAGCTCACCCGCGAGGAGGTCAAGTCGATCGTCGACCTCATGATCGTGCGGGTGAAGGAGCAGCTGAAGTCCAAGGACCTCGACATCGAGCTCACCGAGGACGCGAAGGTGTGGCTCGCCGAGAAGGGCTACGACCCCCAGCTCGGGGCCCGGCCGCTGCGCCGCACGATCCAGCGCTACATCGAGGACGCGCTGTCGGAGAAGATCCTCTGGAACGAGTTCGAGGCCGGACAGCTCGTCGTCGTCGACGTCGGTGAGGACGACGAGATCACGTTCCGGGGCGTCGACGCCCCACCGGAGTCCCCGCCGGTGGAGTTCGCCGGCTCCGGCGGCGACGGCAGCAACGGCAGCGGCAGCTGAGTCCCGGCCCTCCGACGACCGCGGCGCGCCCTTGCGGGGCGCGCCGCTCGTCGTCGGGGGCCTCTCGCCATCCCGCGCTCCGCGCCGGTGGCCGTGCAGGACCGGGCCTGCGGGGGTAAAGTCCAGCGTGCCGTTGCCGATCATTCCCAGTACCCCCCTCGTCTGGGGCCGACGCCAAGAGTCGGCCCCGCCGGAGCACCGGTGAGGACGAGACGCGGGGCACCGCAGGGGCGGTGCGCCAAGAGCGCCACCCCGGAGAGGGCACGACGCCCTCTCACGTCGGCACACGGCTGACCCCCGGTCCCGGGGCGGGCACCCACACCGCCACGGGGCGCCAGGCGGGGAGGAGGATCCCCCGCGCGCCGCGCGGGCCGACGATCCCCTCCCCGGCCCTCGGGCGGCCCCTCGTTCGACCGCGACGCCCGCGCTGCGCGATGATGGGGTCATGGAGCTCGCCGCCGAGGACCTTCGCGCCCTGCCTCGCACCGTGCGCACGTGGTGGCCGCTCGCGCTCGCCGACGTCGACGAGGCGGCGCGCATGACGCGGCCCGAGGGCCACGCGGCCAGCCTCGCCGACCTCGAGGACCGCAGTCGGCGCCACGCCGAGGTGGTCGCCGCCGACGGCGAGGCGCCGGGGCGCGTCGCCGCGGCCGAGGCCGCGCTCGTCGACCTCGCCGAGGCCTCCGCGCTCCTGCGCGCCCTCGGGCTCGCGCCCACCGCCGGCCGCGGCAGCGTCGAGGGCGTCCACGTCGCCCCGGCCGGTGGGGTGCCCAAGCCGGCCGTCGAGGCCGCGGCGGTCGGGCCCACCGGGCTGGCCGGCGACCGCCAGGCCACCCCGCGCGCCCACGGCCGGCCCTGGCAGGCGGTCTCGCTGTGGTCGGCCGAGGCCATCGAGCGCCTCGCCGCGCAGGGCCACGGGCTCTTCCCGGGGGCGGCAGGGGAGAACCTCACCGTCCGCGGGCTCGACTGGCCGGCCCTGCGCCCCGGGGTGCGCCTGCGCCTGGGCACCGCCACCGTCGAGCTCACCCTGCCGTGCACGCCCTGCAAGGCCAACGCCCGCTGGTTCGCCGACGGCGACCCCAGCCGCATGGGCCACGACCGCGACCCGGGGTTGACGCGCTGGTACGCCCGGGTCGTCGAGCCCGGTGCCGTGGCCGTCGGGGACGCCGCGGTGCTCGAGCCCTAGGATCGGCGCCGATGCGCCTCGTCGTCGCCCACTGCGCCGTCACCTACGAAGGGCGGCTGAGCGCCCACCTGCCGCCGGCGCGCCGACTGCTCATGGTCAAGGCCGACGGCTGCGTGGCCGTGCACGCCGACGGCGGCGCCTACAAGCCCCTGAACTGGATGAACGCGCCGAACACCCTCGAGGAGCACGACGGCGGGTGGACGGTGCGCAACGCCAAGGGCGAGGTGCTCGACATCGCCATCGACGAGGTGCTCGTCGACGTCAGCGAGGACCTCGGCGAGGACCCGGGGTTGTCGAAGGATGGCGTCGAGGCCCACCTCCAGGAGCTCCTCGCCGCGCACCCCGACGCGCTCGCGCCCGCCGAGGGGCTCACGCTCGTGCGTCGGGAGTACCCCACCGACATCGGACCGGTCGACCTGCTGTGCCGCGACGGCGACGGGGCCACCGTCGCCGTCGAGATCAAGCGGCGCGGGGAGATCGACGGCGTCGAGCAGCTGTCCCGCTATCTCGACCGGCTCGGGCGCGATCCGCTGCTCGCGCCGGTGCGCGGCATCCTCGCCGCCCAGCGCATCAAGCCCCAGGCCAAGGTCCTGGCCGGCGAGCGCGGCATCGCCTGCGTCGAGGTCGACTACGACGCCCTGCGCGGGCGCGCCTCCGACGAGCTCACGCTCTTCTAGTCCGCCGGCGCCTGCCCGGTGCGACCGACGCGGTAGGAGGCGAGGAGCTCCTCGCCGTCGGTCAGCAGCCGCCCGAGCGTGAGGTCGACGCGCCCCGGCAGCCCCTCGACGATGCCGGGGCCGTGCCCGGCGGCCAGCTGGGGGGCGATCGTCACGCAGACCTCGTCGACGAGACCGGCCGAGAGCAGGTCGGCGTTGAGCGAGGGGCCGCCCTCGCAGAGCAGGTGCGCCAGCCCCCGCTCCTCGCGCAGCCGACGCAGCCCCTCGGCGAGGTCGACGGCATCCTCGCCGGCGACGACGACGTCGGCGACGGCGGACAGCGCCCGCCGGCGCTCGGGCGGCGCGGCGGCGCAGGTGAGCACGACCGTCGGGGTGCGCGCCTCGGCGAAGAGGCGCGCCGCCGGGTCGAGCGCCGCGCTGCGGGTGACGACGACGACCGGCGCGGGCTCGGTGCGCCCGTCGGCGCGTCGGCGGATCGCCAGCGACGGGCGCACGCGATGGGGACCGTAGTCCTCGATCCGGGCGGTGCCGGCGCCGACGAGGATGCCGTCGGCGAGGGCGCGCAGCGCGACGAAGACCGCGAAGTCCCCGTCGCCGCCGAGTCCCCCCGAGACCCCCGCGGCGTCGGTGGCCCGGCCGTCGAGGGCCTGGACCATGTTCAGCCGCAGGTGGGGCGCGCCGGCGTCCTCGAGCCGGTAGGCGTCGTAGGGCGCGAGGTCGTCGACGACCTGCGGCCACAGCTGGCGCATGCTGCTCCCTTCCTCCCCGGCGGCGCCGTCGCGCGGCCGCCCTGCTTGCGCCCCGCCTGCGCCCCTGCCAGCCTCCCCGCGGTGAGCGAGCCCGCAACCCCGCAGGCGGCGGCCGAGGCCGCGGACCCCGGCATGTCGGGGCGCGTGGCCGCGCTGCGCGCCGACCTCCTCGCATGGTACGAGGCCTGCGGCCGCGACCTGCCGTGGCGGCGCACCCGCGACCCCTACGCGATCCTCGTCAGCGAGCTCATGCTCCAGCAGACCCAGGTCGACCGGGCCGCCCGCGCGTGGCCGGCCTTCCTCGAGGCCTTCCCGAGCGTCGAGGCGCTCGCCGCGGCGCCGGTCGGCGCGGTGGTGACCGCCTGGCGTGGCCTGGGCTACAACCGCCGGGCGGTGCGGCTGTCGGAGGCGGCCCGTCGCCTCGTCGACGACCACGGCGGGCAGGTGCCCGCCGACGTCGACGCCCTCGAGCGCCTGCCGGGCGTCGGCGCCTACACCGCCCGCGCCGTGGCCGCGTTCGCCTTCGAGCGTCCGGCCGCCCCGGTCGACACCAACGTCGCGCGCGTGCTCGCCCGGGCGGTGGCCGGGACCCCGCTGTCGGCGCGGCGCGGCCAGGAGCTCGCCGACGCGCTCGTGCCGGCGGACCGCGCCGCGGCCTGGAGCCACGCGCTCATGGACCTCGGCAGCCGCCACTGCACAGCCCGGTCGCCGCGGTGTCCGTCCTGCCCGCTCGCGGCACGCTGCGTGTGGTACGCCACCGGCGGGCAGGATCCCGCCGTGGCAGGTGCGCGGCGCCCTCGTCCACAGGGTCGCTTCGAGGGCTCGGACCGGTGGTATCGCGGTCGGCTCGTCGACACGCTGCGTGGAGGCGCGATGCCCTGGACGGCAGTGGAGGACACGCTCGACGGCCTCGACGAGGACGGCCGCCGGCGGATCGTCGACGGCCTGGCCGCCGACGGCCTCGTCGAGCGCGACGACTGGGGGCTGGCCCTGGCCGGCGGCCACGACTCCGGGGGAGGACGGGATGACTGAGCAGGCGGTGCCGACGATCTCGCTGCGGGCGCTCGACGGCGGGCAGCGCCGGGCGCTGCTGCCGGCGGTCCTCGCGACGCTCAAGCGCGACGACGTGCCGACGCTGGCCGCCGGCGCGGCGTTCAAGATCTTCCTCGCCCTCTTCCCCGCGATGTTCGCGGCGGTGGCGATCTTCACGCTCGCCACGAGCGGCAGCGACGTCCTGCGGCTGCTCGCCGAGCTCGAGTTCCTCCCGTCGCTGCTGCGCGACGAGCTCGCCGGGCCGCTCGAGCGCTTCGTCGAGCAGGCCGGGGGCGCCGAGCTCAGCGTCGCGATCATCGGCATCGTCGCGGGGCTGTGGGCGGTGAGCTCGGCGGCGGTGACGCTCATGAAGGCGCTGTCGCGGATCAACGACCTCGAGGAGACCCGCGGCTTCCTCGCGATGCGCCTCGGCGCGCTCGCGATCACGCTCGCGCTCCTCATCGCGCTCGTGACGATCGGCGCGCTCCTCGTCGCCGGAGGGGCGGTGCAGCAGGCGGTGCTCGACGCCGTCATGGGCGCGCAGGCGCCCGGCCGGGACACCGCGGGCCTGCTGGCCACGGTGGCCCGCTACGGCGTGTCGATCGTCGTCCTCATCGTCGTGCTCGCCTTCGTCTTCTGGATCGGACCCGACCGGCGCGAGCACCGACCGCCGTTCCAGTGGCTCACCCCCGGGGCGGCCGTCGGCGTGCTCGGCTGGCTCGTCGCCTCGGCGGTCTTCGGCCTCTACGTCCGCATCGCCGGGGTCAACCCCGTCTACGGCGCGCTCGGTGGCGTCATCGTCCTCATGCTCTGGCTGCAGCTGACGATGCTCGTCCTCCTCCTCGGCGCCGAGCTCAACGCCGAGATCCGCCGGGCCCGCGCCGGGATGCCGCACCGTCACGGCAAGCCGGCCGATCAGCCCGCCGCGGTGGCCGCGGCGGTGCCTCCCGCCGACGCGCGCGCCACGGCCGGTGCCGACGCCGGGCCCACCGGTGCTGCGGCCGGCGCCGACGCCGGGCCCACGCCCACCGGCGCCGAGGTCGGTGGGGCGGGCGTCCCGTCGGCGGGCGCCGGGGCCGAGGAGGGGCGCTCGCGCTGGAGCGCCGCGCTGGCCGGCGCAGGGCTGGCCCTGGCCGCGGGGGCGCTGGGCTGGTGGCGCAACCGCGACTGAGGCCGGCGGTGGATGGCCGGGGCGGGCGCGTCGCACCCGCCCGGTAGGCTCGCGGGACGAGCCCGCCGACCCGGGCGTGGCCGTCGAAGCGAGGTGAGCATGGCCAAGGCCCGGACCCAGGCGCGCTGCCAGGCCTGCGGGCATGTCGAGCCCCGCTGGGTCGGGCGCTGCCCCGCCTGCGAGGCGTGGGGCACCCTCGAAGAGGAGACCGAGCCGCGCGCCGAGCCACGCGGGGGTGGCCGGTCCACGGCGGTGCGGGCCCAGCCGATCGCCGAGGTCTCCACCGACGCGCGGGCGCGGCTGGCCACCGGCTCGGGCGAGCTCGACCGCGTCCTCGGCGGCGGGCTCGTCGCCGGGTCGGTCACCCTCGTCGGCGGCGAGCCCGGCGCGGGCAAGTCGACCCTGCTGCTGCAGGCCGCCGACGCCCTCGCCCGGGCGGGACGCACGGTGCTCTACGTCTCCGCCGAGGAGTCCGCCGGGCAGGTACGCCTGCGCGCCGAGCGGCTCGGCGCCGTCGACGGCGGCGTCCTGCTCGCCAGCGTCGCCGAGCTGCCGACGATCCTCGCCCTCGTCGAGGCCCACGAGCCCGACGTCCTCATCGTCGACTCGATCCAGACGGTGCGCGACCCCGAGGTCGGGGGCGTGCCCGGCGGGCTCGCGCAGGTGCGCGACGGCGCCGCGGCGCTCACCGCGCTGGCGAAGCGGCGCGGCATCGCCGCGGTGCTCGTCGGGCACGTCACCAAGGAGGGCACGCTGGCCGGACCGCGGGTCCTCGAGCACCTCGTCGACGCCGTCTGCGACCTCGAGGGCGACCGGCACCACGCGCTGCGGCTGCTGCGCGCGACGAAGAACCGCTACGGCTCGGTCGGCGAGGTCGGCTGCTTCGAGATGGGCGAGGCCGGCCTCACCGACGTCGCCGACGCCGGACGGCTCTTCGTCGGCGACGCCGAGGGGGCCACCGGCGTCGCGGTCACCCTCGCGCTCGAGGGCTCGCGGCCGCTGGCCTGCGAGGTGCAGGCGCTCGTGGCCCCCACCTCGCTGGCCAACCCGCGGCGCGCGGCCAGCGGCCTCGACGGCCAGCGGCTGCACCTGCTCGCCGCGGTGCTCGAGCGCCGCGCGCAGGTCGCCCTCGGCGAGGCCGACCTCTACGCCTCGACGGTCGGCGGGCTGCGCCTGACCGAGCCGGCCGTTGACCTCGCGCTGTGCCTCGCGATCGCCTCGAGCCGGACCGAGCGCGCCGTGCCCGCCGGTCTCGTCGCCCTCGGCGAGGTCGGCCTCGCCGGGGAGCTGCGCCTCGTGGCCCAGACCGAGCGCCGCCTCGCCGAGGCCGCGCGCCTGGGGTTCACCCGCGCCCTCCTACCGCGTGCGTATGATGGCCCCGCCCATGGGCTCGCCCTCGAGCGTGAGCCGGACCTGCGCGGCGCCCTCGCCGCCGGCCTCGCTCAGGGCGCGGGTCCCGCCTGACGTCGAGCGATTGCGAGGAGCACCGCGGTGGCCTCCCGGGACGAGCGCCTGCTCGCTGTCCTCCAGCGCATGGCGCCCGGCACCCCGCTGCGCGAGGGCATCGACCGGATCATCAAGGCCTCGAAGGGCGCGATCATCGTCATCGGCCACGCCGAGGAGCTCGACCCGCTGATCTCCGGCGGCTTCAAGCTCTCGGCGAAGTTCACCGCCCAGCGGCTCTCCGAGGTCGCGAAGATGGACGGGGCGATCGTCCTCGACGACGGCCTCGAGCGGATCATGTTCGCCAACGTCCACCTCGTGCCCGACCCCAAGATCCCCACGAGCGAGACCGGCACGCGCCACCGCACCGCCGAGCGCGTCGCCAAGCAGACCGGCAAGCCGGTCATCAGCGTCTCGGAGTCGATGCGCATCGTCTCGCTCTACGTCGACGCGACCAAGCACACCCTCGAGGAGATCAGCTCGATCCTCTTCCGGGCCAACCAGGCGCTGTCGACGCTCGAGCGCTACCGCAGCCGGCTCGACGAGGTCTCCAGTGCCCTGTCCGCCCTCGAGATGGAGCACGTCGTGAGCCTGCGCGACGTCGTCAGCGTCCTGCAGCGCGGCGAGATGGTGCGGCGCATCGCCGAGGAGATCGAGGCCTACGTCGCCGAGCTCGGCAGCGACGGGCGGCTGCTCGAGCTCCAGCTCGAGGAGCTCATGAGCGGGGTTGAGCGCCAGCGCCGCCTCGTCGTCGCCGACTACAACCCCGACCGTCGGCGCAAGGTCGAGACGATCCTCGGCCAGCTCGACGCCATCGAGGCCAACCAACTCCTCGAGAGCTGGCGCATCGCCTCGGCGCTGGGCTTCACCGACGACAACGGCGGTCTCGACCAGTCGCTCGCGCCGCGCGGCTACCGGATGCTCTCGCGGATCCCGCGGCTGCCGTGGACGATCGTCGAGCGCCTCGTCGACCGCTTCGGCACCCTCGCGAGGGTCATGGAGGCCGACCTCGTCGCGCTCGACGAAGTCGAGGGCATCGGCGAGGCGCGGGCGCGCTCGATCAAGGAGGGACTCGCGCGCCTCGCGGAGTCCTCGATCCTCGAGCGCTACGCCTGAGCCCCGGCCCGCCCGGGCGGCGGTGCCGTCCCGGCGGGCCCTGCCATGTCCGACCGTGGTCGTAGGCGCGCCCCCCACGGGCATCGCCAAACGTGGCGCTGACCTGCGCTTTTGGCTTTCCTTCGCGGCCAATTCGTGATACGGTGCGTCGTCGATGTCGACCTGCGCCGCATGTGGGCTGCCGGCGCGCATGGAGGGACGAACGCATGAGCTACGCCGTTGGCGACACCGTCGTGTACCCCCACCACGGCGCTGCGGTCATCGAGAAGCGCGAGAAGCGCAACCTCGCCGGCGAGGAGCGCGACTACCTCGTGCTGCGACTCACCTACGGCGACCTCACCCTGATGGTGCCCGCCGACGCCTGCGAGGAGGTCGGCCTGCGTGACGTCTGCTCGCAGAAGGACGTCGACGCGGTCTGGGACGTCCTGCGCGAGCGGGACTTCACGATGCCGACGAACTGGTCGCGTCGCTTCAAGGCCAACTACGAGAAGATGAAGTCCGGCGACATCTTCGAGGTGGCCGAGGTCGTGCGTAACCTCGCGCTGCGCGAGCGCGAGAAGGGCCTGTCGGCCGGCGAGAAGCGGATGCTCACCAAGGCCCGCCAGATCCTCGTCTCCGAGCTGTCGGCGGCGATCAAGGAGAGCGAGGAACGTACCGAGGACCTCATCGAGGAGATCCTCGCCGTCTGAGGGGAGCCGTCCGCGGCTCCCAGGGAGCCGCGATGCCACCCGAGGCCGCCACGACATCCCGCCCGACCCGCGGGGGGACGGTCTTCGTCGAGGTCGTGCGCCTGGCCGTCGTCGTGCTCGCCACGGCGGTGGCCCTCGAGGCCGCCGGTGGCCTCCTCGACGCCGCCGGCCGAGGCGACGACCTCGGCCTCGAGCCCGAGACCGTGCGCCTGTCGATCACCGTCGTCGGCGCGGGGCTCGGCTACGTCCTCGGCGGCGCCCTCGGTCGCTTCGCCCTCGGCCGGGTCGACGCTGCCGAGGGCCACCTCGCGCAGGTCTCCGGCGGGCAGCTCGTCGCCGCGCTGCTCGGCGCGCTCGGCGGGATGGTGCTCGCTGCGGCGCTGACCTGGCCGGTGCTCCTGCTCGGCGGCCGGACGATGGTCGCCGTCCCCCTCGCCGGCCTCGTCATCACCCTGCTCGTCGCCGGCGGCGCGCGCCTGGGGTTCCACCGCGGCGGTGACCTCCTGCGCTATGTCGGCGCGAGCGGCCGCCTCGACGTGAGCAGCCCGTCGCGCGGCACCGCGGTCAAGGTCGTCGACACCTCCGCCCTCGTCGACGGGCGGCTGCTCGACGTGGCCCGCACGGGCTTCCTCGAGGGCACGCTCGTCGTCCCGCGCTTCGTGCTCTTCGAGCTCCAGGGCCTGGCCGACGCCGGGGACGAGGAGCGCCGCGCCCGGGGCCACCGCGGCCTCGACGTCCTCGCGGGCCTCCAGCGCTCGGCCGGCGTGGCCGTCGAGGTCGCCGACCGGGACTACCCCGAGGTCGCCGAGGTCGACGCCAAGCTCCTCGCGATGGCCGAGGAGCTCGGTGCCGCGCTCGTCACCGTCGACGGCAACCTCGCACGCATCGCCGAGGTGCAGGGCGTGCGGGTGCGCAACCTCAACGCCCTCGCCGACACGCTGCGCCCCCCGGTCCTGCCCGGGGAGGTCCTCGACGTCAAGGTCACCCGTCGCGGGCGCGAGGCCGGGCAGGGCGTCGGCCACCTCGCCGACGGCACGATGGTCGTCGTCGAGTCCGCCGCCGACCACGTCGGCGAGGCCGTCGGCGCGGAGGTCACCTCGATCCTCTCCAACCCCCACGGGCGCATGGTCTTCGCCACCCGCGTCGAGGCCACGCCGCTGCGGCGCCGCGTCGCCGGCGAGCCTGGTTGACAGGGGCCGAGCCGCCCACGATCGTGGTGTCACCGATGGTCAGGGTGATCACACCTGTGCGAGCTGGGGTGGCAAGGTGCTGCGACGCGAGGAACGCCTGGCGGAGGCCGCGAGGCTGTACTACGTCGAGGAGCTGACCCAGCAGGAGGTCGCCGCGCGCCTCGGCACGACCCGCTCGAACGTCTCCCGGATGCTGGCCGCCGCGCGCCGCGAGGGCGTCATCCGCTTCCACGTCGTCCATCCCCTGCGCCGCCAGCGCGCCCTCGAGGAGTCCCTCGTCGAGGTCTTCGGCCTCGATGAGGCGGTCGTGCTCGCCGCCGACGCCGGGGGTGACCCCCTTGAGCGGGTGGGCGAGCTCGCCGCCCGCTGGCTGGCCGGGCGCATCGAGAGCGGCCAGCGCATGACGCTGTCGTGGGGGCGCACGCTGGCGAAGGTCGCCGAGCACCTCGACGTCGAGGGCGCCTACGACGTCGAGGTCGTCCAGCTCGGCGGCGACCTCCAGCTCGAGCCGCGGCTGTCGGGCCACGAGCTCGTCCGGGAGTTCGCCGCGCGGCTCGGGGGGCAGTACTCCTACCTCCACGCCCCGGCCTTCCTCGACAGCCCCACGACCGTGGCCGACCTGCGCGCCCACCGCTCGATCGCCGCGGAGCTCGAGAAGGCCCGCGCCGCCGACCTCGCCCTCGTCGGCGTCGGGCGCTTCGGGCACGGCTTCGCCGCGCAGATCCTCCAGTCGACCCACCTCGACGAGGACGAGCGTCGGGCGCTCGAGGCCCTCGCGCCGGCGGGCGACATCGCCGCGCGGTTCTATGATGACGACGGTCGCGAGCTCGCGAGCCCGCTCGCCGACCGTGTGCTGGCCCTCGGCCTCGACGAGCTCCGAGCGATCCCCAGCGTCGTCGCGGTGGTGGCAGGGCCGGAGAAGGCGCGAGCGATCTGGGCGGCGATGCGCGGATCGCTCGTCGACGTGCTCATCTGCGACCAGGCCGCCGCGGCCATGGCGCTGCACCTCGAGCGCGAGGCCGCGGCCTGAGGCAGGCCGCCAACGAGAGAGGCCGGCATGGACGTGCGCATGGACGCCGAGATCTGCGCCGTCGGCGACCTCGCGTCGCAGTTCTTCGAGGAGGGCATCGTCATCCTCTTCGGCGAGCACGCCCCCGAGGAGCTCGCGGAGTTCGCGGTCCTGCACCGCTGCCTCAGCGCCGAGGGCGGGGTGACGCCCGGCGACCGGGTGCTGCTGGGCGACGCCGAGCTCACCGTCACCGGCGTGGGCTCGGTCGTCAACGAGCACCTGCCCGCCCTCGGCCACCTCGTCCTCAAGCGCGACGGCCGCACCGAGCCCCAGCTGCCCGGCGACCTGTGCTGCGACGAGGGCGCGATCCCCGACCTCGCCGCCGGCATGCCGCTGCGCATCCTCGGACCCGAGCAGGGCTGAGCGGCGCCTCAGCCGCTCCAGCGCGCGGCGAGCGCCTCGACGGCGAAGAGGTCCTCGACGAAGGTCACCTTGATGTTGTCGTGGTCGCCCTCGACGACGTGGACGTCGAGGGCGCTGTAGCGCGCCACGGTCTCGGCGGTGTCGACGCCCGCGAAGCCCTCGGCCTCGGCCCGGCGGAAGGCCGCGAGGAGCTCAGGGCCCCGGAAGGCCTGCGGGGTCTGCACCCGGCGCAGGTCGTCGGTGGTCACCGGCTCGGCTGCGCCCCCGCCGCTGCCGGTGCGCAGCAGCACCGGCGCGTCGACGGCGAGACCGGGGATCGCCCCGCCGTGGCGCCGGGCCACCGCGAGGACGCGCTCGAGCAGCGCCGCGCGCACGAACGGCCGGGCGGCGTCGTGGATGCAGACGAGGTCGACGACGCCGCTGTCGATGTCACCGGCGAGGACCTCGAGGCCGGCGCGCTCGCTGGCGTGACGCGTCGCGCCGCCGACGACGACCGCGGTGAGCTTGCCGATCGGGTGCTCGGCGAGCACCGCCGCCGCGCGCTCGGCGTCCTCGCCGCGGATGACGAGGACGATCTGCGCGATGGGCTCGGCGGCGTCGAAGGCCGCGAGCGACCAGGCCAGGAGCGGGCGCCCGCCGACGGGCAGGTAGACCTTGTTCTCGCTGGCCTGCAGACGCGTTCCCGCGCCGCCGGCGAGCACGATCGCCGCGGAGCTCATCGTCGGGCGATCCTGCCCCGTCCCGCCCCCGCGTAGGCCTGCGCGGTCGACTGGGAGGCCCGCGGTCGGGGTTGACGGGCCCCTGGTCGGGGCTGACGGGCCCGCGGCTGGGGCTGGCGGGCCCGCGGTCGGGGCTGGGGGGCGTGAAGGCGGCGGCGCATGGGCGCATACTAGTGAGGCGGATCGGTGGTGCCGTTGGAGGGCGGCGCGGCGTCCGCTGCGGCGGGCGTGGCATCGTGCCCGCCGTCGAGACGAGAGAGGACCCGCTCTGCGACGCTTCGCGAGGCCTTCAGCGCCGCTCGTGCCCCTCGACGACCCGGGGGGTGGCGGAGCACGCTGCCCCCTCCGACGCCGCGGCCGGTGGGTGGGCTGAGCATGTGGGGTGTCCTCTGCGCTGACGCTGAGTCGGCCCGCCTCGGGGAGCACGCCGAGCCGTTGCGCGACGCCCTCGAGGGCGTCGTCGTCGTCTCCCGTCACGCCGCCGCACCAGCCGGCACGCCGTGCCCCGCCGACGACACCCGCCTCGCGGGGCTCCTCGCCGGACTGCGCGAGGTCCCCGACGACGTCGCCCTCGTCGCGCTCATCGAGGTCGACGGCATCGCCGCCGACGGCCCCGAGCTCGTCGCGAAGATGCGCGCGCGGCTCACCGACGACACCGCCGCGGTCGTACGGGGCGCGCCGGTCACCGACGCCCTCAAGCGCGTCAACGGCGCCGCGGTGCTCGAGGGGGTCTCGCGCACGGGCCTGTTCGTGCCCCAGACGCCGCAGCTGCTGCGCCGTGAGGCCCTCGACGCCGCACTGGCCCGCGGCGCGGGCACGGCCACCGACCCGGCGACGCTCCTGCTCGCCGCCGGCTTCACCGTCGACGTCCTGTGGGGCAGCCCCCTCGACGCCGACGGCCCCGGGGCTTGAGCCCGCCGGTGCGCATCGGCCAGGGCGTCGACGTCCACGCCTTCGCCGCCGACGCCGACCGCCCGCTGGCCCTCGGCGGGATCACGATCGCCGGC
>JAWOAS010000048.1:0-14219 GCA_046498405.1 Egibacteraceae bacterium
CTCTGCCACCAACGGTGCGGGGTCGGGGGTGGGCGGGGAGCTGTCGCTGGCCGGGCTGCTCGAGACCATCGGTGAGGCGCTCGGGCAGCTGGCCGGGCTGCCGCTGGGCGGCGCGGTCGGTGACACCGAGCTGCTCGACGCCCACGCCACCCTGACGGGGCTGCTGGCCCGGGTGCACCGCGAACGGCTGCGGGCGCTGGGCGAGATCGACGAGCGCGGCGCCTACCGGCTGGCCGGGGTCCGCTCAGCGGCCTCCCTGCTCGAACGCTGCCACCAACACACCCCCTACGAGGCGCTGGGGTATGTCCGCACCGCCAACGAACTGCCCGACCTGCCCGACACCGACGCCGCGCTGGCCCGCGGGGAACTCAACTACGAACAAGCCGCCGTGACCGCCAAAGCCTGGCGCAAACTCCGCCTCGACACCGACCGCTGGGACCAAGAAGGCAACAACAACCAGCACGACAACGACAACGACGGCGACGACACCGGCGGTGACGGCAGCGACGGCAATGCCGGCAGCGGAGACAACGGCTCCGGCGACGCCGGCGGCAACGGTAATGGCGCGGGCGCGGGTGACGCAGGCGACGCAGGCGACGGGGCGGGCGCGGGTGACGCAGGCGACGCAGGTGACGCAGGCGACGCAGGCGACGGGGCGGGCGCGGGTGACGCTGGCGGGGACGGCGCCGGCCGGGGCGACGCCGCCGGTTCTGGTGCCGGCTCGCAGGGTGCCGGTTCGCAGGGCGCCGGTTCGCAGGGGGCCGGTTCGGACGCTGACGGCCCCGCCGCCGGCGATGGTGGGGATGAGGAGGCGGCGCGGCGGCGGCGGGCCCGGCAGGCCCGCGAGCGCGCCCGCCGCAAGCTCGATGCGATGGCCGCCCGCCGCGGCTCCGATGTCAGCTCAAAGCAGCTCGCCGGCGAGCTCGACGACTGGCAGGGCGCCAATGACCCCCGCCGGCTCGCTGAACGCGACCGGCTCGCCCACGCCAGCCGGTCGCTGTGGCTGACCGCCACCGGCGCCGACGGGCTGGCGACCTTGAAGGGCCGGCTGCCCGCCGCCCAGGCCGCCAAGCTGCGCACCGCCCTGGCCTCCGCCGGCCGCAAGACCTCAAAGGACGATGACCGCAGCGCCGATCAGCGCCGCGCCGACGCGCTGGAGACCATCTGCGACACCGCGCTCGCGAAGGGCACGCTGCCGGCGCTGCGCGGCCGACCCCCCCAGCTGCTGCTCATCACCACGATCACCCAGCTCACCGGCGTCGACCCCACCCCACCAACCCTGGACGGCGCCGGGCCGATCTCCTCTGAGACCGCCCGGATGCTGGCCTGCCACACCGCCGCGGCGGTGGTGACCACCGGCCGCAACGACGAGATCCTCGACGTCGGCCGCCGCCACCGCGACCCCACCCTCGCCCAACTCGACGCGCTCGCGGTGAGGGACCGGCACTGCGTCGGCTGCCGCGCCCCCATCCACCAATGCCACTCACACTATTTGACCCACTGGGTCGACGGCGGCCCGACCAACCTCGACAACCTCGTGCTGCTCTGCGCCAACTGCCACTTCCACCTCCACCACCACGGCTGGCAGATCACCCCCACCCCAGAAGGGCAGCGCACCCCCGCCGACCCCAGCCCCTACACGCTCACCAAACCCCCCAACGCCAGACGCCGCAACCGCCGCGGCTCCGGCGGGGATGGTGCACGGTCCAGCGGTGACCCGCCCGGCGGTGACCCGCCCGGCAGGCCACCCGACGATGAGCGGCCACCGCCCCCCGAACCCCCCGACGCCCCGCCACCGGCGCCCGAGCAGCCCACCCTCGACCTCTAAAACCGCTCCACCTCCACCCTCGCCGCGCCCCGGCCACCCCCGGGGCGCACAACCCTGCCAGCACCTAGCCCCTCCGCGGACGGTGGCGTGGGCACGAGACGATGACGAGCCGCAGTGCGGCGGGCCGCCGGAGACGATCACCCGTCCCCGCCGGTTCAGCCAGGGGCGGTGAAGCCCCGGGGACGATGACCCGCCGGCGTGGTGTCTTCCTCCGCGGAGTCCCCCTGTGCATGGTCGTGGGCCGGGCGCGGCGACTGCGTCGCAGGCGGCGACTGAGCCGGAGACGGCGACTCGGGCGCGGCCGGAGGCGAGGCCGGTGTCGGCGGGGCGCCCGGCGGTACGACCGGGGCCGACCCAGGGCCTGGTGCAGCTCGCGCCACCGGGGCTGGGGCGGGCATCGGGGAGGCCGCGGCCCCGACGGCACCGTTCGCCGCGTGGCCGCGGGCTTGGTAGCCCGCGGCGACGCAGCGCAAGAACGTCTCGGGATGGGTGCCCGGCGGCGGCTGGTGCGCGAGGCGCCGCGCGAGGGAGGTCGCGAGGCGCTCGGCGAGCGCCGCGCGGCGCTCCGGCGGCAGGCCGTCGGCGCGCAGGAGGAACTCGCGGACCGTCTGGTAGTCCTGCCCGCCGACCCCGCTGACGTCGATCGTCGCGGCGTAGGCCTCGGCACCGGCGGGCACCGCGAAGGCGATCGCCTCGGCAGAGCCGCCGGCAACGCGCTCGCGCACGACGACGGTGCCGGCGACGTGGTCACCGAGGCGCTGGGAGCGCTGGGAGACCAGCGCGGTGATCACCGCGGCGAAACCGGAGGTCAGCGCGAAGTCGACGAGGCCGAGGGCCGCGCGGATCGCGGCGTGGCGGAAGCCCACCGGGGCGCCCTCGACGGTGACCACGCGCAGGCCCATCGCCGCCTTGCCGGGGGTGCGGCCGCGCCAGGCGACCTCGAAGCCGATCGGGTAGCCGAACGTCACCGCGAAGGTCAGCAGGAGCAGCGCGATGATCACGGCGGTGGCCCCGCCGACCTCGCCGATCGCGCCGAGGAGGAACGTCGCGGCGAAGGTCAGCGTGGTGAGGACGACCGCCTGGATCACCCAGTCGATGAGGATCGCCACCGCGCGCGTACCGACGGTGGCCTCCTCGAAGTCGAGACGCACCGCCTCGGGCGTGACGACGCCGCGCTGCTCGGCTGTGGGCACCAGGGTCTCCTCGCTCGCCACCGCACCCTATCCTGCCAAGCGTGGACATCGACGGCTTCATCACCAGCCACCGGCAGGAGTGGCAGCGCCTCGCCGCGCTGCTCGACCAGGCCGGCCGCAGTCCCGCGCGACTGTCGGCCGAGGAGCTCGAGGAGCTCGCGATGCGCTACCAGCGGGCCGCGACGCACCTGTCGATCGCGCGCACACGCTTTGGCGACCGGGCCCTCGTGGCCGAGCTCTCCGCGCTCGTCGCGCGCGCCTCGGCGCTGCTCTACGGCACCCGTGGCGGCTCGTGGCGCTCGCTGTCGCGCTTCGCCCTCGAGACCTTCCCCGCCGCGGTGTGGCACACCCGGGCCTTCCACCTCGCCGCGACCCTGCTCTTCCTGCTGCCAGCCGCCGTCGCGGCGCTGTGGATCGGCACGTCGGAGGCCGCCCTCGAGGCGACGGCCCCCGCGGCGGTGCGCGAGGCCTACGTCGCCGAGGACTTCGAGGCGTACTACTCCTCGAACCCCTCCGCGCAGTTCGCCACGGAGGTCACCGTCAACAACGTCCAGGTCGCGATCCTCGCCTTCGCCGGCGGGGGGCTGCTCGCCGCTCCCACGGTCCTCGTCATGGCCTTCAACGGCTTCAACGTCGGGGCGGCCCTCGGCTTCTTCGTCGCCGCCGGCGAGCAGGCGCGGTTCTGGGGGCTCATCATCCCGCATGGCCTGCTCGAGCTCACCGCGGTCTTCCTCGCCGGCGGCGCGGGGCTGCGGGTCGGCTGGACGCTCATCGCGCCGGGCGACCGTCGCCGGGGCGCGGCGCTGCGCGAGGAGGGGCGCCGCGCGATCACGATCCTCGCGGGTCTGACCGTCGTCTTCCTCCTCGCCGGGCTCATCGAGGGCTTCGTGACGGGCTCGGCGCTGCCCACCGCCGTGCGCGTCGGCATCGGCGTGGCCGCCGAGGTCGCCTTCCTCGCCTTCGTCGCCGTGCTCGGCCGCCGCGCCGCCGCGGCGGGGCTGACCGGCGCGCTCGGCGAGCAGGCCGACCGGGGCTGGGCCACCGCACCGGCCACGGCGACGCCCCCGCCAGCGCCGCGCTGACCCGCGGCCCCAGGGCCGGGCGCCTAGAGCCGCCCGGTCGCCTTGACGTCGAGGTAGGCGTCGGCCAGCGCGCCGGGCAGCCGGGCCGGCGGCTCGTCGATGACCGTGGCACCAAGGCCCCGCAGCCTCGCGGCGGCCTGCGCGCGACGCTCCAGGGCCGCCGCGGCCGAGGCCTTGCGGTAGGCCGCCTCGGCGTCCTCGGGCACCCCTCCGGCCCAGCGGTCGACCTCGGGGTCGCGGATGCCAGCGACGATGACGAGGTGGTCGCGCAGCACGAGCGGCAGCGCCGGCAGCAGCGTCTCGGCCATCGGCTCGGGGCTGAGCTCGGTGAGCACGACGAGCAGGGCGCGGCGCCGGAAGCGCGTGAGCGTCTCGCCGAAGGCCTGCCGGTAGTCGCTCTCGGCCAGCACCGGCTCGATCGGCGCGAGCGCCTCGGTGATCCGGCCGAGCTGGGCGGGCTTGCCGCGCGGCGGCACGACCGCGCGCACGCCGTCGGCGAAGGCCACGAGGCCGGTGGCATCGCCGAGGCGGGTCGCGACGACGGTCAGGGCCATCGCCGCGTCCATCGCGTGGTCGAGGCGGGGCACCGTCCAGGAGGCGTCGGCGTAGCCCGACCGCGCGCGACCGCCCTCGAGGGCGACCTGCCCGGCCATCGTGCGGCCGCTGTCGAGGAGCACGAGCACCGTCTGGTTGCGCTCGGCACGGTAGGTCCGCACGATCGCCTTGCCGCTGCGGGCGGTGGCCGCCCAGTCGATGTGGCGGAACTCGTCGTCGACCTCGTACTCCCGGAGACGGTCGAACTCCGTGCCGCCACCCTGGCCCTGGGCGAGCCGCAACCCCGCCTGGAGAACCTGCGCGCGGTCGAGGCGCAGCTCGGCCTCCTCGCGGGAGCGGAAGCGCGGCAGGACCCGCAGGCTGCCGGGCACCGCGAGGACGTCCTGGCGGGCGGCCAGACGCAGCGGTCCCTCGACGCGCAGCGTGACGGTCTCGGGGCTGAAGCGGCCTCGGCGGGTCGGCCGGATCGTCGTCGCGCCGCTGGCCCGCCCGCGCGGGGGCACGACGAGGCGGGCCCGGCGGGTCTGCGCGCCGAGGGAGGGGGCGAGGTCGTCGGCGAGGGCCACGCGCAGCCGCCGAGGCGACGGGTTGGCCACGCGCCAGCGCACGACGCCCTCGCCTTCGAGGGAGACCGCGCCAGGCAGCTCGCGCTCGACGGCCAGACGGGCCGGGGCCGGGGCCAGCGCGACGTCGAGGGCGGCGAGGGCGAGGACGAGCGCGGTGAGCAGGCTCGGCGCGGCCAGCGGCGAGAGCGGCAGCGCCCAGGCCAGGGGGCTGACCGCGGCCGCGAGCGCGCCGAGGCGCCAGGTCGGGGCGGGCAGCCGCGCGGTCAGCGGCCTCGCGTCAGTGGCCATCGGCGCTAGCGGGGCACAGCGACGGCGTCGAGGAGACCGCGCAGCACCCCGTCGGCGGTGCCGCCCTCGAGCTCGACCTCCGGGCGTAGCTGCAGGCGATGGCGCAACGTCGGCAGCGCGACGGCCTTGACCTCGTCGGGGGTGACGAAGGACCGCTCGGAGAGGAACGCCCAAGCCTTCGCGGCGCGCAGGAGCATCGTCGCCCCGCGGGGGCTGACCCCGAGCACGACCGAGGGCGAGTCACGGGTGGCCCGCACGAGGTCGACGAGGTAGCCGAGCACCCGGTCGTCGACCTCGACGGCGTCGACGGCGCGGCGGGCGGCGAGGAGGTCGTCGGGGGTGGCCACGGCGGTGAGCCCGAGCCCGGCGAGGTCGTGGGGGTCCATGCCGGCGTGGTGCCGGGCGAGGACGTCACGCTCCTGGGCGACATCGGGGTAGCCGACGGTGAGCTTGAAGAGGAACCGGTCGAGCTGGGCCTCGGGCAGCGGGTAGGTGCCCTCGTACTCGATGGGGTTCTGGGTGGCCACGACGCCGAAGGGCTCGGGCAGGCGCCGCGCGCGACCCTCGACGGTGACCTGGCGCTCCTCCATGGCCTCGAGCAGCGCCGCCTGGGTCTTGGGCGGGGTCCGGTTGATCTCGTCGGCGAGGAGGAAGTTCGTGAACACCGGCCCCTCCCGGAACTCGAAGGCGCCGGTCTCCTGGAGGTAGACCGTCTGGCCGGTGACGTCGGAGGGCATGAGGTCGGGGGTGAACTGCACCCGGGCGCTCGCGAGGTCGAGCGCGGCGGCGACGGACTTCACGAGCAGGGTCTTGGCCGTGCCCGGCACCCCCTCGAGGAGGACGTGGCCGCGGACGAGCAGCGCAGCGAGCAGGCCGGTGACCACACCGTCCTGGCCGACGACGGCCTTGGCGATCTCGGCGCGCACCGCGGCGATCGGCGCGTGGGCGGCGGCGAGGTCGACGGCGGGGCGGGCGGGGTCCTCAGGCACGGGGCGCTCCTCGGTCGGCAGTGCGGGCGGCGCCAGGGGGCTGGGCCCCCGGGCTCGTCTCGGTCGCGGTGGTGGCATCGGGCGGGGGCGCGGTGGCCCCGGGCGGGGGCGCGGTGGCCTCAGGCGCCAGGGCGGCTTCGACACGCTCGGCGGCGCGGGCCAGGGCGAGCACGCCGTCGTCGTCGTCCGGCAGCCCGGCGAGCAGGACCACCTCGACGTCGTCGGCAGCGGCGCCGGCCCGCCGTGCGGCCTCGCCGAGCCGGTCGGGCTCGGTGTCGGGGGGCAGGCCGAGGCGCCGGGCGAGGTCACGTCGCGCGTGGGCGCGCAGCACCGACCCGGCGTAGGCGGCGTCGCCGCGACTGGCGTGGAGCTCGCCGAGGGCCAGGGTGAGCTCGGAGCCGGGCAGCGCGACCGGCTGGGGTTCGAACACCGGCTCGCCGAGGCGCCGGCCCCGCCACCACGCGAGCAGGGCCGCGGCGATCACGAGCTGGACCATCGCCGCCCAGACCCCGGGGCTCACGAGCTCGAGGGGGCTGTCGACGCCCTCGCCCTCGGCGAGCAGCCGCGGCGGGAGCACCGCGACGGTCGCGTCGCGCTCAGGGGCGAGTAGCGCGGCGGCCAGGCGCGCGTGGTCGGCCTCGCCGAGGCTCTGGTTGGTCATCCAGCGTGGGCCACCGGTCGTCACGACGGTGCCCTGCCCACGCGGCTCGGCGACGAGCCAGGCGCCCTCGCCGCGGACGAAGCAGCCCACCCCGTCGTCGGGCACGGCCAGCGTCGGCGCGTCGCCGGGGCTGACCCGGTCGACGTCGGCGAGGGCGTCGACCTCGCAGCCGCGCGACAGCGGCGTGTCGAGGAAGCCGAAGCCGGTCTGGCCGACCGGCTCGGGAGCGAGCTCGCTGGCCGGGTCGACGAGCACGAGAGTGGCCCCGGCCTCGACGCGGTCGAGGACGTCGGCGCGGCGCTCGTCGGCGAGGTTGTCGACGAGGAGCAGGACGGTGTCGGCGGCCTCGGGCACCGCGGTGCCGACGACGACGTCGGCGCCGAGGCCCTCGAGCATCTCGACGAGCGCGCGGGTGCCGTCGGCGGCGACGGAGTCGGGCTCGAGCGGCAGGCCCTCGCGCGGCTGGCCGGCGGCCAGCAGCCCGGCGGCCAGCAGCCCGCCGAGCAGCGCGAGCGTGGCGACGATCCCCCGCCAGCGGCGGCGCAGGCCCCCGCTCACGCGGGGACCCTGCCGAGGCCGGCCGCGCGACGGGTCCGCGTGACCGCCTCGGTCACCGCGGCGAGGTCGGCGGCGTCGACCCGCTCGCGGGCGTACCACGCGCGCTCGAAGGCGTCGGTGGCCTGCCCGAAGACCTCGGCGGCGTCGGGCACCGCGGCGCCGACGTCGGCGCGGACCTCCCCGGTCGTGCGCCCCGGCAGCTCCTCGACGAGCCCGGCGGCGGCGAGCTCGGCCACGAGCGCCCGGTAGCGGCAGCGCAGGGCCTCGCGCCGGTCGCCGCGTGCCTCGGCGTCGGCGGCGTCGGCGAGCCAGTCGGCGGCGCTGCGCCCGGCGACGTCGACGGTCGGCTCGCCGACGGCCGGGCTGCGGGAGACCCGCCGCACGCCGCGGCCGATGAGCGCCCCAGCGACGAGGACCGCGAGCACGAGGACGGCAAGGCCGACCGGGCCGGCCGCCCCGGCGCCCTCGATGAGGTCGACGAGACGGCCGATGCCGTCGAGGACGAGGCCGAGCGCCCGGTCGAGCAGGCCCGGTCGCAGCTCGTCGTAGGCCTCCTGGGAAAGGACCTGCCGCACGACGTCGTCGACCTCCGACGCCGGCGCCTCGGGGATTGGCAGCTCAGGCAGGGCCAGCCCCCTCGCCGCGTTCGAGCGCCGTGGCCATCGCCTCGAGGTCGAGCGCCTCGGTGCGCACCCGGAGGTCGTAGTAGACGAGGGTCAGGGCGTTGGGCACGAGGGGCGCGGCGAGCAGACCGCCAACGATGCCGCCGAGCGCGGTGGCCACGAGCGCGGTCGTCCCGCCGAACAGCGTCGCGGGCAGGGTGAACGGCCAGACGAAGACGTTGGAGATCACCGCGGCGATGAGCCAGACGACCAGCCAGGTGCCGAGCACGGCCCAGAAGCGGCGCCGCACGAGCGCGGCCGACCGGCCGAGCGCGGCCAGCGGCCCGGCCCGCTCGACGATGATCGCCGGCACGGCCACGAGCAGGAGGACGTAGACGGCCAGGGTCGCCAGCCCGGCGACCGGGAGGCCGAGCAGCACGGCGATGACGATGACGACGCCCTCGGCGCCGGTGGCGACGACGAGCAGGACGAACGGCACGGCGATGACGAGGGCGGTGGCGCCGACCGCAACCACGGTGAGCAGGTTCGCGACGACCAGCGGGAGGTAGCGCCGGCCGGCGGTGCCCAGCGCTCCGGAGGCGGTCACCGCCTCGCCGAGGAACCCGCGCACGGCGAGCACCGTGGCGATCCCGGCGATGAGCGGGGAGACGAGGAGGCTGACGGCGAGCTGGCCGCCGAGGCCGGCGACGAGGTCGACGAGGGGATCGGCGGCGGCGGCCTCCTGCGCGGCGAGCGGGTCGTCGAGGATCTCGAGCAGGCCGGCGCCGACGACGAGGTCCTGCTGCAGCCACGTCGTGAGCAGCGTCACCGGCACGAGCACCGCGCCGAGCGCGAGGAGGTAGGCGCGCCAGTGGCGCAGGAAGAGCCGGAACATCCCGTCGAGGACGTCGCCGAGGCCGAGCGGGCGCAGCACGCCTGCGGCCACGGCCGGGCCGCGCGGCGCAGCGGGCTGGCGCGGTGGGGGCGCCCAGGCCCCGGCGGCCGGCGCCGCGCCGCCGGGCGGCGGGCCTGAGGGCGGCGGACCCTGGGGCGGCGGACCCTGGGGCGGCGGTCCTGCCGAAGGCGCCGTCGGCGGAGGGGCCGCTGGCGGCGGGGCCGACGGCGGTGGCGGTGGCGGCGGGGCCCCTGGCGGCGGGGCCGCGGGCGGTGGCGGTGGCGGTGGTGGTGGTGGCACCGCGTCGCCGCGCGGCGGTGGCCCGCCCTCGTGCTCGTCGCTCAACGACCGCTCCTCGAACGCTGGCCCCGAAGGATAGCGAGGCACCCGCCCGCCGAGGCCGCCTGCCGGGCGCGCTGTGGACGTCGCGCGCCGACGGTGGGCGCGCCGGCGCCCGGCGTCGAGGCCCGCGCCCGGGCCGAGATGACGCCGCGGGCCGGCGGCGGGCCACCCGATCCCGCCGGCAGCCGGGGACCCTACGATGGCCGCCGGCGAGGGCCGGCGCAGGCGAGGCGATGGGAGCAGCGGATGCAGGTGGGCGCGCGCACGTTCGACTTCCGCCGTGAGGTCGCGGTCATGGCGATCGTCAACCGCACGCCCGACTCCTTCTACGACCGGGGACGGACCTTCGCGCTGTCCGCGGCGGTCGAGCACGCGCTCGCGCAGGTCGCCGAGGGCGCCGACCTCGTCGACGTCGGCGGGGTCAAGGCCGCCCCGGGCGAGGAGGTCCCCCTGGCCGAGGAGCTCGACCGGATCGTGCCGTTCGTCGAGGCCTTCCGCCGCCACAGCGCCTGCCCGGTCTCGGTCGACACCTTCCGCGCCGAGGTCGCCGCCGCCGCCCTCGACGCCGGCGCCGAGGTCGTCAACGACGTCTCGGGGATGGTCGAGCCCGAGGTCGCCGACGTCGTCGCCGCGCGACCGGGCAGCGCCCTCGTGGTCATGCACCCCGGTGGCCCGCCGCGCACCCGGCCGTTCCGCCCGGTCTACGACCCCGATTGCACGACCGACGTCGTGCGGACCTGCGCGGCGCTGGCCGTCGAGGCGCAGCGCCGCGGCGTCCCCGCCGAGCGGATCATCGTCGATCCCGGCCACGACTTCGGCAAGACGACGTTCCAGTCCCTCGAGGTCACCCGCCGCCTCGGCGAGCTCGCCGCGCTCGGCTACCCCGTCCTCGTCGCGCTCTCGCGCAAGGACTTCCTCGGCGAGGCCCTCGGCGGCCTCGCCGCCGACGAGCGCCTCGAGGCCTCACTGGCCTGCGCAGCGCTGTCGGTGCAGGCCGGCGCCCGCCTCGTCCGCGTCCACGACACCGCCGCGACGGTGCGGGCGATGCGCGCCACCGAGGCGATCCTCGGGCTGCACCAGCCGCCGGTGACCCTGCGCGGCCTCGACTGAGCCGGTGCGGCCGACGGACCACCGTCGCCGGCGAGTCCGCGCGGCGCCGACGGGGCCGGTGCGGCGGGCAGCCCAGGCGACGAGCGCGGTCCCCTAGGCTGTGGGAGCGCAGCGCCGAGCCGGGAGCCGCAGGTGCCACGTCAGTCCTGGGACGAGTACTTCCTCGATCTCGCCGAGGCGGCCGCGAGCCGCTCGAACTGCGTACGCCGCAAGGTCGGGGCGGTGCTCGTCGCCGGCCGGCACCTCCGCGCCACCGGCTACAACGGACCGCCGTCGGGCTACGGCCACTGCGACGCCGGCGCGTGCCCGCGTGGCGCGTCGACGCAGCCGACCGGCGCGCCGTCGGCCTACGACGACTGCGTCGCGGTCCACGCCGAGGCCAACGCCCTGCTCTTCAGCGCCCCCGCCGAGCGCGACGGCGCCTCGCTCTACACCACCGCCGCGCCGTGCTTCGGCTGCGCCAAGCTCATCGCCAACGCCGGGGTCGGCGAGGTCGTCGCCCGCGGCGGGCGCTACGAGGGCTGGGAGGAGGTCCGCGCCTTCCTGCTGGCCTGCAGCGTGCGGGTGCGCGTCCTCGACGGCGACGACGGCGCCCTGCGCCTGCCGCTGTAGAGGCCGTCGCGGCGGGCCGTGGCGGGCAGCCCGGCCCCGGGGGAGCCGCGGGGAGGCTGGTGAGCAGCCGGGCAGGGGTGAGCCGCGGGGAGGCTGGTGAGCAGCCGGGCAGGGGTGAGCCGCGGAGGCGGCTGGCGGGCCGCCGACCAGGGGGAACCGCGTGGCCGCTGCCGGGCCGCCGGGCCCGGGGAAGAAGCCGCGGGACGGGCCGGCTCACGGGTCGGTCGGCACGCCCAGCGCGGTGAGGAAGTCGTCCGCGAGGCGCTCGACGCGCTCGTCGGCGCGGGCGTTGGCGGCGGCGAGGTCGCCCTCGACGGGCTCGACGACCTCGAGGTAGCACTTGAGCAGCGGCTCGGTGCCGCTGGGGCGGACCTGCGCCTTCGAGCCGTCGGCGAGCTCGACGCCGATGAGCTCCTGCGGCGGGGTCGCCACGGCACTGACCCGCCCGTCGGCATGGGTGCGCCGCCCGCTGGCGTGGTCGGCGATCGCCGCGACGTCGACGCCAGCGAGGGCCGCCGGCGGCGCCACGCGCAGCCGGGCGAGGGCCTGGGTGACGAGCTGCTGGCCGGCCTCGCCCTCGAGGCGCACCGAGCGCCCCGCGGTGCGGTGCACCCCGTGGCGGCGGGCGAGGTCGTCGACGGCGTCGGCGAGGGTGCGCCCGGACGCGGCGAGGCCCGCGGCGAGGTCGGCGATGACGAGCGCGGCGGAGATGCCGTCCTTGTCGCGCACCGCGCCGCCGACCATGACCCCGAGCGCCTGCTCGTAGGCCAGCACCGGCCAGGCACCCTCGCCCTCGAGGTCGGCGATGGCCTTGGCCATCCACTTGAAGCCCGTGAGGGTGGCGAGGTGGCGCACCCCGTGGTGCTCGGCGATGCGGTCGAGCAGCTGGCTCGAGACGACGGTGCGCGCGACGACGCGGTCGGGGTCGTCGGGCCCGGTCGCGAGGAGGTGCTCGGCGAGCACGCAGCCGAGCTCGTCGCCGGTGAGCACCCGCCAGCGTCCCGGCGCGGGGATCGCCGCGGCGACCCGGTCGCCGTCGGGGTCGTTGGCGAGCACGAGGTCGGCGCGGGCCTGCCCGGCGCGGGCGAGGACGAGGTCGAGCGCACCGGGCTCCTCGGGGTTGGGGAAGCGCACCGTCGGGAAATCGGGGTCGGGCTCGTGCTGGGCGTCGACGAGCGCGACGTCGGCGAAGCCCGCGTCGGCGAGCAGCCCGACGACCTCCGGCCCGGCGACGCCGTGCAGGGGGGTGTAGGCGATCCGCAGGTCACGGTGGCCGGGGTAGCGCGGCAGGGCCAGGCACGCGCGTCGGTAGGCCCCGGCGACCTCGGTGGGCGGCGCGGGCACCGCAGCGTCGTCGTCGACGGGCACGCGCCCAGGGCGGTCGACCTCGGCGATGCGGGCGGCGATCTCGACGTCGAGCGGGTCGACGATCTGCGCCCCGCCGCGCCAGAAGACCTTGTAGCCGTTGTCCTGCGGCGGGTTGTGGCTCGCGGTGATCTGCACGCCGGCGGCGGCGTCGAGATGGCGCACCGCGAAGGCCAGCAGCGGGGTCGGCACCGGCTCGGGCCAGGCCATGACCCGCAGCCCGGCGGCGGCGAGCACCCCGACGGTCTCGGCGAGGAAGGCCGCCGAGCCGTGCCGGGCGTCGCGGCCGACGACGACGAGCTGCTCACCGGGAGGGCCCTCCTCGGCGAGGCGTGCGGCCAGGCCCGCCGTCGTCGCGCGCACGACGAGACGGTTCATCCGCGCCGGTCCGGGACCGAGCGGGCCGCGGATGCCAGCGGTGCCGAAGGCCAGCGGGGCGGCGAAGGCCGCGGCCAGGCCGGCCTCGTCGTCGTCGTCGAGCAGCGCGACGAGCTCGGCGCGCGTGGCCGGGTCCGGGTCGTCGGCGATCCACGACCGTGCCCTCGCTGCGAGCTCCTCGGTGACCATACGCCTCCGCGCGGTGGGGGTGCGACCACGCCGGAGGATACGCCCGGACTCCGGCCCGCAGCGCCCGGGCGCCCCCGGTGGCACGCTACGGCCATGCCCGAGCCGTCAGAGCGCCGCACGCCCTCCGGGCAGGCCGTCGACCTCGCCGCGCTGCGCGAGGAGTACCGCGCCGACCGCCTCGAGGAGCGCGAGGTCGCCGCCGACCCCCTCGACCAGCTCGCACGCTGGATCGCCGAGGCCGTCGCCGCCGGCCTGCCCGACCCGACGGCGATGACGCTGGCCACGGCCGGGGCCGACGGCGAGCCCAGCGCGCGCACCGTGCTCTGCAAGGGCCTCGAGGACGGCGGCGTCGACTTCTACACCAACCTCGAGAGCCGCAAGGCCCGCGAGCTCGGCGCCAACCCGCGGGCGGCGGCGGTGTTCTGCTGGACGCCGCTGCAGCGCCAGGTCATCGTGCGCGGAACCGTCGCGCCGATCCCCGCCGAGGAGGCCGACGCCTACTTCGCCTCGCGCCCCCGCGACAGCCAGCTCGGCGCGTGGGCGAGCCCGCAGAGCCGCCCGGTGGCCGGCCGTGACGAGCTCGACGCTGCGCTCGCCGCGGCGACCGAGCGCTTCGCCGAGGCGCCGGTGCCCCGCCCGGCCTGGTGGGGCGGCTTCCGCCTCACCCCCCGGGAGGTCGAGGTGTGGCAGGGCCGTGCCGCGCGCCTGCACGACCGGCTGCGCTACCGGCGCGACGACGGGGGCTGGCGCCTCGAGCGCCTCGCCCCGTGAGCGCGAGGCCCCGGCGCCACGGGCGCGGACGGGCCCGAGCACCGCTTTGCCGAGGCCATCGGGCAGGCCCGGTTCGCGGCGGGCGCGAGGCTCACGCCGAGGCCGCGAGCAGCAGCGCGAGGCTCACGCCGAGGCCGCGAGCAGCAGCGCGAGGCTCACGCCGAGGCCGCGAGCAGCAGCGCGAGGCTCACGCCGAGGCCGCGAGCAGCAGCGCGAGGCTCACGCCGAGGCCGCG
>JAWOAS010000075.1:0-3613 GCA_046498405.1 Egibacteraceae bacterium
CAGGGCGCTGATCTTGAGGGTGCGCATGCGGTGGGCGGCCTCGTTGATCGTCGCGCTGGGCGCGATGGTCTGCACGGGACGCGTCATCACGGCCTCGACGGCGCGGTAGCGACCGCTGACGAGGTCCGAGCGCAGCGTCGTCAGCGCATCGGCGAGGGCCTTGTCGCCGACGCGCAGATCACGGTCACTGACGATGCCCACGAGCGTGCCGCCGACCACGACGGGCAGGTGGCGGATGCCGTGGCGGGCCATGAGCCTGCGCGCGGTGAGCACCGACGCCGACGGGGCCACGGCAACCGGGTTGGGGGTCATCACGTCGCGGATGCGCATGCGGCCTCCTCGGGGCGGGAGCGCGGCGCGTCGCGCGTCGCGCGGGCGGTCCTGTAGGCGATCCTTCCCGTGAGCGTCGGAAGCGGGCAGTGGCGGTCGTCCCTCGCCGGGCAGGCCCAACGTCCCCGCCGGCCTCCGCGCGGACGGGACCTTCGGCACGCCGCGGATACGTCGCGCGGCCCGACCGCGATCGCCGGCGAGGGGGCACCCTGTGGATCTCGCTGCGGGCGCGCGCTCGTGCGCCAGCGGCGGCAGACCGTGCACCTGCAGTGAGGACGACGATGACGATTGTGCAAGAGCGCGGGCGGGGCCGGGGCGCGACGGAGCCCGGCAGGGAGCCGAAGGAGCGCAGGATGACCACGACGACCGTGTTTCAGACGTGCCCGGTTCCCGGCAAGCCCGACACGGTTGCTGAGGCCTTCCGGGCCGACCCAGGTCAGTGGCTGCCGCAGCCCGCCGAGGACGCGGGGCTCGAGCGCTGGCTGCTCCGGCTCGACGTCGGTCGCTTCTCCCGGCCGGTCCTGGCCAACGTCGGCCCTCCCTGGCAGCTCGGGGAGATGACGTGGCGGGTGCTGTCGTGGGAGCCGCTCGGCGAGGACGGCGAGTCGCTGCCGCTCGATCGCGTGCTGCCGGTCTTCCACGGCGAGATCGGCCTGCGCGAGGTGGACTCGCCGACGCTCGTGATGCAGGGCGCCTACGACCCGCCGCTCGGGCGCATGGGCCGCCAGCTCGACGCCGCGTTGCTGCACCGTCTCGCCGACCGGACCGTGCGCGAGCTCGTCGTCGCCGTCGCCAAGCGGCTGAGCGAGGAGAACGTCGTCACGCGGTAGCCACGCGGGTGCGGCCGACGCCCCGGGAGCGGCGCGTCGCAGGCGTAGAGTGGGGTCGTGCGGTACCACATCGATGACCTCGCGGCCGCCGCCGAGGTCGACCCCGAGGCCGTCGCCCGCTACCAGGACGCGGGGCTGCTGCCGCGCGCCTCCCAGGAGGGGTCGCAGGCCTGGTACGACGACGGCCACCGGCAGCGGCTCGCGCAGGTCCGCGACCTCGAGGCCGACGGCGTGCCGCTACCGGTGATCCGGCGGATGCTCGACGAGGACCCGGCCGACGCCGCCCTCGTGCGCGCGCTCACCGGCCCGGTGCCCGGCGAGGACGACGCGCAGCAGGAGCTGACCCGCGAGGAGCTCGCCGAGGCGACCGATCTGCCCGTCGCGCTCCTCGAGGCGCTCGAGCGCGAGGGGCTGCTCGAGCCGCGGATCGTCGGCGGGCAGGCGCGCTACTCCCCCGCCGACGCCGAGGTGCTGACCGCCGGCATGTCCCTGCTCGCCGCCGGCGTGCCGCTCGACGAGTTGCTCGGCCTCGCCCGGCGCCACGACGAGGCGATGCGGGCGATCGCCGACGAGGCCGTCGACCTCTTCGTGCGCTTCGTCCGCGACCCGATCCAGGAGTCGTCGAGCTCGCAGGAGGAGGCCTCGACCCGCCTCGTCGGGGCCTTCCGCGACATGCTGCCGGCCACCGGCGCGATCATCGCCCACCACTTCCGCCGGCTGCTGCTCGCCTCTGCCGCCGAGCGCATCACCGCCGACACGCCCGGTGAGGATCACCGCGCGGCCGACGACGCCGGCCGCACCGAGCCCACGGACCCGCCGCCGGCGCGATGACGACGCCGCGGACCCTGCGCGCCAGGACCGTGGCGATCGACGATCCCGGCGACCTCCTCGACCTCCTGCCCGACCCCTCCGCGCGGGTGTGGCTCCACGAGGGCGAGGGCCTCGTGGCCAGCGGCACCGCCGCCTCGATCGCCGTGCCCACCGGCTGGCGGCGGACCGGGCAGGCCCGCGAGGCGCTCGCCGCGGTGCTCGACGCGGTGGCGACCGACGACGCGCTCGCCCTGCCGGGCACCGGCCCGGTGGCCTTCGCGAGCCTGACCTTCGACCCCGAGCGCGCCGGCTCGCGTCTCGTCGTGCCCGAGGTCGTCGTCGGCCGCCGCGACGGCCGCGCGTGGGTCACCGTCGTCGCCGAGGAGGGCGACCCGCGCCTGGCCGACCCCGCGGGTCTCGTCGAGGCCCACGCCCCGCCGGTGCCCCACGACCGCGTGCGCTACGCCGGCTCCGGGCTGGCCGAGCTGCGCTGGCTCGACGCCGTGGCCGCCGCGACGTCGGCGATCGCCGACGGCGAGGTCGACAAGGTCGTCCTCGCCCGCGACCGCGTCGTCTGGGCCCGCGCTGCGTTCGACCCTCGCCTCCTCGTGCGCCGCCTCGCCGCGCGCTTCCCCTCCTGCTACACCTTCGCCGTCGACGGGCTCGTCGGGGCGACCCCGGAGCTGCTGGCCCGCCGCTGGGGCCGCACGGTGACCTCCCGGGTGCTCGCCGGCTCCGCACCGCGCGGCGCCGACGCCGAGGCCGACGCTGCGCACGGCACCGCGCTGCAGGCCTCGGCCAAGGACGTCGCCGAGCACGCCTTCGCCGTCGACTCGGTCCGCGCGGCCCTCGCGCCGGTGCTGGCCGACCTGTCCGCCGACGCCGAGCCGTGGCTGCTGCGCCTGGCCAACGTCCAGCACCTCGCCACCGACGTCCACGGCACGCTCGCCGACGATGACGAGGACGTGCTGAGCCTCGGGGGGCGGCTGCATCCCACCGCGGCGGTGTGCGGCACCCCGACCCTCGAGGCGCTCGAGGTCATCCGCCGCCTCGAGCACCTCGACCGTGGGCGCTACGCCGGCCCGGTCGGCTGGGTCGACGCCCGCGGCGACGGCGAGCTCGGCATCGCCCTGCGCTGCGCGGAGGTCGACGGCGCGCGGGCCCGGCTCTTCGCCGGCGCGGGCATCGTCGCCGCGTCGCTGCCCGAGGACGAGCTCGAGGAGACCCGCCTCAAGCTCCGCGCGATGGCCTCGGCCGTCGAGGGCTGAGCGGGCGCGACCCACTCGGTGGAGGGCCGCGGCCGCCGCCCACGACCGACACGCCGACCCCACCTGCGAGTGGCGACTCGCCGCGCTCACAGCACCCAGATCCGCCACTCGCCGCGGGACCGCCACCGCCGCCCACGACCGACACGCCGACCCCACCGGCGAGTGGCGACTCGCCGCGCTCACAGCACCCAGATCCGCCACTCGCGGCTGGACCGCCACCGCCGCCCGCGACCGACCCATTCTGTCACGACCAATGAACAGCTCCCTGCTTGAGCGGTCCCAGATCGCAAAGGCGAAAATCCCGTTCAGGCGGTGCACGCAATCGGCGCCGAACTCTTCGTATAGGTGGAGGACGACCTCTGTGTCGCCTTGCGT
>JAWOAS010000146.1:0-13546 GCA_046498405.1 Egibacteraceae bacterium
TGCTGGCAGGTGGCGCCCTCGTGCTCCTCGCCGCAGGCCCGGCGCTGGCCGCCGACGACGCGCTCGCCCTGCGGGCCGTGCTCTCGCTCGGCTGGCTCGGGCTCGCGCTCATGCTCGCCTCCCTGTGGCAGCCCGCGCGCTACCGCGTGCACGCCGCCTGGCTCGTCGAGGTCCGCCCGCCGCTCGACGACGAGGGGGCCTACCCCGCCTCCCTGCACGCCGCCTGCGGCTGCGGCTGGCGCGGACCTGACCGCGAGGGCCTCGAGGCGGCGGTGGCCGACGCCGGCGCGCACGCCCACGTCGTCGACCCCGATGTCGAGCGGCCGCTGGGCTAGAGGCGGGCGCGGCGCGGCCGGCCCGCCGGGGCGGCGGGCTTCGGTGACGCTACCCTTGCCGGAAGGCGCCCGTCGGCCCGTTGCAGCGAGGCTGTGACCGGGGCGGCGCCACCGTGCCGCGCTCACCCGGCGAGGCGCCCGGGAGCAGACGAGGAGGTCGCTGCGGATGGACCGCGTGCGCGACGTCGACGACGTCACGACCCTCGTGCTCGCCCCCAACGCCTCGCCGATGACCCTCGACGGGACGAACACCTACCTCGTCGGCGCGCCCGGCAGTGGCGAGGTCGTCTGCATCGACCCCGGTCCCGACGACCCGGCGCACCGCGAGACGATCGAGGCCGCCCTCGCCGCCCGCGACGCCGAGGTCGTCGCGGTGCTGCTCACCCACCACCACCACGACCACGCTGACGCGGTGACCTTCGGCAAGGTCTGGCGGGTGCCGGTGGCCGCCGCCGACCCCTCCTTCGTGCCCGCCGCGGACGAGCGCCTCACCGACGGGCAGCGCCTCGAGCAGGGCGGGGCCCCGCTGCGGGTCGTCGCGACCCCCGGCCACTCGAGCGACCACGTGTGCTTCCATGTCGAGGACACCGACGCGGTCATCACCGGCGACCACGTCCTCGGACGCGGGACGAGCGTCGTGGCCTGGCCCGACGGCGACGTCCGCTCCTACGTGGCCTCGCTCGAGCGCCTCGCCGACCTCGGCGCGCGCGTCCTCCATCCCGGCCACGGGCCGACGATCGCTCGGCCCGCCGCCGTCATCGCGGAGTACATCGCCCATCGGCGGGAGCGCGAGGAGTCCGTGCGCGATGCGGTGCTGCGTGGGGCCGCCACCGTCGAGGACATCGTCGCGATGATCTACGGCGACCTCGGCGGCTCGCTGCAGGCCGCCGCCGCCTCGACGGTCAAGGCCCACCTCGATGCCCTCGCGGGGGACGGCCGGGTCGCCTGGTCCCTCGACGGCGCCGAGGAGCGCATCGTTGCCCGCTGACGACCTCCAGCGCGAGCGGCGGGCGCTCCTCGGGGTCGCCGCGCTCGCGGTGCTGCTCATCGTCGTCGGGATCGTCAGCGCGATGATCCTCACCGCCGGGGAGCCGCGACGCGGGGAGGGGATGATCCCCCCGCCACTCGACGAGTCCGTCGACGAGCAGGAGCCCGCTCCCGACGGCGGCTCCGACGGTGATGCCGACGGGGGCTCGGCGGGCGGTCCCGACGGCGGCTCCGACGGTGGTCCCGACGGGGGTTCGGCGGGCGGTCCCGACGGCGGCTCCGACGGTGGTCCCGACGGGGGTTCGGCGGTCGGTCCCGATGGCGGCTCGGCGGGCGGTCCCGATGGCGGCTCGGCGGGCGGTCCCGACGGCTGAGAGGGCCTCGTCGCGCGCTCCTGGGCCCTGTTACGTTCCCCGCGGCCCCCGGCTGGCCGCACAAGGGGTGGGAACTCGTGTGATGTGGCGGGCCGCGGGCTTGGGCAACCGGGAGCAAAGGAGCTCGACGTGACCATCGAACTGCCGCCTGCGAAGTCCGTCCTCGCCAACCCCTCCCAGGAGGAGATGCGCGAGCTCGTCGCCCGGATGCCCCAGGCCACCCGCACCGAGTTCGGCAACTACAACGTCACGACGACTGTCACCGCACGCTCGGCGGGCTCGACGTTCGTCGTCGCCGACGAGGGCGCGCACCTGTCGAAGCCGACGATGTCCCGCGCGGACTACGAGCCGCAGGTGGCCCGTCAGGAGGCGCACATCGCCGGGGCCGACATGGTCCTCGTCGAGGGCTACATCGGCCCTCCGGGCTCGCCGATGCGCCGCCCCGCCCGCGTCTACGTCGAGAGCTCCCACGCCAACCTCCCCGCGATGCAGCAGCAGCTCTACTACCCCAAGGACGCGGACTGGCGCGCCGACGAGGCCCTCACCGTCGTCTACACGCCCAACCTCGCCGCCCCGGGGTTCCCCGGCGACAAGCTCGTGACCATCGACCTCGACCGCTGGGTCACGCGGGTCTTCGGCATCGACTACTTCGGCGAGTCGAAGATGGGCGGGCTGCGCATGTGGATGGAGTGGGCCTTCCAGCAGGGCTCGCTCGCGATGCACGCCGGGGCGAAGATGATCCCGACCGCGCAGGGCGACAGGCTCGGGCTCATCATCGGCCTGTCGGGCACCGGCAAGACGACGACGACGTTCACGCGGCAGAACGACTCCCTGCCGGTCCAGGACGACATCGTCGCGCTCACCGACGGCGGGCAGGCCCACGCCACTGAGAACGGCTGCTTCGCCAAGACCTTCGGTCTCGACCCCGACGACGAGCCGACGATCTACGGGGCCCTGTCGACGCCGTCGAGCTGGCTCGAGAACGTCGCCGTCGACGAGCGCGGGGTCGTCGACTTCTTCGACGACAGCTACACCGCCAACGGGCGCGGGACCTTCCCGCTGGCGATGATCGAGCACTTCGACCCCGCCAAGCTCGGCACGGCTCACTTCCTGCTCATCCTCAACGCCAACGAGAGCATCGCCCCGGCGGTGGCGAAGATGCCGAGCATCCCCCACGCCGTGGCCTACTTCATGCTCGGTGAGACGAGGGGTACCTCGGCGGGTGGCGCCGAGGAGGCCGGCAAGTCGTTGCGCGTGCCGGGCACGAACCCCTTCTTCATGGGGCACGAGTACCTCCAGGGCGAGCGCCTCGCCGAACTGCTCACGACGATGCCCGACTTCGAGGTGTTCGTGCTCAACACCGGCCGCGTCGGCGGGGGCAAGGACGTCGAGGGCTCGAAGAAGGTCACGATCCCGCACACCTCCGCGGTCGTCAAGGCCATCGCCGAGGGCACCGTCCGCTGGGAGGACGACCCCGACTTCGGCTACCTCGTCGCCGGCGAGGTGCCTGACTTCGACGACCCCGAGCTGCTGCAGCCCCGCCGCCTCTACGAGCGCCAGGGCCGCGGGCAGGAGTACGTCGAGGCCGTCGAGCGCCTCAAGGCCGAGCGGCTGGCCTTCCTCGAGGGGCACGTGGGGCTCGCCCCGGCGGTCATCGACGCCGTCCGCTGAGCTCGCCGGGCTCAAGGTGCGCCCACACCGGCAACGGGGCATCCTGCGCTGCGACCGTCCCGACGCAGGATCCGCCCATGTCCTCCTCGCCTGAGCCCGCCCCCCGTCCTGCCGGCGCGCCACCGGCGCCTCGACCGCGCCTGCCGGTGCCGCCCATGCCGGACTTCCGGGCGCACCGCCGCCACGAGCCCCTCTACGACCTCACCGTCGGGGCGATGTCGGCCTGGGTCGCGGTCCGCTTCCGACTGCAGGTCAGCGGGATCGGCCACGTTCCCGGGGCCGGACCGGTCATCTTCGCACCGAACCATGTGAGCAACGAGGATCCCGTCGTCATCGGCGCCGTCGCGCGACGCGCCCGGCGGCGCCTGCGGGCGGTCGCCCTCGAGGGGCTGTTCACCCGCCCCCTCCTCGGCAGCGTCCTCCGGGCCACACGGCAGATCCCCATCGACCGCGAGCGCGCCCGCCCGGCGCTCGAGGCGGCCCGCAGCGCCCTTGCCGCGGGGGAGGCGCTCCTGCTCTACCCCGAGGGCACCGTCGCGCGGGGGCGACCCACCCGGGCGCGGGCCGGTGTCGGGATCCTCGCGCTCGAGACCGGTGCGCCGGTGGTGCCGGTGACCTCGGCCGGGGTGGAGCCACGGGGACAGGGGTCGCGGTGGCGGCGTCCCGCCGGTGTCGTCGTCGGCCCGCCCGTCGACCTCTCACCGTGGGCGGGCGATCGCGGTCGCAGCGCCGCGCGCGAGGTCGCCGAGGCCGTCCACGAGGCGATCCGCGCGCAGCTGCCCGCCGCCCGCGGGCTCGCCGCCGCGGCCTCGTGAGCGCCCCCTTGGAGGCTCCGGGGGTGCTCATCGGCTCCCACGTCCCCTCCGCCGACCCGGTCGCCGAGGCCGCGGCGCGGGGCGCGCAGGTCGCGCAGGTCTTCCTCTCCGCCCCGCGCGCATGGAAGGCCCCGCGGGAGCGCGCCGACGCCGCCGCCCTGCGGGCGGGGGGTCTGCCGCTCTACGTCCACGCGCCCTACCTCGTCAACCTCGCGACCGACGACGCGCGCGTGCGCGAACGCTCGCGCGCGGTCGTCGAGCAGACCTGCGCGGCTGCCGGGGCGGTTGGCGCCCGTGGCGTCGTCGTCCACGGCGGCAGCGTCGGCGTCGACGGGGACACCGAGCGTGGGCTCGCGAACTGGCGCGGGGCGCTCGAGCGCCTCGAGACCGACGTGCCGATCCTCATCGAGAACACCGCCGGAGGCCGCGGCGCGATGGCGCGGCACGTCGAGGCGCTCGACCGGCTGTTCTGCGCCCTCGACGGCCTCGAGGTCGGGTTCTGCCTCGACACCTGCCACGCCCACGCCGCGGGCGAGCCGCTCGAGGGCCTCGTCGAGCGGCTCCTCGCGGTCACCGGCGGCATCGACCTCGTCCACGCCAACGACTCGAAGGACCCCGCGGGCAGCGGCCGCGACCGCCACGAGAACCTCGGCGACGGCGCGATCGGCGACACCGCCCTCGTCGAGGTCATCCGGGCCGCCGGGGCTCCCGTCGTCGTCGAGACGCCCGGCGGGGCCGCCGCGCACGCCGCCGACGTGGCCTGGCTGCGCGCGCAGCTGCAGCCGCGGCGGCGGGCTCAGCGCTCGTAGAGCGTGGGGGCGCGCCCGGGGCCGCTGTGGTCGGGGTCGGTGCCCTTCTCCTCGACGCGGCCCTCGCTGACCTCCTCGTTGATGACCCGCCGGACGACGGCGGGGGAGGCGCCGGTGGCCTCCTGCACCGCCTTGACCGTGAAGGTGCCCTTCGGCAGGGCCTTGCGGACATCCTCGGCGCTGACCCGCGAGCGCGTGCCCGAGGGCTTCGTCGAGCCCTGGCGGCCGCGACCGCCGGCGCCGCGCACGCCCTTGAAGCCGGCCCGTCGCAGCACCTGCGGGGCCACGCCCTCGGCGAGGAAGGCCTTGTCGCTGATGCCGTGGGCGTCGGCCCAGGCCTTGGCGTGGGTGACGAAGGCCTCCTCGTAGCGGTCGAGGGGCGGATGCTCGGCGTCGAGGATCTGCTGGCGCAGCTGCAGCCGCTGGAGCTCGTCGTCGGCCTCGGCGAGCTCGGCCTGCAGCTTGGCGACCTGCGCGTCGTCCTTGAGCGACGAAGGGTCGCGGAGGCTCATGAGATAGTTGCGGACGGCCTCGTCCTGGGTGCTGGACATTGGTGTGATTCCTCTCGGCTCTTCGCGCATCACCGTCAGCGCGAGGTTGCTCGCCTTCAGCGGTGTGAGGGCATTGAAGGAAACAATTCCCACAAACGATGGATCCTAACGAGTGTGCCCGTGAGTTTCTACTTCTCCATCGGTTGTGGAGCGCCATCCTCCATGCGTCGGATCCGTCGCATGGCGCTTTGTCGACCCTGGGACGATTCTTGCGCTGGTCGTGGCGGCGGTGGCGCGCTAGGAGGACGCGTCGCTGACCTCGGGCAGGCGCCGGGCGCTGACCACGCCCGCGAAGCCGAGCGCGGCGAGGAAGACGAGCGCGACCTCGACGCCGAGCATCGCCAGCCCTGCGGTCACCGCGCCGGTGGCCAGCAGGAGCAGGCCCATCGCGGTGTTCGACACCGCGACGTAGTCGGTACGGGCGTTGCCCTCGCCGAGGTCGACGACGTAGGTCTTGCGCCCGAGCCGCGAGCCGGTGTGGGCGAAGGCGAGTAGGAGGTAGGCCACGACGTAGGGCACGCTGCTGGCGGCGAGCCCTGGGACGCGCAGCGCGATGAGGAGCACGACGACGACGGTGGCACCGCCGGCGGCGCCGGCCATCATCGTCAACCGACTCGAGCGGTCGGCGAGCCGGCCCCAGCCGCGCCCCCCGAGCAGCGCGGCCAGCCCCGAGGCGGCCACGAACGGCCCGAGCCCGGCCAGGCCCGCCCCGACGGCCTCGGTCGCGAGGGTGATGACGAAGGGTGGGCTGAGCGCCGAGACGAGGAGCAGGGTCCGGGTCGCCACGAACCACCGGAACGGCCGGTCCTGCCCGAGCAGCCGGAGGCTGTGGCGCAGCCAGCCGCCCTCGACGGTCGTGGCGGTGTCGACGCCGGCGGGCTCGACGACGCGCGCGAAGACGAGGGCGCCGAGCACCCACGCCACGGCGGCGGAGCCGACGAGCGCGGCGAGCGCGAGCGGGTCGGCGTCCGAGCCGCCGAACGCACGGATCGCGAGGCCGACGGTGATCGCCACCGCCCCCGAGCCGACGGTGGCCGCGCCGTTGACCCGTCCGCGCGTGCCCTTGGGCACCGTGCGCCCGAGCACGTCCTTCGAGGAGATCGACGACAGCGACCGCGCGAGGGCGAAGACCGCGAGCGCGGCGACGATGAGGCCGCCGGCCACGGCGCCATCGGTGGCCGCGGCGGCGAGGGCGATCGCCCCGGCGGCGGCGGCCTGCCCGAGCGCGCCGGCCACCCACACCCACTTGCGGACGGCGATCCGTCGAACGCGGGGCACGAGGGAGGCCTGCGGCAGCAGCGCCCCGGACTCGCGGATCGGCACGAGCAGCCCCGTCAGCCCCGCCGGTGCGCCGACCGCGGCGAGCAGCCACGGCAGCACCGTCTTGGCGTCGACGACGACGTCGCCGATCTTCTGCAGCGTGAGCGCGCCGACGAGGCGCGCGGAGTTGCCCTCGACCTCGACGCAGGCGGTCTCGGGCAGATCGCCGCAGCCGTGGTCCTCGTCGATGTCGAGGACGATGCTCGTGGCTGAGCGGTGTGGGGTGCGCATCGCCCTGACCCTAGGCCAACGGCATCCTGGCCTCCACGCGGCGGTGGGTCATGGCCGCGTCATCGCCCACCGCCGCGTCGGGCGAGGCCTAGCCGGGGGTCGGGATGCCGACCTTGACCTGGATCGGCCGGGCGAGCGCGAGGTAGTCGGCGACGGCGATCGTCGCGGTCTCCTCGTGGCTGCCGAGGGCGAAGGTGATCTCGGCTTGCTCGAGCAGGGAGCGGTCCACGAAGGTCTGCAGGTCGTAGAGCACCCCGAAGGGCGGCTCCGCCCCGGTCTCGCAGTCGGGGAAGCAGTCGGCGAACTCGGCCTCGGTGGCCAGGCGCAGGGGCGGGACCCCGAGCGCGTCGGCCGCGGCCTCGAGGTCGACCTCGAGGGCGGCCGGCAGCACGAGCATCGACAGGTGCCCTCCGGCCCAGACGAAGACGGGCTTGGCGACCTCCCAGCCGCTGCGCCCCTCGGCGGCCGCGACCTCCTGGGCGGTGAACGCCCGAGAGTGCCGCTGCGCCCGGTAGGTGATGCCGCGCTCCTCGAGCGCGGCGCGGACACGGTCTGCGTTCATGGCGACCCCTTCCTGCTGCCGCCACCCGCGCCGCCGTCCAGCGCTCCCGGCGGCAGCACCGACAGCATCCCCCTCGTACCGGCGACGGGAACCCGGGCGGGGGCGCCCGGCCGGCCGACCCGCCCGCGCGCCGGCCTGGTGGGTCAGCCCGTGGCGAGGGTGAGCGCGACGATGCCGGCGAGGGCGAGGACGGTCCCGGCGAGCTGCCGTGCGCCGAGCCGCTCGCCGAGGAAGCCGCGGGCGAGGAGCATCGTCGGGGCGGGCGACAGCGCCGCGACGACGGCGACGACGCCGAGCAGGCCGTGGCGGGTCGCCGTGACGAGCGCGAGGCTCGCGAGCGCGCCGAGCGCGCCGGCGCCGAGGACCGTCGGGGCGTCGGCGCGGGAGAGGCGCACCGCGACCCCGAGGACGAGGGTCAGCGCCGCCAGCACGGCGAGGGCGACCACCGCCGCCGCGGCGACCGGCCACAGCGCCGAGCCGACGGCGGCGCCCTCGCTCACGCCGATGACGAAGAGCCCGAAGCCGACCCCGCCGACAGCGCCGTCGGCCAGGCCCGCCGTCGGCGGCGCGTCCCGGCTCGCGTCCTCCTCGGTGCTCGTGACGAGGGCGAGCGCCACGAGGACCGTCGCGATGCCGGCCCAGGCCAGTGGGCTCGGCCGCTCGCCGCCGGCGAGCCCGAAGAGCAGCGGCGCGACGGCGGTCAGCACCGCTGCGACCGTCGCCACGATCCCCATCCGCCCCGAGGCCAGGCCGCGGAAGTACGCCACGGTGCCCACCCCCAGGGCGAGCCCGGCCAGGCCGCCCCACGCGAGCTCGCGAGCGTCGGTCGGCAGACCGACGAGCGGGGTCGCGGCGAGGAGGAGGACGACGCTGACCGCCTGGACGGCAACGGCGACGGGCAGGGCGGTGTGCCGGCGCGAGGCCATCCCCGCGAGGAAGTCCCCGGCCCCGAAGCCGACCGCGGTGGCCAGCGCGAGGGCGATCGCCATCACGCCCAGCCCATCAACCGACGGGCTCGGTCCAGCCGAAGGCGTCCTCGGCCGCACCCTGCTGCAGCGCGACGAGTGCCTCGCGTAGCTCGGTCGTGCGCGGGCCGATCTCGCCGTCGCCGACGGTGATCGCCTCGCCGCCGACGACGAGGCGGCCGACCCCACCGAGGACCGCGGCGGTGCCGACGAGCGCGGCCTCGCACCCGGGGGCACGCCGCGTGAGCTCCTCGGTCGACAGCGGCCGCTCCTCCACGGTGTAGCCGAGCGTCGCCGCGAGCCTCAGCACCGAGTCGCGGGTGATGCCGTGGAGGAAGCTGCCGTCGAGCGGCGGGGTCACGAGGGTCCCGCCGTCGATGAGGAGGAAGTTCGCGGGCCCGGCCTCCTGCACGAGGCCGCCGGGCGCGAAGAGCACCTGGTCGACGCCGTCGACCTCCCGGGCGCGCAGGGTCGGGGCCAGGGCCATCGCGTAGTTCGCGGCGGCCTTGACGGCACCGAACTGCGGGGTCGTGCGCGGCAGCGTCGTCTCGACACCGAGGGACAGCGCGCGCCCGCTCGCGAGGTAGTCGCCGACGGGGCTGCAGAGCACGAAGAGCAGCGCCTCGGTCGCCGGGTGGGTCGCCGCGCCGATGTTCGCGTCGACGCCGAGCAGCGTGGGGCGCACGTAGAGCGCGCCGGGAGGCGGCGGGGCCTCCGCGGCGTTGGCCGCGACGACCTCCCGGACGACCTCGGCGAGCCAGGCGGGGTCGGGTACCGGCAGCGACAGCGTCGCGGCGCTGCGTCGCATGCGCTCGGCGTGGTCGGCGAGGCGGAAGAGCCGCAGGGTGCCGTCGACGCCACGGTGGGCCTTGAGCCCCTCGAAGCAGGCGCTGCCGTAGTGCAGGGCGTGGGCCGCGGGATGCAGCGGCAGCGGGGCCACGGGGCCGAGCTCGAAGGCGTCGAAGGCGCCGTCAGCGCTCCAGGCCAGCGCCATCGTCGAGGCCATGACGCTGCCGAACGGCTGGGCTGGCGCGGCCCTCGTGCCCTGCTCGCCCATCATCGTCCTCCCTGCGTCCCGGTGTCCCTGCGTTCCGGCGTCCTGGCGTTCCGGCGTCCCTGCGTCCCGGCGTCCCTGCGTCCCTACGACCCTGCGTCCCGGTCGCCCGGGGCCTTGCGTCCCGGCGTTGCCGCCCCCTGCCCGGGCCCCTGCCGCAGGGTAGCCCTGGGGGCTGGCGCGCGCGGTATCGTCGCGGGGCTCGAGCCCGCTCCGCTGCGCCCCGCCGCGCGCCGTGGGGCGCCGACGACCGCGGCGACGAGGGCACCGCGATGCCCGGACCTCCGACGCGCCGTCGCCTGCTCGAGACCTCGGGCGGCAGCCTCACCGAGGCCTTCGGACCCCGCGAGTGGACCCTGCTGGCGGCGATCGCCCTCATGTGGGGGTCGTCGTTCCTCTTCATCGACCTCGGCCTCGCGAGCTTCCGCCCGGGCGTCGTCACGCTCGCGCGCATCGCCCTCGGCGCCGCCTCCCTCGCCCTCGTGCCGCGCGCCCGGACCTCGGTCGACGCCGGTGACCTGCCGCGCATCGCCCTGCTGGGGATCGTGTGGATGGCGATCCCCCTGTCGCTGTTCCCGCTCGCCCAGCAGTGGGTCGACTCCTCGGTCGCCGGCATGCTCAACGGCGCGATGCCGATCTTCACCGTCGTGTGGTCGGTCCTGCTCCTGCGCCGCATGCCGCGGCCCCGTCAGCTCAGCGGCTTCGCGGTGGGCTTCCTCGGCGTCGTCGCGATCTCCGCGCCCGGCCTCGCCGACGCCGACGCCACCGCCCTCGGCACCGGGCTCATCCTCGTGGCCGTCGTCCTCTACGGCCTCGCGGCCAACCTCGCGGTGCCGCTGCAGCAGCGCTACGGGGCACTGCCGGTGCTCCTGCGCGCCCAGCTCGCCGCGCTCGTCGTCGTGACCCCCATCGGCCTGCTCCAGCTCGAGGGCTCGACGTGGGCCTGGTCCTCCGCGCTGGCGATGCTGCCCCTCGGGGTGCTCGGCACCGGCCTCGCGTTCGTGCTCATGACGACGCTCGTCGGCCGGGTCGGTGGCCCGCGGGGCGCCGTCGCGATCTACTTCGCCCCGATCGTGGCGATCATCCTCGGCGTCGTCCTGCTCGGCGAGGCGGTCCACCCGGCGGCCCTGCTCGGCACCGTGCTCGTCCTCGTCGGCGCGTGGCTGACCTCGCGTCGGGAGTGAGCGCGGGGCGCCGGTGGTGGGCGCCGCAGCGCCGGCGGCGCGCTAGCCTCGGGCTGCTGCGCACCCCCGTCTCGGGAGCACGATGACCGAGCCCTCCCCGTCCCACGCGCCCGGCATGGGCCTCGGCGCCCTCGTCGGCAGCCACCTCGCCTTCGTGCCCGCCGGTGCCGCCGTCGCGCTCTACGGGCCGAGCCTGCCGGAGCTCGCCGCCCGCTACGCGCTGTCCTCGGGTGAGGTCGGCCTCGTCATCGGCGCGCACTCCACCGCCACCCTGCTCGGCATCCTCGCCTGGGCGCTGGCCGGCACCCGACCGCACCCCGGCACCGTCAGCGGCGCCGGCGCGGCGACCCTCGGCGCAGGGCTGCTCAGCGTCGCGCTCGCACCGTCGTGGCCACTGACCCTGCTCGGCGCGGCGCTGACCGGCGCGGGCTTCGGGGCCACCGTCGTCGGCCTCAACCTCTGGGCGGCCCGCGCCTACGACCGCCACCGCGTCACCGTGCTCGCGACGATGTCGGCGGTCTTCGGCGTCGGCGCGGTCGGCGGCCCCGCGCTCGTCGGCGCGGTCGGGCCCGAGGCGTTCGGTGTGGCGTTCGCCGCCTTCGGGCTCCTCGCGCTGGCCTCCGGGGCCTCCCTCGTCCTCGTCGGCGTCCGGACCCCGGCCCCCGCGGTGCCCCCGCCCTCTGCGCTCGCCTCGCGCGGGCGTCTGCCGCTCATGGTCGGCTTCATGATCGCCCTCGGCCTCTACGTCGGCACCGAGGCCGGCATCGCCGGCTGGCTGGCCACCCACCTCGTCGGCCTCGGGCACAGCCCCGAGGCCGCCGCGAGCTGGACGGCGGGCTTCTGGATCGTCTTCACCATCGGACGGGGCGCCGGCGCGCCGCTGGCGCACCGCATCGCCGAGCAACGCCTCGTCCCGGCGCTCTTCGCCGCTGGGGCGCTCACGCTCGTCCTGAGTGCGGTGCCCGGTCTCGCCGTCGCCGGCTACCTCCTGTCCGGGGCGGCGCTCGCGCTCGTCTTCCCGGCCCTGCTCAGCTGGTTCACACGGGTCTTCGGCCAGCCGCCGGCCGCCGTGGCCCTGCTCTTCGCCGCCGGGTCGGTCGGCTCGGCCCTGCTGCCCCCCGGCATCGGCGCGCTCGTCGACCTCGGCGGGGTCGGCGTCATCCCCTGGAGCCTCGCCGCCGCGGCGACCATCGCCTGCGCGCTGTCCCTCGGCCTCGGCCGCCGCGTGGCCGCCGCCCGGGCCGTGCCCACCCCGTCCCCGACCTCCTGAGGAGCCGCGATGCAGCGCGTCACCGTCGACGACGACGGCGACTTCGTCCGCGCCCCGAGCCGCTTCGACCACCGCATCACCGAGGGCGGCGCATGGCCGGTCGAGGCGGGTCGCTACCGTCTCGTCGTCAGCCTCGCCTGCCCGTGGGCGCACCGCGCGCTCATCTCCCGGCGGCTGCTCGGGCTCGAGGACGCGATCTCGGTGGCCGTGGCCGACCCCATCCAGGACGAGCGCAGCTGGCGCTTCACCCTCGACCCCGGCGGGCGCGACCCGGTCCTCGGCATCGCCTACCTCGCCGAGGCCTACCACGCCGCCGACCCCGACTACGACGGCGGCATCAGCGTCCCGGCGGTCGTCGACGTGCCCTCGGGCCGCGTCGTCACCAACGACTACGACCAGATCACCCTCGACCTCGCCACGCAGTGGTCGGCCCACCACCGCGAGGGCGCCCCCGACCTCTACCCCGAGGCCTGGCGCGAGGAGATCGACGAGGTGGCCGCCCTCGTCTACCGCGACGTCAACAACGCCGTCTACCGCGCGGGCTTCGCCCAGCGCCAGGCCACCTACGAGCGCGTCTACGAGGCGCTCTTCGCCCGCCTCGACTGGCTCACCGAGCGCCTCGCCGGTCAGCGCTACCTCGTCGGCGACCACCTCACCGAGGCCGACATCCGCCTGTTCACGACGCTCGTGCGCTTCGACGCCGTCTACCACGGCCACTTCAAGTGCAACCGCGAGAAGCTCGCGGAGAACCCCGTGCTGTGGGCCTACGCCCGCGACCTCTACCAGACGCCCGGCATCGGCGAGACCGTCGACTTCGACCACATCAAGCGCCACTACTACGCCGTCCACACCCAGCTCAACCCCTCGGGGATCGTGCCCGCCGGCCCCGACCCCGCGCGCTGGGACGAGCCGCACGACCGCGCCGCCCTCGGCGGCAGCCCGTTCGGGCGGGGCACGCCGCCGCCGCCACGAGCCTGAGGCCCGCACAAGGCGTGCGACGATGGAGGCCATGGACTCCACCCGCGTCGACCGCTGGCTCTGGGCGGTCCGGGTCTACAAGACCCGGCAGGCCGCCAACGAGGCCTGCCGCGCCGGGCACGTCCGCGTCAACGACGGGCGCGTCAAGCCCTCCGCGGCGGTGCGCGTCGGCGACACCGTCAGCGCCCGCGCCGGCGGCCGCGACCGGGTCCTCGAGGTCGCCCGCGTCATCGACAAGCGGGTCGGCGCCCCGGCCGCCGCGGAGTGCGTCATCGACCGCAGCCCGCCGCCGGCCCCGCCCGAGCCCGCCGCCGGCGCCGACCGCGCCCACGGCGCCGGGCGGCCCACCAAGCGCGAGCGCCGCCAGCTCGAGCGCGCCCGCGGCCTCGACCGGTCCCGCGGACGCCGCGAACGCTGACGCCGCGCGGGGGCCGTAGCGG
>JAWOAS010000103.1:0-7061 GCA_046498405.1 Egibacteraceae bacterium
GCGGAGGGCGCCGACGCCGACAGTGGCGACGGCGCGGGCATCCTCCTCGCCCTGCCCGACGCCTTCCTGCGCGAGGTCGCCGCCGAGGACGGCATCGACCTGCCGGCGCCCGGGCGCTACGGGGTGGCGATGTGCTTCCTGCCCCAGGACGACGAGGAGCGCGAGCACCACGAGCGCTGCCTGCTCGACGCCGTGGCCCAGGACGGCCAGCGCGTCCTCGGCTGGCGTGACGTGCCCACCTGCCCGAGCTGCGTCGGCCGCGTCGCCGGCGAGGCCGCACCGGTCATCCGCCAGCTGCTCATCGGCGCCGCCGACGACGTCGCCGACGCCGAGGCCTTCGAGCGACGGCTCTACGTCGTCCGCCGCAGCGCCGAGGTCGCGAGCGGCGGCGCGCTGACCGTGCCGTCGTGCTCGTCGAAGACCGTCGTCTACAAGGGGATGCTCACCGCGCCGCAGCTCGCGCAGTTCTACCCCGATCTGCGCGACGAGCGGGTCGCCTCGGCGCTCGCGCTCGTGCACTCGCGGTTCTCGACGAACACCTTCCCGAGCTGGGAGCTCGCCCACCCCTACCGGATGCTCGCGCACAACGGCGAGGTCAACACCCTGCAGGGCAACATCAACTGGATGCGCGCCCGGGAGTCCCAGCTCGCGAGCGAGCTCTTCGGCGACGACCTCGAGAAGATCCTGCCGGTCATCCGCCCCGACGGCTCGGACTCGGCCACGCTCGACAACGTCCTCGAGCTCCTCGTCATGAGCGGGCGCTCGCTGCCCCACGCGGTGATGATGCTCATCCCCGCCGCCTACGAGGGCCGCGACGACCTCGCCCCCGAGGTCGTCGACTTCTACGCCTACCACGCCAGCCTCATGGAGCCGTGGGACGGCCCGGCGAGCGTGACCTTCACCGACGGGCGGATCGCCGGGGCCACCCTCGACCGCAACGGCCTGCGGCCCGGGCGCTGGGCGGTCACCGACGACGGCTGGGTCGTCCTGGCCTCCGAGGCCGGCACACTCGACCTCGACCCCGCGCGCATCACCCGCACCGGCCGGCTGCGCCCCGGGCGCCTCTTCGTCGTCGACCTCGACCGCGGCGCGGTCTTCGCCGACGGGGAGGTCGAGCGCGAGGTCGCGAGCCAGCAGCCCTACGGCCAGTGGGTCTCCGAGCACGTCGTCGACCTCGACGACCTGCCCGACGTGCCCGCCGACGCCTACGCGCCGACCGGCCAGCCCTCCGAGCCGCTGCGCACCCGCCAGCGCGCCTTCGGCTGGACCCAGGAGGACCTGCGCACCCTCGTCGCGCCCCTGGCCTCGGCGGGCAAGGAGCCCGTCGGGTCGATGGGCGCCGACATCCCCCTCGCGGCGCTCTCCGACGAGGCCCCGTCGCTGTTCAGCTACTTCCAGCAGCGCTTCGCCCAGGTCACCAACCCCGCGATCGACCCCGTGCGCGAGGCCATCGTCATGAGCCTGGCCACCGGCGTCGGCCCGGAGAGCAACCTCCTCGAGGAGACCCCGCAGCACGCCCGGCAGCTGGCGATGTCCCAGCCGGTGCTGCGCGAGCGCGACATCGCCAAGCTGCGCCAGGCCCACCGCCTCGTGCCCGGGCAGTCGCCGTCGATGGCCGGCTTCCACGCCGTCACCCTCGACTGCACCTGGCCGGTGGCCGAGGGCCCCGAGGGCCTCGAGGCCGCGCTCGCCGAGCTCTGCGCCGCGGCTGACGAGGCCGTCGCCGACGGCGTCGAGATCCTCATCCTCTCCGACCGCCGCGCCCGCGAGAACCGCGTGGCGATGCCCGCTCTGCTCGCCGTGGGGGCGGTGCACCACCACCTCGTGCGCGCGGGCACCCGGCTGCAGGCCGGTCTCGTCGTCGAGTCCGGGGAGGTCCGCGAGGTCCACCACGTCGCCTGCCTCCTCGGCTACGGCGCGAGCGCGGTGCACCCCTACCTGCTGTTCTCCTCCCTCGGCGAGCTCCTCGAGCGCGGCGACATCCCCGCCGGCACGACGCTCGAGGAGGCCGAGCGGGCGGTCATCAAGGGCATCGGCGCGGGTCTGCTCAAGATCCTCTCGAAGATGGGGATCTCGACCCTGCACTCCTACACCGGCGCGCAGATCTTCGAGGCCGTCGGCCTCGACGCCGAGCTCATCGACGCCTCCTTCACCGGTACGCCGTCGCGGGTGGGCGGCGTCGGCCTCGACGTCCTCGCCCGCGAGGCGCTCGACCGCCACGCGCGGGCCTACCCCGAGGTCCACAGCGACCTCCTGCCCACCGGCGGGCGCTACGCCTGGCGCCACGATGGTGAGCGCCACGTCTGGAACCCCACGACGATCCCCCTGCTGCAGCGCGCGGTCGGCCACCACCGCCCGCTGGCCCAGCGCGACGGCGCCACACCGGGCCTCGACGAGACCGCCCGGGCCTCCTACGACGCCTTCGCGCAGGAGGTCAACGACGACGCCGCCCGACGCGGCACCCTGCGCGGGCTCCTGCGCTTCAACGAGGCGGGCGCGCCTCTGCCCCTCGAGGAGGTCGAGCCGGCCAGCGAGATCGTCAAGCGCTTCTCGACCGGGGCGATGAGCCTCGGGGCGATCAGCCCGGAGTCCCACCAGACCCTCGCCACGGCGATGAACCGCATCGGCGGCAAGTCGAACACCGGCGAGGGCGGGGAGGACCCGGCGCGCTTCCTCGACGACCGCCGCTCGGCGATCAAGCAGGTCGCGAGCGGGCGCTTCGGCGTGACGACGAACTACCTCGTCAACGCCGACATGCTCCAGATCAAGGTCGCGCAGGGCTCGAAGCCCGGCGAGGGCGGGCAGCTGCCCGGCCACAAGGTCGACGAGCACATCGGCTGGCTGCGCAACTCCACGCCGGGCGTCGAGCTCATCAGTCCGCCGCCGCACCACGACATCTACTCCATCGAGGACCTCAAGCAGCTCATCTACGACCTGCGCTGCGGCAACCCCGAGGCGGCGGTCTCGGTCAAGCTCGTCGCCGAGGCCGGCGTCGGCACCGTCGCGGCGGGCGTGGCCAAGGCCAACGCCGACCACGTCACGATCGCCGGGCACGACGGCGGCACCGGAGCCTCGCCGCTGTCGTCGATCTCCTCGGCGGGGCTGCCCTGGGAGCTCGGCATCGCCGAGACCCAGCAGACCCTCGTCCTGCACGACCTGCGCGGGCGCATCGCCGTGCAGGCCGACGGCGGGATGCGCACCGGCCGTGACGTCGTCGTCGCCGCGCTGCTCGGCGCCGACGAGGTCGGCTTCTCCACCGCGCCGCTCATCGCCACGGGCTGCATCATGATGCGGGTCTGCCACCTCAACACCTGCCCGGTGGGCATCGCCACCCAGGACCCCGAGCTGCGCAAGCGCTTCGAGGGCACGCCCGAGCACGTCCTCAACTACGTGTTCCTCGTCGCCGAGGAGGTCCGCGAGATCATGGCGCGTCTCGGGGTGGCGACCTTCGAGGAGCTCATCGGCCGTACCGACCTCCTCGCTGCCGACGAGGCCATCACCCACTGGAAGGGTCGACAGATCGACCTCGCGGCCCTGCTCGCCCAGCCCGACGCGCCCGCCGAGCGCCCGCGCCGACGGGTCACGAGCCCGCCGCCGGTGCTCGACGACGCCCTCGACCATGCCCTGCTCGCCGAGGCCGCCCCGGCGATCGAGCGCGGTGAGCCCGTCGCGATCACCGCCGAGGTCCGCAACGTCCACCGCACCGTGGGCGGGATCCTCTCCTCGCGGCTGACCCGCGCGCGCGGGGCCGAGGGGCTGCCCGAGGGCACGATCCGCATCGGCCTCACCGGCTCGGCCGGCCAGAGCGTCGGCGCGTGGCTCGCGCCCGGCGTCGACCTCACCCTGCACGGCGAGGCCAACGACTACGCCGGCAAGGGCCTGTCCGGTGGCGTGCTCGCCGTCCGGCCACGTGAGGGCGCGGGGTTCGTCGCCGAGGACAACGTCATCGCCGGCAACACCGTGCTCTACGGCGCCACGGGCGGGCGGGCCTTCTTCCGCGGCCAGGTCGGCGAGCGCTTCGCGGTGCGCAACTCCGGTGCCTGGGCGGTCGTCGAGGGCGTCGGCGACCACGGCTGCGAGTACATGACCGGCGGCCGCGTCGTCATCCTCGGCCCCACCGGCTGGAACTTCGCCGCGGGCATGAGCGGGGGCATCGCCTACGTCCACGACCCCGAGGGCGCGTTCCCGCCGCGCGTCAACACCGGCCTCGTCGACCTCGACGTCTTCGACGACGAGGACTGGCAGGCCCTCCACGGCCTGCTCGAGGAGCACGCCCGGCGCACCGACTCCCCGGTCGCCCGGCGCGTCCTCGCGACGTTCGACGCCCAGCGCTCGGCCTTCGTCAAGGTCATGCCGCGCGACTACAAGGCGGCGCTCGCGGCGCTGCGCGCGAGGGCCGACGCCGAGACGGGGCCCGGGTCCTCCGAGCCGACCGAGCAGCCGACCGACGCCGTGGGGGTGCACCGTGGCTGACCCGAAGGGCTTCCTGACGATTCCGCGGGCGCTGCCGGGCGACCCCAAGCGCGACCCGGCCGAGCGCATCGGCGACCAGCAGCACACGATCCGCCTGCTGCCCCTCGCCGAGGTGCAGAGCCAGGCGCAGCGCTGCATGCAGTGCGGCGTGCCGTTCTGCCACACCGGCTGTCCGCTCGGCAACCTCATCCCCGAGTGGAACGACCTCGTCCACCAGGGCCGGTGGCGCGAGGCCATCGACCGGCTCCACGCGACGAACAACTTCCCGGAGTTCACCGGCTTCACCTGCCCGGCCCCGTGCGAGCCGGCGTGCACCCTCGAGATCAACGACGACCCGGTGATGATCAAGAGCGTCGAGCTGTCGATCATCGAGAAGGCCTTCGCCGAGGGCTGGGTCACCCCCGACCCGCCGGCGCGGCGGACCGGCCGCAGCGTCGGCATCGTCGGCTCGGGGCCGGCGGGCCTGGCGGTGGCCGACCAGCTCAACAAGGCCGGCCACCACGCCGTGGTCTATGAGCGCGACGAGGCGCCCGGTGGCCTGCTGCGCTTTGGCATCCCCGACTTCAAGCTCGAGAAGCGCGTCATCGACCGGCGTGTCGCCATCCTCGAGGCCGAGGGCGTCGAGCTGCGCTGCGGCGTCGACGTCGGTGTCGACGTCACCGCCGAGGAGCTGCGCGAGCGCCACGACGCCGTCGTCATCGCCGTCGGCGCGCGTCTGCACCGCGAGCTCGACGTGCCCGGCGCCAAGCTCGGTGGCGTGCACCTGGCGATGGACTACCTCTACGACCGCAACCGCGCCGTGGCCGCCGGCGAGCCCCAGCGCCACGGCGGGCGCATCACCGCCGCGGGCAAGGACGTCGTCGTCATCGGCGGCGGCGACACCGCCGCGGACTGCATCGCCAACGCCCTGCGCGAGGGCGCCCGCTCGGTCGTCCAGCTCGATCGCTACCCCCAGCCGGAGGGCTCACGGCCCCGCGACATCGCGGGCTGGCCGGAGATGCCGAAGCGCTACCAGAAGACCTACGCCCTCGAGGAGGGCGGCGAGCGGCGCTGGGCCGCGGTGACCTCCGAGCTCGTCGAGGAGGACGGTCACGTCGCCGGGGTCCGCGCCTTCCAGACCGAGGGTCCCCCGCGCTTCGCGCCGCTTGCGGGCACCGACGAGACCCTGCCCGCGCAGCTCGTCCTCGTCGCGATCGGGTTCAGCCGACCCGAGCGCGACGCCTTCCTCGACGAGCTCGACGTCGTCGAGGACGACCGTGGCAACGTCGCCGCCGAGACCTTCGAGACGAGCGAGCCGGGCGTCTTCGCCTGCGGTGACGCGCGCATGGGCCAGTCCCTCGTCGTCTGGGCGATCAACGAGGGACGGCTCTGCGCCGCCGAGGTCGAGCACCACCTCGTCGGCCAGGGCGCGCAGCCGGCGGTGCGCACGAGGAGTTGAGCGGCGCCTCGGCGGAGACGGTGGGGTAAAGGACCCCATCGCGAGCGGAGGCCAGGCCCATGGACATCGTCATCGCCGGCGCGCACGGCAAGATCGCCCGGCACCTCAACCGGCGTCTCACCCTCGCTGGGCACGCCACGCGTGGGATCGTCCGCGACGCCGCCCACGTCGCCGACCTCGACGACGACGGCGTGACCCCGGCGCAGCAGCCGACGCCCTCCCACGCCCAGAACCGTCCGTTCTTCCACCACTGGCACGTTCCGGTCGCAAGATTGGCGACCGTCGAATGGAGCCGGAACAGCAGCCAGCGGGGCAGTGTGCTGTCCTCGTAGAACGTTTGGTGCCAGAGCCTCGTCTGTCCGCTGAGCCGCTCGTGGTTGTCGAGAACGTAATGGGCCACCTCGGAGGCACTGTCGAAGCGATTGGCGTATTCACGACCGTTTTGATGGTTCGGGAAGAACCACGCCAAGACGAACGTGAACGTCTTCGTCTGCCCCGGGGCCAGTTCAACCATCTTTGTCGTGACGGTTGAAGCATCCGCCGAACCGCCCGCCGGTCCGTCAAACGCCAGAACGAGCGATCCGTAGTCGGGCAGCTTGTCGAACGGGCCCATGTCGGCATCGTACGCTTCGTCGGCCATCTCGATCTGATCGATATTGATGTGTCCCCACCCGCCGGAATGGCGGTCGACGATCTCGATGCGGGCGGTCTTGCCCTGGAGGTCCTCGACGTTCCAGAAGTGCCATTCGAGCTTTTCGTTGTCCTTGCCCGTGGCGGTGCGTACGACCTGCCCATCGACGATCAAGTTGATGCACGTCTCGTCGGCGTGGCTGCCTCCGCCGATCAGGAAGTTGATGTACTTGCGCTCAATCGTCAGAGGCGGGCTTGTCAGCGTGCCCTGCGGGCCGTCACCGCCGAGGTAGGTGTTGACCAGTCCACCGCCGAGAAAGCCGCTGACGGACTGTTGGTTCGGCAGCGTGCCGTGCGCGGGCCCCTTGCCGAAGGCCTCGCCCTTGGCCTGCCAATTGCCATAGTCTGAACCTTCGAAGTTGGCCACGACGATCTTGGGACGCGTCGCCTGTGTCTCTTCCTTGGGAGGCTCTTCGGCGGTGTGGACGAGCAGTGTCCGGCCGTTTCGCTCAGCGATCTC
>JAWOAS010000218.1:0-8725 GCA_046498405.1 Egibacteraceae bacterium
CGGTTGAAGTCCGCCCACTCGGCGAGGGCGAGCTTCTTCGAGTCGTGGGCCACGAGCGCGATGCGCTTGCGGCCGGGGAGCGCGTCGCTCAACGGGTGGGCTCCTCAGGCTTCGTGGGGATGGGCCTTGACGGCGAGGACGGCGCAGTCGGCGCGCAGGAGGATGTCCTGGGCGTTGGAGCCGAGGACGAGCTTGCCGACGGGGCTGCGGCGGCGCAGCCCGATGACGATGAGGTCGACGTCGTCCTCCTTGGCGACGTCGAGGAGGTCCTCGGAGGGCGTCTGGCCGCGGACGAGGCGGCGCACCTCGACGTCGAGGCCCTCGGCGCGCAGACGGGACTCGGCCTCCTCGAGGGCGTCGGCGTAGGCGAGCGCCTCCTCGTCCTCGTCGCGGGCGCCACCGCGCATCGAGTGGACGAGGACGAGCGTGCCGCCGTGGTGGCGAGCCTCGGCGGCCGCCCGCTCGAGGGCGGCACGCCCCTCCGGAGTGGTGAGGAAACCCACGAGGATCTTCAACGCTGACCTCCTGCGCCGGACCGTTCCTGCCGTCGCACAGTATGCGCTACGGTGCCACTGGCGCGCCGGCAGGCGCCGGTGAGGGCGGCCGACAGGCCGCGGCAGGCCCACCGGGCTTCCGGACGGGGCTGGCCGCAGCCGCGCCTGCGCCGCACGTGCCCACGGCAGAGCGAGAGGGAGAGGGTCGGCATGGACATCGCGAGCGTGCTCTCGGGGGCGCAGGACGCCATGACCGTCCGCCGGGTCTTCGGGGAGCCCTACGAGCGCGACGGCGTCACCGTCATCCCCGTGGCCAAGGTTTCCGGCGGTGGTGGCGGCGGCGGCGGGGTCGGGCCCGAGGCGGTGGGCGAGGGCACCGGCGCGGGCTTCGGGCTGCACGCCGAGCCGGCCGGGGTCTACGTCCTGCGGCAGGGCTCGGTGTCCTGGGAGCCCGCCGTCGACGTCAACCGGCTGCTGCTCGGCGCCCAGGCGGTCCTCATCGCGCTCATCCTCCTGCTGCGCACCCTCGTGCGTCGGCGCGGACGCCGCCGGTAACGGGCGGCGGCGATGCCCGAGCGCCGCGCCGGCGGCCACGGCGACGACGGGGCGGCGACGGCGCACGACGGCGCGGCCGAGCGCCTGCTCGAAGCGGTCGCCGCGCTCGTCGGCGACGTCGACCCCGCGATCGGCGGGGGCCTCGCGCGCGCGGTCGCCCGGCGCATGCCCGCCGATGAGCGCACCCCTGAGGCCGTGGCCGAGCTCGTCGCCCGGGGCGCGGCGCTCCTCCACCGCCGCTGTCCTGGCGAGCTCAACGTCGAGGTGCGTCGCGGCGAGGCGGGCACGACGGTCGACACCGTCGTCGACGACGTCCCCTTCCTGCTGTCGACGGTGGCCTCGACGCTGCAGCGTCGTCGCTACGACGTCGACGCCCTCCTCCACCCCGTCCTCGGTGTCGAGCGTGACGCCGACGGTGTGCTCACCGCGGTCGCCCCGGCGCGCGCGGACCTGCCCCGCGAGTCGTGGATCCACGTCGAGCTGCCGCTGCGCCTGTCCGACGCCGCGGTCGAGGCGCTGAAGGCCGAGCTCGTCGACGGCCTCGACAGCGCCCGCCGGGTCGACGCCGACCTCGCCGAGATGCGCACCCGCCTCATCGAGCTCGCCGCCTCCTACCGCGAGCTGCTCACCGACGGCTACCGCCAGTCGCCATGGGAGCTCGCCCGCCTCGTCGACTGGCTGCTCGCCGACCGGCTCATCATCCTCGCCGTCGGCGACGTCCGCCCCGACGGCACCCTCGTGGAGGGCAGCGGCCACGGGCTGCTCGCCCGCGGTCCGGTCGACACCCTCATCGCGCCCCGCCGGGGCGACGCGCTGCTGCGGGTCGGGCGCAGCGCCCGCCCGAGCGTCGTGCACCGCGCCGAGCGCATGATCGAGCTGCGCTTCGCGACGAGCCCCGAGGGTATCGAGCGCCGCGTCATCGGCCTGTTCTCGCCCGAGGCGCTCGCCGAGTCGGTCGAGGACGTCCCCGTGGCCCGTCGCCACTTCGAGCAGATCCTCGCCGCCGAGGACCTCGTCGAGGGCAGCCACGACGCGCGGCTGCTCAACGAGCTCTTCAGCTCCCTGCCGCTGCACGAGCAGCTCGCCGCCGAGCCCGAGGGGGTGCGGGCGGCGCTCGTGCCGCTGCTCGCCGAGGAGGAGCGCGTCGCCACTGCGGTGCGCTACCTCGCCGCCGAGCCCGAGCGCGAGGTCGTCGTGCTCGTCCACCTCGCCAAGGAGCGCTTCGACCCCGAGGTGCGCGAGCGCATGCAGGAGCACCTGCGCCGGCGCCTGGCCGCCCACGACGTCGACTACCACCTGTCGATGACCTCGGGCGAGGCGGTGCTGCTGCACTTCATCGCCCATCCCACTCCGGGTGGGCGCCTGGCCTCGCCCCGCATCGACGAGCTGCGCGCCGAGCTCGTCGGCCTCGCGCGGACCTGGGACGACCGTGTCGGGGCGGCCCTGGCCCAGACCCACGGGCGCGCCCGCGGCGCCGACCTCGCCCGGGAGTGGCTGCCGCGCCTCGGCCCGGGCTACCGCGACCTCGTCGGCCCCGCCGAGGCCGTCGCCGACCTCCGAGAGCTCTCGGCGCTCGTCGACCGCGGCGAGGCGCGGCGCATGCGCCTGCTGCCCGCCGCCGAGCAGGGCCTGCGCGCGAAGCTCTACGTCCGCGGCGGCGGCGTCGAGCTCTCCCAGCTCGTCCCCGTCCTCGAGAGCCTCGGGCTCGTCGTCGTCGACGAGCGTCCCCACGCCGTCGAGGGCATCGGCACGGTCCACGACGTCCTCTTGCGGCTCGGGGCGGGGATGCCACCGGCCGCCGAGCTCGCCTCCCGAGGCGCCGACGCTGCGGCGACCGCGCTCGCGGTACTCGCCGGCGAGGCCGAGGGCGACGACCTCAACCGCCTCGTCCTGCTCACCGACCTCGACTGGCGCGACGTCACGCTGCTGCGCGCGCTGCGGCGCTACCGACGTCAGGTCGGCACCGGCTTCTCCGAGTCCTACCAGAACGCCGCGCTCGCCGAGCACGCGCCGGTGGCCGAGGCGCTCGTCAGGCTCTTCGACGCCCGCCTCGACCCCGACCGCCCTGACGCTGACGTCGCGGCGGCCCGCGAGGCCGTCGAGGCGCGACTGGCCGCGGTGACCCGCCTCGACCAGGACCGCATCCTGCGCGGCTACCTCGGCCTCGTCGACGCGACGCTGCGGACGAACCGCTACGTCGACCCGGCCCCGGCCGCCCTGTCCCTCAAGGTCGACAGCGCCGGCGTGCCCGAGGTCGGCAAGCCGGTGCCCCACGTCGAGGCCTTCGTCTACGCGCCGGCCTTCGAGGGCGTGCACCTGCGCGGCGGACCCGTGGCCCGCGGCGGGCTGCGTCACTCCGACCGCCGCGAGGACGTCCGCGCCGAGGTGCTCGGGCTCATGAAGGCGCAGATGACGAAGAACGCCCTCATCGTGCCGGTGGGCGCGAAGGGTGGGTTCGTCCTCAAGGGCGCCGGCACCGCCGGCCCCGAGGAGGTCCGGGGGGCCTACGAGGCCTTCATCGGCGCCCTGCTCGACGTCACCGACGACGTCGAGGGCGGTGAGGTCGTCAGCCCCCCCGGGGTGCGTCCCGCCGACGGACCCGACCCCTACCTCGTCGTCGCGCCCGACCGTGGCACCGGCCGCTTCAGCGACGCCGCCAACGCCATCGCCGCCCGGCGCGGCTTCTGGCTCGGTGACGCCTTCGCCTCCGGTGGCTCGCACGGCTTCGACCACAATGGCATGGGGATCACCGCGCGCGGCGCGTGGGTGGCGGTGCGCCGCCACTTCGCCGAGCTGGGGATCGACGTCGACCGCGAGCCCGTCAGCGTCGTCGGCGTCGGCGACATGTCCGGCGACGTCTTCGGCAACGCGCTGCTGCAGAGCCGGGCGCTGCGCCTCGTCGCCGCGTTCGACCACCGCGACGTCTTCCTCGACCCCGACCCCGACCCCGAGATCGCCTACGCCGAGCGCCAGCGCCTCGCCGGCCTGCCGGGCTCGTCCTGGCAGGACTACGACCGTGCCGCGCTGTCACCCGGGGGCGGGGTGTACTCGCGGGAGAGCAAGACCATCGCCTTGAGCGAGCAGGTGCGCGCGCTGCTGCGGGTCGACGCCGAGGCGCTGAGCCCCCCCGAGGTCATCCGCGCGGTGCTCGCCGCGCAGGTCGACCTGCTCTTCGCCGGGGGAATCGGCACCTACGTCAAGGCCGCTGAGGAGACCCACGCCGAGGTCGCCGACCGGGCCAACGACGCGGTGCGGATCGACGCCGGGCGACTCTCGGCGCGGGTGGTCGGCGAGGGCGCCAACCTCGCGCTGACCCAGCGGGCGCGCATCGCCTACAGCCGCCGTGGCGGGCGCTGCAACACCGACGCGATCGACAACGCCGCGGGCGTGGCCACCAGCGACCTCGAGGTCAACCTCAAGATCCTCCTCGTCGCCGCGATCGCCGAGGGGCGCCTGGCCGAGGACGACCGCGACGCGGTGCTGCTCGGCGCCGAAGGGGAGGTCGCCGCGCGGGTCCTCGACGACTGCGACCGCCAGACGCGGGCGCTGTCGCGCGAGCTCGCCCGCAGCCCCGGCGGCCTCGAGGGCTACGAGGGCCTCATGGCCGAGCTCGAGGAGCACGGCCGCCTCGACCGGGAGGTCGAGGCCCTGCCCTCGAGCGCCGAGCTCGCCCGCCGCGGGGCCGCTGGCGCGGGGCTGACCCGGCCCGAGCTCGCCCAGCTGCTCGCCTACGCCAAGCTCGACCTGCGCGACGCGGTGCTCGCGAGCCCGCTGCCCGACGACCCCGAGACCGACGGGCTGCTGCTCGGGTACTTCCCGTCCTTCGTGGCCGAGCGCTACGGCGACCTCGCCCGCGGGCACCGGCTGCGCCGCGAGCTCGTGGCCACGCGGCTCGCCGGCGCGGTCGTCGACGACATGGGGATCACCTGGGCGCGCCGCCTCACCGACGAGCTCGCCGTCGGCCCCGCCGAGGCCGCGGCGGCCTACCGGGTCGCCCGCGCGGTCATCGACGCCGGGCGCCGCTGGGACGCCATCGCCGAGCTCGGCAGCGGGGTCGACGCCGCCGCGGCCCTCGAGCTCGACGCCGAGGTCCGCGCGGTCGTCGACGCCTGCGCCCGGGCCTACCTGCGCCAGGGCCTCGGCGACCTCGGCGAGGCGATCGCCGCGGACCGCCCCGCCGCCGACGAGGTCGCCGCGACCCACGGTGACGTCGACGTGCGCCGGCGCACCGGCCTCGTGCGCCGCTGGGTCGACGCCGGGGTGCCGCGCGCCCTGGCCGAGGACGTCGCGGCGCTGCACGCCCTCGAGATCCTGCCCGACGTCGCGGCGCTCTCACGCCGGCGCCGGGCCTCGCCCGGGGCGATCGCCTCGGCCTTCGCCGCGGCCAGCAGCGCCCTGCCGGTCGACCGGCTCGACACCCTGCTCGACGCCACGGCGGTCTCGGGGCGCTGGAGCCGCTGGCAGCGCGAGGGCCTGGCCGAGGAGCTGCGGCGCGCGCGGCGGGGCGCGGTGGCCTCAGCGCTGCGGGAGGCGGGCGGCGCGGACCCGGTGACGGCGATGCAGGCGTGGCTCGACCGTCACGCGGTGGGACTCGAGCGCGTCGACGGGCTGCTGGCCGCCCTCGGCGAGGCCGAGGACGAGCTCGTCGGCCTCGCCGTGGCGGTGCGGGCGCTGCGCGACGTCACCGGCTGAGGGCCGGGGCGGCCGGCCTCAACGACGGTGGTCGGCGCCGACGTAGTACCGCCGGTTCTTGCCGGTGTAGACCTGCCGGGGCCGGCCGATGCGCGTGTCGGGGTCGGCGACCATCTCGCGCCACTGGGCGATCCAGCCGGGCAGGCGGCCCAGGGCGAAGAGCACGGGGAACATCGGCACGGGGATGCCCATCGCCCGGTAGATGAGCCCGGAGTAGAAGTCGACGTTGGGGTAGAGCTTGCGCTCCATGAAGTACTCGTCGGACAGCGCGGCCTCCTCGAGCTGCGAGGCGATCTCGAAGAGCGGGTCGTCGCCGACGAGCTTGGCGACGACGCGGTCGGCGGTGGACTTGATGAGGCGGGCCCGCGGGTCGTAGTTCTTGTAGACGCGGTGGCCGAAGCCCATGAGCCGGAACGGGTCGTCCCTGTCCTTGGCCCGGGCGATGAAGGACTCCGTCGACTCGTCGGCGTCGCGGATCTGCTCGAGCATCTCGACGACGCGCTGGTTGGCCCCGCCGTGCAGCGGCCCCCACAGCGCGCCGATGCCCGCCGAGACCGAGGCGAAGAGGTTGGCCTGGCTCGAGCCGACGAGGCGTACCGTCGACGCCGAGCAGTTCTGCTCGTGGTCGGCGTGGAGGATGAGCAGGAGGTCGAGGGCGTGGGCGACGTCGTGGTCGACCTCGTAGGCCTCGCTCGGCACGGCGAAGAGCATCTGCAGGAAGTTCTCGACGTAGGCGAGGTCGTTGCGCGGGTACATGAACGGCTGCCCGATCGCGTGCTTGTAGGCGAACGCCGCGATCGTCGGCAGCTTGGCGAGCAGGCGCACCGTCGACAGCTCGACGTGCTCGGGGTCGCCGGGGTCGAGGGCGTCCTGGTAGAAGGTCGACAGCGCCGTCGTGCCGGCCTGCAGCACCGCCATCGGGTGGGCGGCGTGGGGGAAGGCGTCGAAGAACGAGCGCATGTCCTCGCGTAGCAGCGTGTGGCGGGTGATGCGCTCCTTGAACTCCTCGAGCTCGCGGGCGGTCGGCAGCTCGCCGTAGATGAGGAGGTAGGAGGTCTCGACGAAGCTCGAGCGCTCGACGAGGTCGTCGATCTCGTAGCCGCGGTGGCGCAGGATCGGCTTGACCCCGTCGATGAAGGTGATGTCGCTCTTGACTGACCCGGTGTTGCCGTAGCCGGGGTCGTAGGTGATGAGGCCGGTCTCGGCCCGCAGCTTCGAGATGTCGAGCGCCTGCTCTCCCTCGCTGCCGGTCAGCACCGGGGCGTCGAACGTCTGGCCGTCGAACTCGATGCGTGCGTGCTCGGTCATCTCGCCGTCCTTCTCGCCGATCGGGCGGGCCGCGGTCACCGCGGCAGGGTGGCCGACAGCCTACCCGGCCACCCGAGGGTGGCGGTAGGCTCGCGGTGCGGGCCGGCGCCCGCTGCGACACGGGCGGGCCCGCGCGGGACCCCGTGCCGCGCCAGGTCGGGCGCGACGCATGCGAGGAGCTTGGAGCCAGACGTGATGAGCACGGGCACGGCGACGTCGGCCGTCGACGAGGCGACGACCGAGCGCCTGCGGGGCCACCTCGAGCGGATCTACGGCGACGCGGTCGCCGCCGAGGTCCACCCGCGCCTCGTCGAGCTCTGTGAGCGCTACGCCGAGCGGTTGCGACCGGTGCCCCGCCGCCAGGGCGTCGACGAGAGCGACGTGCTGCTCATCACCTACGGTGACCAGGTCCGTGAGCCCGACCGTCGGCCCCTCGAGACCCTCCACGGGTTCTTGAGCGACCACCTCCAGGACCTCGTCAGCGGCGTGCACCTCCTGCCGCACTACCCCTCGACCTCCGACGACGGCTTCGCGGTCGCCGACTACCTCGAGGTCGACCCCGCGCTCGGGACGTGGCGCGACGTCCTGCGCCTCGGGCGCGACCTCGACCTCATGCTCGACGCCGTGGTCAACCACACCTCCCAGAGCGGACGGTGGTTCCGCAAGTGGGCGCGCGACGAGCCGGCCTTCCGCGACTTCTTCATCTCGCTGCCCTCCGACACCGACACCTCCTCGGTGACCCGGCCGCGCACCTCCCCGCTTCTCACCCCCGTGGAGACCGCCCGCGGGCTCGAGTACGTCTGGACGACCTTCAGCGCCGACCAGGTCGACCTCAACTACGCCAACCCCGAGGTCCTCCTCGCGGTCTGCGAGGTCCTCCTGCTCTACGTCGAGCACGGCGCGCGGCTGCTGCGCCTCGACGCCATCGCCTTCCTCTGGAAGCGCCTCGGCACCTCGTGCGTGCACCTGCCCGAGACCCACGAGGTCATCAAGCTCTGGCGCACGATGCTCGACGCCGTCGCGCCGGGCACGTTGCTCGTCACCGAGACGAACGTGCCCCAGAGCGAGAACGTGAGCTACTTCGGCGACGGCTACGACGAGGCGCACCTCGTCTACCAGTTCCCGCTGCCGCCGCTGACGCTCTCGGCGTTCCAGCTCGCCGACGCCAGCCCCCTCGCCGAGTGGATCGCCACCCTCGAGACGCCCTCGGAGCAGACCTCGTTCCTCAACTTCCTCGGCTCCCACGACGGCATCGGGCTGCGCCCCGCCGAGGGGCTGCTGACCCCCGGGGAGATCGAGCACCTCTGCGAGCTCGCCAAGGGCCACGGCGGCGGGGTGAGCTACCGGGCCCAGCCCGACGGGACGATGAGCCCCTATGAGCTCAACACCGTCTTCTTCGATGCGCTCAACCCGTTGCACGTCAACGAGCCAAGCGAGCGCCGCATCCGCCGCTTCCTCGCCGCGCACGCGATCCTGCTCGCCCTGCAGGGCGTGCCGCTGCTCTACATCCAGGCGGTGCTCGGCAGCCACAATTGGATCGAGGGCGTCGAGCGCACCGGGCGGCTGCGCAGCATCAACCGCCAGAAGTTCGACCTCGACACCCTCGAGTCCGAGCTCGCCGACCCGGCCTCGCACCGCCGCCGCGTGCTCGACGGCCTGCGCGACCTCGTCCATGT
>JAWOAS010000221.1:0-15893 GCA_046498405.1 Egibacteraceae bacterium
CCCGCGCGCTGCCGAGCGCGCGGTCGACGCGCAGCCGCCACGCGCCGTAGGCGCCGAGGCCGGCGACCGGCACCACGACGTAGGCCTCGACGACGTCGACGCCGGCGTCGGCGAGCAGCACGCCGGTCGCGACCGCAGCCAGCCAGACCGCGGCCTGCAGTGGCCAGGCCAGCGTCGACAGCAGGCCTGCGACAAGCGCCCCGGCGGAGGCGAGGAAGCCGACGATGACGAAGCTCAGCGGACTCGGGCTGGCCACCGCCGCGCTCGCGAGCGTGACCGCCCCGGCCACGGCCACCGGCACGGCGCTGGCCGCCAGCACGAGGTGCTCGCGCAGCCCGCCGGCGGCCGCGGCGAGGGCGACCGCGCCGACCGCGGCGGCGAGCACGACGACGAGCCCGGGGACAACGGTCGCCGCGCGCGCGGCCACCGGCAGCGCGAGCAGCCCCGCGACGGCGGCAGCGACGACCGCGCGGCGGGCCCCTGCCGCCAGCGCCTCGACGAGGGCAGGCTCGGCCGCCTCGCCTGCGCGACGGGTCAGCGTGGAGGCGAGCAGACCCGCGAGCAGCGTGACCGCGGCGAGGGCGGCGACGGTCACCCAGCGCTGGCCGAGCGACCAGACGACCAGCCACACGGCCCCGCCACCGGCGGCGATCTCGCCCGCCAGCGTGGGCCGCCGCACCTGCGCGGCGGCCGCGGCCGCGAGCACGACCGCCGCGACGACGACCTGCCCGAGCCAGCCGCCGCCGAGCATCGCCACGGCGCCGACCGCGCTCACCGCAGCGCCAACGAGCAGGGCGAGGAGCCCGCGACGCCGTCCCCCGAGCACCCCGGCGAGCACCGCCGCAGCGACGCTTGACCCCGCGGCGGCGGCGAGGACGGCGACGGCGGCGTCATCGGCCTCGCCGTGCCAGGGCCGCCACGCCTCGTCGACGAGCCGGACGACGTCGCCCTGCAGCGCCTCGAGGAACCACCCGAGGACGCTCAAGGCCACGAGGCCGGCCACCCCGGCGCTGCCCCAGGCCACCCCGCGACCGCGCGAGGGCACCCACGCCGCGACCGCCGCGGCGATGATCGCCGCGACCAACGCGCCGGCCACCGCACCGGTGAGCACCCAGGGCGGCTCGGCGGCGGTGCCGCCAACCCGCGCGGCGAGGTCGTCGGCGACGACCGCCCCGCTGACGACGAGCAGCGTGGCCACCGCGACGCCCGCGGCGCCATGGGCGACGACGTGGGAGCGAGAGGCCAGCGCGACGGCGAGGACCGCGCCGGCCGCCAGCGGCCAGGCAAGCTCGGCCAGCGCCCCGTCGACGCCGACGCCGACCGCCACGACCACCGCGCCGAGCCAGGCGACGGCGAGCAGGACCGCGACGGCGGGAGCGCTCACCGCCGCGGCGCTGCGGCTGCGCAGCGCACCACGCAGCGGCCAGAGCAGCACCGCCGCGAGCGCGAGTCCGAGCGGGTAGGCCTCGACGGTGAGGACGGTCTCGTCGATGACCGCGGCGGGCCCGACGAGCGCGGCGAGCAGGCCGGAAGGCAGCGCGACCGCCTCGCCCCCGCGGGTGCCGACGGCGTAACCGAGCCCGACAAGCACGACGGCGAGCAACGCCGCCGACACCGCGACGTAGACGAGCGCTGGGGGCGCATCGGCGCCGAACGCGCCCTGCGTGCGGGCTCCGAGGAGGGTCACCGCCCCGAGCAGACCCGCGAGCGCGGCGATCGACTCACCGGTCGTGCGCAGCCCGCGCCGCACGAGCACCGGGGCGAGTACCGCGGCGAGGACGGTCGCGCCGAGCAGGACGAGGGCCTGCCCGGCGGGGGTCAGCCGCGCCCAGGCCACCGCGGTGAAGACGAGCGCGCCGACGGCGAGCAGCGCCACCCCGGCGATCGCGAGCAATGTCTGCGCCGACCGGCCCGTCAGCCCGCGGTTGGGTGCCGGCGATCCGGTCGCCGGCACGGGCACCGCCGGCGGCCAGCCCGTCCCGGGGGCAGGCGGCGGCCACTGATGCGGCGCTGTCGGCGCGGGCACCGGCGGCGGCCCCGCAGCCTCGGGGGGTGGCGCCGGCGGCGACCCTCCAGCCTCGGGCGACGGCCCCAACGACGGTCCCACCGCCGGCCCCCCGGCCTCCTGACGCAACCCGTCGACGAGCACGGCCCGCCGTGACTGCGCGCGGCCGACCTCGCGGTCGAGCGCGACGATCTCGTCGACCTCTGGGCCCTCGAGGCGCACGCCACAGGCCTCGCAACGCCCATGCGGCGGCCACGGGCAGGGGTGCCCGCAGGCGGGGCAGCGCCAACCGTCGGTCACCGTCTCTGCTCCCCTTGCCAGACCCGCGAGCGTCGCTCCCGGTCGGCGGCCAAGCGCCCCCGCCGACCGCGCGACGACAGTACCCGCTCGGCAGTCCCCCGCCAGCGGTTGCCGCCGGGCGGCACGGTAGCGCCGTGGCGCCTCGGCTGGCCAGGGAGCAGCGCAGCAGGCGGCCGGCGGGTGGGCCCGCCGGCCGCCTTCCGATGCTGTCTGGGGGCTACTGCGCGGTGTACGCGCCGTCGACGGCGAGCGCGTGGCCGTTCATGTACGAGGCACGATCGGACCACAGCCAGAGGACCGCCTCGGCGATCTCCTCGGGCTGGCCGAGGCGCCCAGCGGGCGTCGAGCTCTCGATCTGCTCGATCACCTCGGGGTTCTCGCGAGCCTTGAGGGCGCCGTCCATGACCATCGGCGTCTCGATGAAGCCCGGGCACACGGCGTTGACCCGGATCCCGTGGCCGGCGTTCTCGAGCGCCGCCACCTGGGTGAGCCCGACGACGCCGTGCTTGGCCGCGGTGTAGGCGGGGGTGTTGGCGAAGCCGACGAGACCGAGGATCGAGGCGGTGTTGACCACCGCCCCGGAGCCGCGCTCCCGCATCACGGCGAGCTCGGCCTTGAGGCAGATGAACACCCCGGTGAGGTTCACCGCGATGACGGTGTCCCAGGCGTCCTTGTCGTAGGCGTGGGTCTCGCCGAGGGCGCCGGCGATGCCGGCGTTGTTGAAGGCGAGGTCAAGGGTCCCGAAACGGGCGAGTGTCTCGCTCATGAGCGCATCGACGCTGGCGGCGTCGGTGACGTTGGTCTGGACGAACAGGGCCTCCGCGCCCGCCTCCTTGACGAGGTTGACGGTCTCGTGGCCCCCCTCGGCGTTCATGTCCGCGACGACGATGCTTGCGCCCTCCCGGGCGGCACCGAGCGCAGTGGCCCTGCCGATGCCTGAGCTCGCGCCAGTGATGAGCGCGACCTTGCCGGTAAGCGTGCCCATGCCCTACCCCCTTCTCCCAAGAGCCCGACGCCCAACTTGGACTCGGAGACAAAACGTAGAAAGGATGAGAACGTGAAGCGCAGGGCCAAAGGTCACGGCCTTCAAGGCCGACCGGACTGCCGCGCTGTCGCGCGAGCCCGACCCGACGCGTTCGCGCGAGCCCGACGCTGGCGACCGGGCCCCGCGCAACCCTCGAGCGGCGGGCCCGGCAGGGAGTCTGCGGCCAGCGAGCCCGCGTCAGACGCCGTGCTCGGCGGGCACGTCCCCGCGGCGCACCGCCGCGACGAGCGCGGCGTGGTCGGCCTCGGTCTGGTCGGCGTAGGCCCGGGCGAAGCGGGCGAGGTGCCCGTCGAACTTCTCGGACTTACCGAGGTAGCCGACGATGAGCGAGGCCCCGCTCGTGCGCGCGTGGCCCTTGGCGAGCAGTTGCCCACAGATGCCGGCGTAGTCGGTCAGCGCGTCGGCGTCGATCGCGTCGAGGGGGATCGTGCCCTTCATGTTGCGGAACTGCCGCACGTAGTACTGATGTCCGCGCACCGTCGTCCACCCGAGCAGCGGGTCGCTGACGGTCTGCAGCGCCTGCTGGTACTCGACGACGCGCTGGCCCTGGTGGGCGTGCCAGGCCGACTCGCCGTGGACGTGGCGGGCGAGGACCGAGCGTCGGGCCTGCTTGAGCTGCAGGAAGATCACGTCGTCGGGCCCCGAGCCCTCGAGCAGGGCGATGTAGGCGCGCAGGCCCACGCTGCCGACGCCGACGACCTTGTGGACGATGTCGACGAGGGTGTACCCGCCGAGGACGCGCTGCCAATGCGACTCGAGCGTGGCGAGGTAGTCGTCGAGGCCGGCGGCGACGTCCTCGAACTCGAGGTCGCTCGGACGGGTGATGAGCGGCGGCTCCTCGACGATGCGGCGCTCGCCGTCGAGGACCTCGGTGAAGCGCGGCAGCGCCCGGTCGGAGGTCCGCCGCTTCGCGCGCTTGGCCGAGCGCTTGATCTGCTTGGTCAGCGACTTCTCCGAGGCGGTGTCCTTGAGGCGCTCGAGGTCGAGCTCCTCGAACGAGCGGAGGAAGAGCGGCTGGTCGTAGAGCTCACGCATGTGCGCCCGGTAGGCCGCGGAGCAGGCCCGGGCGGCGGCCTCGCACTCCTCCTCGCTCGCGCCGTTCTCCCGACCGGCGACCCACACGCTCGTCGCGAGCCGACGCAGGTCCCACTCCCAGCTGCCCGGGTGGGCCTCGTCGAAGTCGTTGAGGTCGAGGACGAGGGTGCGCTCGGGCGAGGCGTAGAAGCCGATGTTGCCCACGTGGGCATCCCCGCAGATCACCGGCTGGATGTTCGTCGACGGCAGATGGGCGAAGTCCTCGGCCATGACGATGGCCGTGCCCCGCAGGAAGCCGTACGGCGAGGCGGCCATGCGCCCGTAGCGCACCGGCACGAGCCAGTCGATCCGCCCCTCGTGGCTGCTCGCGATGAGCTCGAGCGGGTCGGCGCGGCCAGCCGGTGGCTCCCAGTGCCCGAGGGCCGAGCGCGGCACGTCCTTGCGCAGGCGCTTGCCGATCTTGCGGCGCTCCTCGCGCGGCAGCGGGCGGCTGCGCAGCGAGGCGAACGGCTCGGCGTCGGTGCTCGCGAGGACGACGTGGCGGCCGGGCGGCCGCAGCGAGGTGCCGGTCAAGGGCACGCCTCCGTGGGTCGCGGTCGGTGCTGCCGTCCGCACGCTACCGCCCGACCGGCTCGCGCAGCACGCCGGGCGCCCGACCCGGGGGGTGGTGCCGATTCGTTGCGCGCGGCACGAGGGTGGTGAGCCTTCGGCGCGCGGGCCGAAAGGGTGGTGAGCGTTCGGCGCACAGGTCGTTCGGGTTCGGCGCGCAGGTGGCGAGGGTTCGGCGCGCAGGTGGTTCGGGTTCGGCGCGCAGGCGGCGAGGGTTCGGCGCGCAGGGCACGAGGGTGGTGAGGATTCGGCGCGAAGGTGGTTCGCGTTCGGCGCGGCGTAGCGCCGCGCAGGAGGCGCGGCGGGCCTGCTGCGGCCGGTGGGCGAGAAACGGCGGGCTCTGTCGCGCTGGAGGCTCACCACCTCGCCGCGGCGCGCCCGCCCATCCCGGCCGCAAGGCGACGTGGTGCAGCTTCGGCGCGCTCGACTGCGCCGTCGCCACACCACCGCGCTTCACTCGCGCGCCGCGCCGGCTCCTGGTGAGGCGACGGCGCCGCCGGGCGAGCCGTACCACCACCACCCCGACGCCAGAAGCGCCGACGACCCCTCACGAGCAGACCGATCATCCCCGGGCGCGCCGTACCCTCACCACCCCGACGCCAGGACCGCCGACGACCCCTCACGAGCCGGCCGATCGGCGCGAGGCGTGCCGCCGTCTCGCCGCCACCGCTGCGGGCCCGGAGGCCGCTGACGGCCAGACAGAGCCGGCGGCCGGACGGAGCCGACGGCCAGACGGGACCGACGGGCGGACGGAGCCGGTGGCCGGAGAGAACGAGAGGCCGGACAGAGCCGGCGGCCGGGCCCGGTGTCAGGCGCCGGCGAAGAAGCGGACCTTCGAGGAGACCTCGGCGCTGAAGGCCATGATGAGCGCGAGATACATGAGGCCCGTCGCCGCCTGGATCGAGCGGCCACCCTCGGTGGCGAGCTTCCAGGTGAAGCCGGCGATGAGCGCGCAGACGGCGACGAGGCCGAAGGCGAGGTAGACCGAGAAGCCGGGGATGGCGAGGAAGGGCGAGAAGCCGCCGAGCGGGGGGGCGGGGTTGGTCGCCGACAGCGCCGCCGAGCCGGCGGCGGCCGCGCAGCCGAGGGCGTAGGCCTTGGCCGCATCGATCATGTGGCGGTTGTCGAGCGCGCGCTCGAAGAGGTACCAGTGCCCGAGCACGAGCCCGTAGAGGGTCGCGCCGAGGAAGACCGCGCCGAGGGCGACCTCGGCGACACCGGCGGCCACCGCGGTGCCACGCGCGGCGGCCAGCGGCACGAGCGCGACGACGCCGACGAGGGCCGAGGCCACCCCCGCGCGACGCCCCGCGCGGTCGACGCGGGCGACAAGCAGGCCGACCGACACCGTCGCCAGCAGCGCGGTGACGAGCAGCAGCAGCGACGGGTCGCCGGGCAGGAACGCGACCACGGCCTCGGCCGGCTCGAAGGCGGCGCGCGCTGCGGCGTAGGCGCCCCAGGCCACGAGGGTGACCGTCACGCCCATGAGCAGGAAGAACCCGCGGCGCGCCTGGCCCCACAGCCCGAGCAGCCACGTCAGCGCCGCCCCACCGACCGCGGCCTGGGCGGCGATGACCGCCATGACGCCGAGGGGGTCGCTCACGCCGCACTCCGCTCGCGCTTGAAGGCCGCCTCGTCGTCGCTCATGCTGGGTCCTCGCGGGGTCGATCGACACGCCGGGCTACGCCCGCCCACCAACGAGCCATCCTGCCAGCGCGGGTCCGCGCTGGCGAGCGACGAGGACACGATGCGAGAGCCCAACGACTGCGTGCCAGGACGCCGAGCGAGCGTCGAGCTCACCGTCGCCGAGGCCGACACCGCGATCGCGCTCGGCTCCGGTGACCTCCCGGTGCTCGGCACCCCCCGGGTCGTCGCCCTCTGCGAGCAAGCGGCGGTGGCCGCACTCGACGACTGCCTCCACGAGAGCCAGACCAGCGTCGGCTCGTGGGTCGAGGTCGACCACAACGCGCCGACGCCGATCGGCGGGCACGTCGTCGCCGAGGCGGTGCTGCTCGGGGTGCACGGGCGGCGGCTGGAGTTCAGCGTCACCGTCGCCAACGGCGGCGAGCAGGAGGTCGCCCGCTGCCGCCACCGCCGCGTCGTCGTCGACCGCGAGACCTTCGCGCAGGGCTAGTCGGCGAGGTCGCAGGCGTAGGCCACGAGGGTCCGCACGCCCATGCCGGTGCCGCCCTTGCCCTGCAGCGGCCCGTTGCCGTTCTCCTCGAACGCCGGCCCGGCGATGTCGAAGTGGGCCCAGGGCACCTCGGCGGTGAACTCCTTGAGGAAGAGCCCCGCGGCGAGCGTGCCGGCCTCGCGGCCCTTGCCGATGTTCTTGAGGTCGGCGACCTCGCTGTCGAGGTGCTCGCGGTACTCCTTGGGCAGCGGCAGCCGCCACACGAGCTCGCCGGTCTGCTCCGCCGCGCCCTCGAGCGCGGTGAGGAGGTCGTCGTCGGAGCCCATGAGCCCGGCGATCTTCGAGCCGAGCGCGACGATCTGCGCGCCGGTGAGGGTCGCGACGTCGATCATCGCGTCGGGCTCCTGCTCGGCGGCGTAAGCGAGGGCGTCGGCGAGGACGAGTCGGCCCTCGGCGTCGGTGTTCATGACCTCCACGGTCTTGCCGCCGTACTGGGTGAGGACGTCGGAGACCCGCTGGGCCGTGCCCGAGGGCATGTTCTCGGCGAGCGGCAGCAGCGTCGTGACCTTGAGCTTGAGCCCGAGCTCGGCGATGGCCACCGCGGCGGCGAACGTCGTGGCCGCCCCGGCCATGTCCATCTTCATCGTCGCCATCCCCGAGGACGGCTTGAGGCTGACCCCGCCGGTGTCGAAGGTGATGCCCTTGCCGACGAGGACGAGGTGGTGCTCGGGACGGCCCTTGCTGTAGGTCAGCTCGACGAGGCGCGGCGGGGCCGAGGAGCCCTGCCCGACGCCGAGGATGCCGCCGAAGCCGCGCTTGGCGAGGTCGTCCTCGTCGTGGACCTTGACCTTGAGGCCGGCCTCCTTCGCGCGCTCGGCGAGGCGCTCGGCCAGCGCCGGCGGGCGCTTGTCCTGCGGCGGGGTGTTGACGAGGTCGCGGGTGAGGCAGACCGCCTGGGCGATCGTCTCGGCGGGGGCGATCGCGTCCTTGACCTCCGTGCCCTTGAGACCGGCGCCGGCGAGGAGGGCGACCTCGCCGAGGCTCGGCGCGTCGGGCGCCTTGGACTTGAACGCGGTGTAGGCGTAGGCGCCGAGGGTCGCGCCCTCGACGACCGCGGCGGTGCGCTCGGCGGCGCCGGGCTCGCCGGCGAGGAGGTCACCGGGCACGGTGATCGCGAGGTCGGCGTCCTTGGCGGCGGCCTTGGCCGCGGCGCCCGAGGCGGCGCGCAGCGCGTGGACGTCGGGATCGGAGCCGAGGCCGACGACGAGCGCGAGGGGCGCCTTGGCCTTGCCGCGGGTGGGGATGCGCGCGGTCTGGTTGGCCTCACCGGTGAAGCGCAGCGCGGCGAGCTCCTCGCCGAGGTCGACCTTGAGCGCCTTGCCGAGGGCCGCCGCGTCCGCGCCGAGCGCCGGCGCGTCGTCGCCCTTGGCGGCGAAGACCGCGACGACCGCGGTGTCGACGTCGTCGGGCGAGTGCTTGCGGAACGCGAACGTGGGCATGGCGACCTCCGGGGTCGAAGCGTGGCGCCGCCGTCGACGGCAGGGCTCTCGGACGCGCGAGTCTAGTGGCCTTCGCCGGCTACGCTGTCGGGCATGTCCGCGAGGCCGGAGCCGGGCGAGCCGATCGCCGCCGATCTGCGCGACTACGTCGACTTCGCGACGCAGGGCGCCTCCAGCCGGCGGGTGTTCTCCACCGACCTCCTCGCCGTCGACGTCGTCTGCCTCGACCCGGGTCAGCACGTCGGCGCGCGTGAGCTCGCCGAGGCCGACGTCGTCTACACCGTCCTCGGCGGGCGCGCGTGGATCGTCACGCCCGACGCCGAGGCGGTGCTCGAGCCGCTGCAGGCCCTCCTCGTGCCCGCCGGGGTGACCCACGGGCTGCGCAACGACGGCGCCGACCCGCTCATCCTGCAGGCCTCGGCGAGCCCGAGTGCGGAGCTGCCGGCGCTGCACGAGGGACCCGCGCGCCGGCCGGTGCATCGTGGCCAGTCGCGTGGCGACGCGGGGCGGCGCGGCGCCCTCGACCGCCTCCGGGGGGTCTTCGGCACGACCGAGTGAGGCACGCGCAGCATCGGACGGCCGCCGCGCTGGGTCGCCGCGCTGGGTCGCCGCGCTCGGCCACAGCACCGGCCGGGTCCCCGCCGCGGGCCGGTCGCGACGTCGGCTGGGCTGGGGCCTGCCACGGACCGGTCGCGATGCCGGCCGGCCCCGCTCCGGGTCAGTCGTCGCGCGGGATGACGTCGAAGTCACCGGAGACGCGGCCGTCGGGCAACTCGAGGCGCACCTCGCCGCGGTAGCGCACGAGCGGCTCGACCGCCTCGACGAGGACCTGGCCGCCGCGGGCACGCACCCGGTCCTCACCGACCTGGACGTCAACGACGGCGTGCCCGGTGATCGTCTCGCAGCGATCGCCCCGGCAGTCCGAGCCGGCGACGTCGAGGAGCGCACCGTCGGTGAGCAGCGCGGGGTTCTCGAAGACGAGGACGAAGGTGTCGCCGACGACGGTCTGCGTGATGACGCAGACGTCGTCGTCGGTGCCCGTCGCGGGGTCGCAGGCACCGAACACGAGCTCTGGCGCGCCATCGCGCACGCTGACCTGCCGGTCGGCGATCGTACCGGAGAGGGTGATGCCCGCGCGCCCGTCGCGAGGCTGGTTGGCGGGATTGGCCCCACCACTCCCGCAGCCGGTGAGCACGACGGCGGCGAGGGCGAAGGCTGCCAGCGCCCTTGCGGCGCGACGGCCTCGAGGACGCACCGTGGGACCGCACCTCCTCGCCGCTCGATGGCCGCTGCCCGTTCCGCCATGCTAGGCCGGGGTCGCCTGCGGCGGCGCTCGCCGCGCTCGCGGAACCGGCTGGCGGGTGACGGCGCTCGCCACGCTCACGACGCCGACTGGCGGCTGGCGGCGCCGGCACCGCCGCGATCCGCCACCGGCCACGTCGGGTCAGCGTGGGGGTGTCGCGATCGGCCAGCGGGCAAGACTGGAGGCCATGACGACCAGAGGACTGCCCCTGCAGGGCGCCGACGCGACCCATCTCGACGCCGAGCCCGACGAGGCGACGGCGCGGCTCGCCGCAGCGATGGACGAGAGCCCGGCCGGCCGGGCCGAGGCCCTGCGGGCCGCCGCCGCGGCTGCCCCCACCCACCTCGAGGCGTGGGCGCGGCTTGCCGAGCACGCGCTCGACGCGGGCGACCCCGTCGCCGCCTACGCCTTCGCCCGCACCGGCTACCACCGTGGCCTCGACCGGCTGCGCAAGGCCGGCTGGGGCGGGCAGGGGCCGGTGCCGTCGAGCCACGGGCCCAACCACGGCGTGCTGCGCAGCGTCGCCGCGCTGTGGCGCGCCGCCGCGGCGATCGGCGAGGACGAGGAGGCCGAGCGCTGCCGCGTCCTGCTCGCCGAGATGGACCCCGACGACGGCCTCGGCCTCCAGGACTGATGCAGCGGGCCCAGACCACCGTTGTGGCCGTCGTCGCCGCCAGCCCCGACGGCGACGCCGCGCTCGACACCGCTCGGCGGCTCGCCTCGGCGCGCAACGTGCGCCTCGTCGACGACGCGGCCGCCGGGGTCGGCCTCGCCGCGCGCGGGGCGGCGACGCTGCGGGCGATCGCCGGCACGCAGGCCACCTACGCCGTCAGCGCCTTCGATCCGCTCGGGCGCGTCGCCGAGGCGTGGACGCGGACGTACGCGGGCGTGGCCGCCCGCGGCGAGCTCGAGGTCGCCGTCGAGGAGACCCGCAGCGCCGCGCAGGCCGGCGCGCTCGAGCTGCCCGACTACTACCTCGTCCTCGCCCCCGAGGACTGGCCGCCCACCCGACGGCACTGGTACCTCGGCGCGCTGCATGAGCACGCTCCGCACCGCGTCGTGCCCACCGACGCCAGGCCCGATCCCGCCGTCCTCGCCGGCCTCGACGCGGGGCGCTGGTGGCCGCCCCTCGAGCGGCTGCTCGACCGCCTCGTCGCCCGCCTGCCCGACGCCCCACCGTCGACGGGCCCTCGCGGGGCGGGGCTGCTCGACCCCGCCGGGCGGGCGCACCCGCCGGCATCCGAGCTCTCGGCCTCTGGCGACGACGAGGTCCTGCTGCCCGGCGATCCGCGGGCCGACCTCGACGGCGACGAGGACGGGTAGCGCGTGGCTGGCGCGGGCACGCCCCGCGCGGTGGGTTAGCCTGCGCGGGTCACCGACATTGGGAGCGAGGATGTTCATCGAGCTGAACGGGGTCCGCCACCACTACACCTCCACCGGCGAGGGACCCCCGGTCGTGCTCGTGCACGGGCTCGGTGGCAACCTCCACACCTGGCACGGCGTGACCGAGGTCCTGCGGCTGCACCACCACGTCGTCGCCCTGGACCTGCGCGGGCACGGCCGTAGCGACACCGGCAAGGGCGCGTTCTCGATCAAGACGTGGGCCAACGACGTCGCCGCGCTCATCAGCGCGCTCGAGCTGCCGGCGGTCACCCTCGTCGGGCACTCGATGGGCACGCTCGTCGCCCAGCAGGTCGCCGTGGCCCAGCCCGAGGCCGTCGACCAGCTCGTGCTGCTCGGTGGGATCAGCCACTTCGAGCCGCCGGCCAAGGAGGCCTACGCCAAGCGTGCCGAGGCCGTCGAGGAGGGCGGCATGGACGCCCTCGTCGACGACTGGGTCCCCGGCGCGCTCGCGCCACGCACCCACGCCAAGCTCCCGCAGCTCACCGGGATGCTGCGGGCGATGTTCCTCGGCAACGACCCCAAGCAGTACGCCAAGGCCTGCCGCGCGCTGTCGAAGGCCCCCAACCTCGACAAGGAGCGCATCGGCCAGCCGACGCTGCTGCTCGTCGGCGACCACGACCGCTCAACCCCGATCGCGATGACCGAGGACCTCCACCGCCAGATCCCCGTCTCCCGGGTCAAGGTCGTGCCGGCGGCCAGCCACTGGGCCTCCCTCGAGCAGCCCGACGTCATCGCCGCGTCGATCCTCGAGTTCCTCACCTAGGGGGGCCTGCACCCAGGGGGGCCTGCGCCTTCGGCCGGTCGACGGCACCGCTGCCGGAGGCGGCGCGCGCGGGCGCAGGCCGCCGCGGCACCGCCCGGGTCGGTGCCCTCAGCGCTCGGGCGCGCCGTCTTCACGCCTGCGGCTGGCCAGCCAGCGGCCCAACAGGGCGGTGGACGGCAGGAAGAGCAGCGCCGCGAGCAGGACGGCGTGCCGGCTGTCGGGCATGACGGGCAGGAGCCCGTCGAGCAGCCCGAAGGTGACCGCCACCCCGAGCACCGACAGCGGCGGTCCGGCGACGAGCACCGTCGTGACGGTCGTGCCCCTGCCGCTGACCCCGCGCAGCGCCACGGCCACGGCCCCGGCCGCGCCGGCGACGCTGCCGAGGGCGGCGGCGATCACGGCGACGGCGGCCGCGACCATGCCGCTGGCCGATCCCGTCGCCTCGGGCAGCAGCGCCGCGGCGATCTCCCCTCCAGCGGCGAAGGCGACCGCGGCGCCGGCGAGCCCACCGGCCGCCGCCGACACGGCGGTGCGGACGAGGGCGCGGTGCCCCCGGGCGCCGTTGCGTGCCCCTGGCCTCACGGGCTGGGCTCCTGCGTCGTCGCGCTGCTGGCCTCGGCCCACCCCACGGTAGGAGCATCGGGCTCGTGGCTCGACGCAGCCCGGCCGGGGCCGAGGGCTAGCCCTTGACGACGCCGAGGGGACGCAGCAGGGCCACGCGGCGCGAGAGCCCCGCGGCCTCGCAGACCGCGACGACCTCGTCGACGTCCTTGTAGACCTCGGGCGCCTCCTCGGCCAGACCCGAGGCGCTGCGCGCGCGCACCTCGACGCCCTGCGCGGCGAGGCCGCGGGCCAGGACGTCGGGGGCGATGCGCTTGCGCGCCTGCGTGCGGCTGCGCAGCCGGCCCGCCCCGTGACAGGTCGAGGCGAACGCCCGGCCGCGACCACCGGCGAGCACCCACGTCGCGGTGCCCATCGAGCCGGGCACGATGACGGGTTGTCCGACGGCGGCGAGCTCGTCGGCGAGGTCGGGATGCCCGGGGGGCAGCGCGAGCGTCGCGCCCTTGCGGTGCACACAGAGGTCGCGGGCCGCGCCATCGACGACATGGCGCTCGCGCTTGGCCATGTTGTGGTTGACGTCGTAGACCATCACCGCCTCGCGGCTGCCGAGGGTGGCCCCGCAGGCGTCGCGGACGGCCTCGGCGATGAGCTGGCGGTTGGCGCGGGCGTAGTTGGCCGCGGCCTCCATCGCCGCGACGTAGGCCCGGCCCTCAGGCGAGTCGACGGGCACGCAGGCGAGCTGGGCGTCGGGCACGGCGAGGTCGTAGCGGTCCATCGCCGCGCGCATCACCCCGACCGCGTCGGTGCAGACCTGGTGGCCGAGCCCGCGGGAGCCGCAATGGATCGTCGCGGCGAGCCGGCCCGGTGCGAGGCCGAAGACCTCCGCGACCTCGGCGTCGGCGACCTCCTCGACGACCTGGACCTCGAGGAAGTGGTTGCCGCCGCCGAGGCTTCCGAGCTGGGCCCTGCCGCGCTTGCGGGCCTTGGCCCCGACCTCGTCGGGGTCGGCGCCGGCCAGCCGGCCGCGGTCCTCGGTGCGGTCGAGGTCGGCGGGCAGGCCACCGCCGTCGGCGACGACGGCCGCGGCGCCCTCGGCGAGCACCCGGGTGAGGTCGGCCTCGGAGGGGCTGGCGAGCCCTCCCGGGCCGGTGCCGTGCGGCACCGCCTCGGCGAGCGCGTCCATGAGGGCGGCGAGGGTCCGACCGTCGACCTCCTCGGCGAGGGCGGGCAGCGCGAGGGTGCGCACACCGCACGAGATATCGAAGCCCACCCCGCCGGGCGAGACGACCCCGCCGGCGTCGACGTCGGTCGCGGCGACCCCACCGATCGGGAAGCCGTAGCCGACGTGGACGTCGGGCATCGCATAGGAGGCCTCGACGACGCCCCGCAGGGTCGCGACGTTGCGGACCTGGTTGAAGAGCGCAGAGGGGTCGTCGGGCAGCAGCGCCGGCGAGGCGAAGACCACTCCCGGCACGGCCATGTCGCCCTCGACGGGCAGCGTGCGGGTGACGTCGTCACTCGAGCGTGCCATCGTCGCCTCCTGCGGTGGGCACTCCGGTGGACACGGCGCACCGGGGTCCTACCCGACCGCGCAGGCGGCGAGACGCCTGGGCGGGCCGCGACGACACGCTCCGGCGGGCCGCCGTCGGCACCTGGGCGCAGGGGCGCCCGCGGGAGCCCGACCCGACGGGGCCGACCCCTGACGACGCACTCGAGGGGACGACGATGCGTGAGCACCAGCGGCAGGGCGGCTTCTCCCTGGCCGAGCACGGCGGGGACCTCGACGTGGCGGTGTGGGGTCCGACGCTGCCCTCGTGCCTCGACGCCGCGCTCGCAGCGCTCGCGACCCACGTCGCCGAGGTCGGCGACGAGCAGGCACGCGAGCGCCGTCCCGTGGAGGTGACCGGCCCACCGGAGGCGCTCCTCGTCGGCCTCCTCGACGAGGCGATCGCCCTCCTCGACGCCGAGGGGCTGGTGGCTTGCGGCTTCGAGGGAGACGTCGCCGACGCCGCGCTCAAGGGCGAGGTCGTCGCGGTGAGCCTCGAGGGGCTCGCGCTGCTCGGCGCGCCGCCGAAGGCCGCGACGTGGCACGGCGCCTGGCTCGTCGACAGCGAGGACGGCTGGCGCGGCCACGTCATCCTCGACCTCTAGGGGTCTCCTGGCGGGATGGCGACAAGGACGCCGACGGCAGGCGCCGGTTGCGATGGCGTTGTGGGTGGCGGATCCCACGCACGGCGGGCATCGGCGCGGCGCCAGTCCCCGGGTCCGCGGCCGCGCCGGGGCGGCCGCCGGGCAACTCGGCCAAGAAAGTCAGAAAAACCTGTGGGAAGCCTTGACAGGGGTCGTCGCACGGGGCATACTTCGAACATGTATTCGATACCGCAGCGGCGACGGCACCGCCCCAGCCCCCACGGCTGCCAGCGCCTCCCCACGCCCGCCGCTGCCATCGCCCTCGCCGCCGAGGAGCCCGCCGGCTACACCACGGCGGTGCAGCCCGGAGGGTCCAGCGTTACGACCACCGCCACGATCGCGACGCTCGCCGCCGAGGAGCCCGCCGGCTACACCACCGCCGGCGACGGCGCCGGCGCCACCACCGGCGACCCCGGCTCGACCACCGACGGCGGCGCAGGCGCAGGCGCAGGCGCAGGCGCGGGTGCGGCGGCGGGGTTCGGGGGTGCGTTGTCGCTGGTGGGGCTGCTCGAAACCATCGGTGAGGCGCTCGGGCAACTGGCCGGGCTGCCGCTGGGCGGCGCGGTCGGCGACACCGAGCTGCTCGACGCCCACACCGCCCTGACGGGGCTGCTGGCCAGGGTGCACCGTGAGCGGCTGCGGGCGCTGGGCGAGATCGACGAGCGCGGCGCCTACCGGCTGGCCGGGGTCCGCTCAGCGGCCTCCCTGCTCGAGCGCTGCCACCAGCACACCCCCTACGAGGCGCTGGGGTATGTCCGCACCGCCAACGAACTGCCCGACCTGCCCGACACCGACGCCGCCCTGGCGCGCGGGGAACTCAACTACGAACAAGCCGCCGTGGCCGCCAAAGCCTGGCGCAAGCTCCGCCTCGACACCGACCGCTGGGACCAAGAAGGCAACAACAACCAGCACGGAGGTGGTCGTCAACCGCCGCGCCTGGGATTCGCTGCCGAAGGACCTGCAGGCGATCATGCGCAACGCGGCCCGAGCAGGGTGGCCGCTGAGCGGACCCCGGCCAGCCGGTAGGCGCCGCGCTCGTCGATCTCGC
>JAWOAS010000022.1:0-4081 GCA_046498405.1 Egibacteraceae bacterium
CTCGAGGCAGCGACCCGGTTCTGGAGCGAGCTCACCGCGATCCCCGCCACGCACTTCGGCCGGCCCTACCGCGCGTTACCCGATGGGGGCATCCGACACTCGAAGCATCAGCACGGGTGCCTCACCGTCCGCTACTCCTGCGCGCGCACCCACCGTCGCATCATGGGCCTCATCGACGGGGTCTTCGCGCCGGAGGCGACGTCGGACGCCGGCGGGGGGCTCTGGTATCGTTCGGGCAGTGACCGATCCGGGGTAGCTCAGTAGGCAGAGCAGCGGCCTGTTAAGCCGTTTGTCGCGGGTTCGAGCCCCGCCCCCGGAGCCATCCACCTCCCGAAGGCCACACACGATGGCCGTGTCGGCTACGCTCACGCGTCCGGTGCGGGACAGGTTCGCGACGAGGCTCGAGGTGTGAGGCGGCGTCGCCGCGGAAACGGGTCCTCACCACGACCGTGGAGCGGAGAGGAGCGCGTCATGCGGCTGTTCGGATTCCGGTTCGGCCTGGTGCTCGGCATCGGGGTCGGCTACGTGCTCGGGACCCGGGCGGGCCGTCGGCGCTACGAGCAGCTCGCCCGCTGGGCGCGCTCGCTCGCGAACTCCCAGCCGGCGCAGCAGATCGGCTCGGAGGTGCGCGACGTCGCCGGCAAGGCCGGTCAGGCCATCGAGGACAAGGCCGCCGAGGGCGTGACGCGGATCACCGACCGGGTCCGCAGCGGCTCCGACGGCGGCCCGGCCGCCCCGAGCGAGCAGGGCTAGAGCCGCGCGACTGGGCCGCCCCCGCGGCCCACAACGGCGCCGTTCCGGCGGCCCACGACGGCCGGCGCCAGCGGCCAGCGGCCCGTTCAGATCCCGTCGAGGTAGCCCCGCAGCTTGCGCGCCCGCGAGGGATGGCGCAGCTTCGAGAGGGTCTTGGCCTCGACCTGCCGGACACGCTCGCGGGTGATGCCGAACTCGGCGCCAACCTCCTCGAGGGTGCGCGGCGGGGCGCCGTCCATGCCGAACCGCAGCCGGATGACTTCGCGCTCACGCTCGGAGAGGGTGTGGAGGATACCGGCGAGCTGCTCGCGCAGGAGCACGAAGCTCGCCGCCTCCGAGGGCACCTCGGCGGTGTCGTCCTCGAGGAAGTCGGCGAGCACCGCGTCGTCGTCCTGGCCGACGGGGGTGTCGAGGCTCACCGGCTCGAGGTCGAGCTCGAGGATCTGCCGCACGCGGGTAGCGGGGAGCTCGACGTGCGCGGCGAGCTCGTCGACCGTCGGCTCGCGCCCCTCGCGCTGGTAGAGCTCGCGCTGGGCGCGGACGACGCGCTGCATCGTCTCGACCATGTGCACCGGGATGCGGATCGTCCGGGACTGGTCGGCGATGGCGCGGCTGACGGCCTGGCGGATCCACCACGTCGCGTACGTCGAGAACTTGTAGCCGCGGGTGTAGTCGAACTTCTCGACGGCGCGGATGAGCCCGAGGTTGCCCTCCTGGATGAGGTCGAGCAGGCCGAGGCCGCGCCCGCTGTAGCGCTTGGCGACGGAGACGACGAGGCGCAGGTTCGCCTCGACGAGGCGCTGCTTGGCGAGCTCGCCGCCGCGCTCGATGCTCTGCAGCTGGCGCAGCCGCTCGCCGTCGCGGGTGGCGTCGGGGCGGCGCAGCAGCCTTGCGGCGACCGCTCCCGCCTCGGCGCGCTTGGCGAGGTCGACCTCCTCCTCGGCGGTGAGCAGGCGCACCTGGCCGATCTCGTGGAGGTAGAGCCGGACGGGGTCGCCGGCTGCCTTGCCGGTCGCGGTCCCGGCGTCGCCGTGGCCGGCGCTGTGGGCGCGCCGGGACCGGGGTGAGCGGCCGGCGTCGGCCGCCTGGGAGGCGCCCTGGGAGCCCGTTGGCGTCGTCATGACCCGAGCCGCGCTCACACGCGCGCGGCGCCCCTCCCCTCCTGGATCGCGTCGCGCTGGCGGCGCAGGGCGACGAGCTCGCTCTGCAGGGCCCGTCGGTCCTCGGCCGGCAGCTGCTCGGCCCCGGCGACGAGGCGGTCACGGATCGCCGCGACCCTGCGGGTGATCGCGCGGACTCGGAGGTCGTCGACGAGCTCGGCGACCTTGCCGGGCTCGGCGGGGAAGGTCAGCTCGGCGAGCGCGAGGCCGCGCACTCGGTTGCGCGTCTCGTCGTCGGGCAGCGCGGCGAGGACGGCCTCGAGCCCGCCACCCTCGGCGGTCCGCAGCGCGGCGAGCAGCAGCCGGGATGGCTCGGCGGTGAAGTCCTCGTCGTCGACCTCCCCCCATGCCGGGGGCAGGAGCTCGGGGAGCTGGAGCGCGGCCTGCAGCACCTGGCGCTCGAGGCGCAGCTGGGGGTCGCTGGGCAGGCCGGGCTCCCCACCGGCCGCCCGGGCACGGGCCGGCGGCGCAGGGGCGGCGGCGCGCCGGGAGCGGTCGTCGTCGAGCTCGGCCTCGATGCGGTCCGCCGACAGGCGCACGACCGGGGCGACGACGTCGCGCACGTAGCGGTAGCGCAGGGCGCGGTCCTCGATGCGCGCCAGCAGCGGGAAGGTGCCGCGATACGCCGCGACCTGCCCCTCCGGTGTCCGGGTGTCGGCGTCGCGCAGCAGGTGGGCGATCTGGAACTCCACGGCGGTCTGGGTGCCCTCGAGGGCCTCCTCGACCGCCGCGGCGCCGCGCTCGGCGAGGTCGGCGGGGTCGGTGCCGGCAGGCAGGGGCAGGACCCCGACCTCGCGGACGTCGGACTCCTCGGCGAGGGCGCGGGCGCGGTCGGCGGCGGCAAAGCCCGCGTCGTCGGCGTCGAGGGCGAGGACGACGCGGCGGGCGAAGCGCTCGACGAGGCGGAAGTGCTCGGCGGTCAGCGCCGTGCCGCAGGTGGCCACGGCGTGGCTGACGCCGGCGACGTGCAGCCCGATGACGTCCATGTAGCCCTCGACGACGAGGACGGTGTCGCGGCGCTGGATGTCGGCGCGGGCCCAGTTGAGGCCGTAGAGGACCTTCGACTTCTTGTAGATCTCGGTCTCGGGGGAGTTGATGTACTTCGGCGGCTCCCCCTCGCGTGGGCCGGTGGCCAGCGCGACGTCGGGCAGGACCCGTCCACCGAAGCCGAGGGTGTCCCTGCCGCCAGCGTCGAGGATCGGGAACAGCACGCGCCCGCGGAAGCGGTCGATGAGTCCGCGAGCGCCGCGGGTGGCCAGGCCGGCGTCGGCGATCTCGTCGTGGCTGAAGCCCTGGGCGCTGAGGTGGCGCACGAGGGCGTCCCAGCGGTCGGGCGCCCAGCCGAGCTGGAAGCGCAGCGCCTGCTCGCGGGTCAGGCCACGTCGCTTGAGGTACTCGCGCGCCGCCTCGCCGTCGTCCTCGAAGAGCCGCCGGTGGTAGAACGCCGCGGCCTCGCCGACGCACTCGGTGAGGCGGGTGCGCCTGCCCAGCGCGCGGCGCTGCCCCGGGGACAGCTCCTCGTAGCGCAGCTCGTAGCCGGTGATGCGCGCGAGCCGCTCGACGGCCTCGGGGAACGACAGGGCCTCGACCTTCATGAGGAAGGCGTAGACGTCGCCGCCGGCGTCGCAGCCGAAGCAGTGGAACAGCCCGCGCGCCTGGTCGACGGTGAAGGAGGGGGTGCGCTCGGAGTGGAAGGGGCACAGGCCCTTGAGCCGGCCGCCGGCGCGCTTGAGCGCGGTGTAGTCGCCGACCACCGAGGCGATGTCGGCGTGCTCGCGCAGGGCCTGGACGTCGGCGTCGTTGATGCGGCCTGCCACGGGAGCCCTTTCTCCTGCCGGGGGCAAGTGTAGGGGCGCGCGGGCTCCGTCCGGGCCGGCCGGAGGGGAGGCTGTGGGCGCCGCTGGCCGCGCCCCGCGGCGCCGCGCCCGGTCCCGTGGCCCGCCCGAGGCGGCCCGGCCCCGCCCGCGGGCGCAGCGTCGGGTGCGGCCGACCTCAGCCGCGCGGACCGCCGTCGGGGAGGAAGGCGCTGACGAAGGCCGCGGAGGCCTCGGCGTCGGTGAGCGCGGCGAGCCCGTCGAGGAGCTCGGCCTCAGCGAGGCCCGCCGCCGCCCCGCTCGCACCGCTGCGGCGGTAGATCGCGAGGCTCTCGAGGCAGTGGCGCGCCCGGT
>JAWOAS010000040.1:0-8397 GCA_046498405.1 Egibacteraceae bacterium
GACGACGGTCCAGACGAGCCCGACGGTGGCCAGGCCCTGCGCGCCGGTCAGCGTGGCGCGCGTCCGCAGCGTCATGCGGGCGAGCGCGCCGACGCCGACGGTCAGCGAGGCGCCGATGACGAAGGCCAGGGCCTCGTTGCGCTCGCCGAGTGCCAGCGCGACGGCCAGGGGGACGAGCATCGCCACGCCGATGCCGTAGAGCACCGTGCCGGTGTAGAGGCCGATGATCCGGAGGTCCTCGGCGCCTGGCCGGAAGAGCATCATCCCAGGAGGGTCACGAGGTGGGCGATCGCCGCGGCGGCGGCGGCGAGCCCGGCGGTGGCCAGCGCGACGAGGGCGATGCCGACCGCCCCCCCGCGCAGCAGTGAGCGCGACCGGTCGGGGACCCGCGCGCGCGGCGGCTCGGGCTGCTGGCCTCGGCGGCTCACTGGCTCCGCCCCTCGAGCACGACGCGCCGCAGGTCCTCCTCGGCCTCGGGACGGGTCAGGGCGATGACCTGGTCGCCGGGCTCGATGGTCAGCGCCGCGGTGGGGATGAGCGTCTCGTCGCGGCCGCGGAAGACGCAGACGATGACCGACTGCTCGGGCAGGTCCATGCCCGACAGCGACGTCGTCGCCGGCGACGCGTCGGGGGGCACGTCGACCTCGACGAGGTTGATGCGCCCGCCACGCAGCGTCGAGAGGTGGATGAGCTCGCCGACCGAGAGCTCCTCGCGGATCATCCGGCTGATGAGCGTCGTCGTGGCCACCGGCTCGATGCCCATCCGGTTGAAGAGCTCCTCGTTGCGCGGGGAGTTGACGCGGCTCACCGCGCGCGGGACCTCGAAGGAGGTGCGCGCGAGCTGGCAGGCCACGAAGTTCACGTCGTCGATCCCGGTCGTGGCCACGAAGACGTCGGCCCGCTCGGTGCGCGCCTGCTCGAGGTAGCGCACGTCGCAGGCGTCGCCGTGGATGACGAGGAGGTCGTGGTCGCGCAGCAGGTCCTCGCAGCGGTCCTCGACCTCCTCGATGATCGTGACGTCGTGGCCCTCGGCGATGAGGTCGACGGCGATGTAGCGCCCGACCCGACCGCCTCCGGCGATGACGACGTACACGGCGCTACCTCCGCTGGCCGGCCGCCGCGGCGGTCAGCGGGTTGGCGACGGCCTCGCCGAGCTTGCGGTGCGCGCCCTTGCGCGCAGCGGCGGTGAGCACGTCGCCCTCCTGCACGCGGTCGTCGAGCTTGGCGATGCGCACCCGCAGGCCGCGCTGGTAGGCGGCGACGCGCACGTAGCCGGAGCGCTCGAGCTCGGCGATCGTCATGCCGTGCCCGGCGCGGGTCACCGTCATCTCGACGATCTCGACGTCGCCCTCGTCGAAGGAGACGTGCTGGGGGAACGTCCCGGCGTGGAGCTCGCCGAGGATGGCCTTGGCCACGAGCCGGGTGCCGGAGACGTAGTGCACCCCCATCTTGCGGTACGACGCCTCGCGCTGGGGGTTGAACAGCCGCGCGACGGTGTGCTCGACGCCGTAGAGCTCGCGGGCGATCTGCACCGACATGAGGTTGGCGTTGTCGAGGCTCGTGACCGCGACGAAGGCGTCGGCGCTGGCGATGCCCGCGGCGCGCAGGGCCTCCTCGTCGGTGACGTCGCCGGTGACGGTCTCGCCGTTGAAGCCGCTGCCGAGGCGCTCGAAGGCCCGCTCGCCGCCGGCGTCGACGATGACGACGTCGTGCTCGCCGCTCGACAGCCACTCCCCGAGCTCGGCGCCCACGCGCCCGCACCCGCCGATGATCACGTGCATCCCGGCTCCTCGTCGACCGCCCGAGTATGCCACCGGCCAGCGCCCCGCCATCGCCTCAGCGCTCCGGCGCCGTGACGGTCGCGCACTACAGTGGGTCCATGGCTGAGAGTTCCGCGCCGCTGTCCGTCCTGCTCGCCGCCCCCCGGGGGTTCTGCGCCGGCGTCGAGCGCGCCGTCGACGTCGTCGAGATCGCGCTCGAGCGCTACGGCCCGCCGATCTACGTGCGCCACGCCATCGTCCACAACACCCGTGTCGTGGCCGACCTCGAGCGCAAGGGGGCGGTCTTCGTCGAGGACGAGTACGAGGTGCCCGAGGGCGGGCGGCTCGTCTTCAGCGCGCACGGCATCCCCCCGCAGGTGCGCGACAACGCCGACCGCCTCGGCCTCGAGACGATCGACGCGACCTGCCCGCTCGTCACCAAGGTCCACTACGAGGCGCGGGACTTCGCCGCCGAGGGCTACGACATCATCCTCATCGGCCACGCCGGCCACCAGGAGGTCGTCGGCACGACCGGCCACGCCCCCGAGGCGATCCACCTCGTCGAGACGCCCGAGGAGGTCTGGGCGCTCGACCTGCCCGACCACGACAAGGTCGCCTACATCACCCAGACGACGCTGTCGGTCGACGAGGCCAGCGAGGTCGCCGCGGCGATCCATGCGCGCTTCCCCAACGTCCGCGGCCCGCGCGGCGAGGACATCTGCTACGCGACGACGAACCGCCAGGAGGCGACGAAGGTCCTCGCGGAGCGCTGCGACGCGGTGCTCGTCGTCGGCTCCGACACCTCCTCGAACTCCAAGCGCATGGTCGAGGTCGCCCTCGCCCACGGCGCGCCCGCGGCCTACCTCGTCGACAGCGTCGAGGGCCTCGAGGAGGCCTGGCTCGACGGGGTCGCCACGCTCGGGCTGACCTCCGGGGCCAGCGCCCCGGAGGCCCTCGTCGAGGAGATCATCGCCGCCCTCGAGGCGCGTCCCGGCGGTGCGGACGTCCGCACCCTCGACGTCGTCGACGAGGAGATGCACTTCGCGTTGCCCAAGGAGCTGCGGACCCTGCCGACGGTGGGCTGAGGGCCGCCGCGCCCCGGCGCGGTCGGGCCCTGGCGCGGGCCCACGCGCCTGGGGGCTGCCCCCCCCGGTGCTGCCACCCCCCCGGGGCCTGCCATCCCCCCGGGGGCTGCCACCCCCCCGGCAGGGCGGGGGGAGCGCGTCGCTAGCCGGCGAGGCCGTCGGCGGCCCGCGCGCCGGCGAGGTCGGCCTCGGTGACCCCGCCGGCGGAGTGGCTCACGAAGGTCACGGTGACCTTGTTCCAGCTGATCGCGAGGTCGGGGTGGTGGTTGGCGGCCTCCGCGGCGCCGGCGAGGCGGTTGACGAAGGCGACCGATCCGAGGAAGTCCTCGAAGGCGAAGGTCTTGGAGATCCCCTCGGCGGCCGAGCCCTCCCAGCCGTCGAGGTCGGCGAGGGCGCTGCGGACCTGGTCGTCGGTGAGCACGTCGGCCATGGCATGGGCTCCTTGGTCTGCGCGGGTGCCCGCCGGTCCTCAGGCGGGGGCGCCGTCGTCGGCGTCGTCGCCAGCCGTTCCCCCTCGGTCGAGGTCCAACGCCTCGCAGAAGGGCTCGGCGAGCAGCCGCCACTGCCAGGCCCGCAGCCCGAGGGCCTCGCGCAGCTCCTCGGGCGTCTGCGGGTCGGCGAGGACCGCGCCGAGCAGCACCCGGCTCGGGCACAGCACCCCGGCGTCGAGGCCGAGCCCCTCGGCGACCTCGGCGCGCAGCGTCCGCAGCCGGTCGGCCCGGGCCCGGTCGGCCTCGGTGACGCGCCGGGCGCGCCGGGCCGGCGTCGACGGCGCCGCGCTCGCGAGCGCGGCGACGAGGTCCTCGCCGAAGCGCCGCACCGCCTGGCGCCGCACCCCGCGCCGACCGAGCTCGCGCACCGACGAGGGCGGCTGCTCGGCGAGGTCGACGAGTGCGCGGTCGCCGACGATGCGACCCGGTGCGGTGTCGGTCTCGCGGGCGAGCGCCTCGCGGGTGCGCCACAGCGCCTTGGCCCGCCCGAGCGCGTCGTCGCGCAGGCGGCCGATGCCCTTGACGCGCGACCAGTCGCGGCGCTCCTCGACGGGGGGCTGGGCGCGGATCGCCGCGACCTCCTCGTCGTACCACTCCCGCCGGCCCGCGGCCTCGAGCCGTAGGGCGAGCTCCGCCCACAGCTCGGGCAGGTCGGTGACGTCGGCGGCGGCGTAGGCGCGCATCTCGGCGTCGAGGGGGCGCGCCTCCCAGTCGGCGCGCTGCATGCGCTCCTTCTCGCCGTTGGCGTCGAGGCCGAGCACCTCGGCGAGCAGGGGCTCGAGGCCGGTCGGCAGCCCGAGCAGCGCCGCGGCTACCGCGGTGTCGGCGACGCGGGTGGGTGCCACCCCGGCGCTCGCGAGGGGCCCGAGGTCGTTCTCCATCGCGTGGAGGACGACGAGCCGCTCGCGCAGGAAGGCGTCGAGGGGGGAGAGGTCGTCGATCGCGAGCGGGTCGACGAGGACGGCCGCGCCGTGGCCGCCGACCTGGATGAGCGCCGCGCGGCGGAAGTAGCGCTCGGCGTCGGCCCGCTCGACGTCGACGCCGATGGGGTCGAGGTCGGCGAGGTCGGCGAGGTGCTCGGCGAGGGTGCCGGCGTCGGTGATCAGCGGTGGGGCGTCGGTCATCGTCTCGCGACTCGTGGGGATGGCTCGCGTCGTCGTGGGCAGGATACGCCCGAGCCCCGCCGTCGCGAGCGCGACGGCTCCACGACCGCGCCCGCCCGCGCCGCGAGGAGGCGACCGCGCCGATGCGACCACCCGGCCTCATGGCCGTCCACGCCCACCCCGACGACGAGGCGATCACCACCGGCGGGTCGCTGGCGGCCGCCGCCGAGCGCGGCGCGCGCACCGCGGTGGTGACCTGCACCGGCGGCGAGCGTGGCGAGGTCGTCGGCGCGGGCATGGATCCCGATGAAGTCCGCCCGCGCCTGGCCGAGGTGCGGCGCACCGAGCTCGAGCGCGCGCTCGACCGGCTCGGCGCCGGGCCGCCGCGACTGCTGGGCTACGCGGACTCGGGGATGATGGGCACCGCCGACAACGACGACCCGCGGTCGTTCTGGCGCGCCGACGTCGACGAGGCCGTCGGCCGGCTCGTCGCCGAGGTGCGGGCCTTCGAGCCCGACGTCCTCGTGACCTACGACGCCTACGGCGGCTACGGCCACCCCGACCACATCCAGGCCCACCGCGTCGCGCTGCTCGCCGCCGAGGCGGCGGCCTGCGCCCCCCTCTACCCCGAGGCGGGCCCGCCGTGGCGGGTGGCGAAGGTCTACCTCTCGACGCTGCCCAAGCGCGCGATCCTCGAGGGCGCCCGGGCCCTGGCCGCCCGGGGCCTGCCCTCGCCATTCGGGGCACCCGAGCGCCTCGAGGACGTGGCGATGGGCGTGGCTGACGCCGACGTTGACGCCGCCATCGACGTGCGGCCCTGGCTCGAGGCCAAGTGGGCGGCGCTGCGCGAGCACCGCTCCCAGCTCGGGCCCGACTCGTTCTTCCTCAACGTGCCCGCCGACCTCCGCGAGGCGGTCTTCGGCACCGAGTGGTTCCTCCGCCACCGCAGCGACGTGGCCACCCCGGCCCTCGAGCACGACCTCCTCGAGGGAGTGGCATGATCGCCCCCCAGGAGTTCAAGGCCACCGTCGGGCGCTTCGCCACCGGGGTGACGGTCGTGACGACGGCGACCCCGAGCACCCTCCACGGCATGACGGCCAACGCCTTCACCTCGGTCTCGCTCGACCCGCCGCTCGTGCTCGTCTGCGTCGCCCGCCGCGCGTGGATGCACGACCTCCTCCTCAGCGCCGCCTCCTTCGCGGTCAACGTCCTCGCCGAGGACCAGGCGGCGACGGCGACGTGGTTCGCCAGCTCGGACCGGCCCTTCGGGGTCGAGCAGTTCGCCCGCGTCGGCTGGCGGCCGGCCGCGCGCAGCCGCGCGCCGCTGCTCGACGGGGCGGTGGCCCACCTCGACTGTGACCTCCACGAGGCGCTGCCGGGCGGTGACCACAGCGTCGTCCTCGGCGAGGTCACGCGCCTGGCCCGCCCCGTCGACGCCCCACCGCTGCTCTACTACGAGGGCCGCTACGGCCGCTGGGAGCCGACCTCGGGCTGAGGTCGCGCCTCGGGCCGACCGTCGGCGCGGGGTAGGCGCAGGCGCACCCTCGCCCCGCCCTGTGCCGCCTCGCCGATCGTGACCTGCCCCCCGTGGGCCCGGGCGATCGCCGCGACGATCGCGAGGCCGAGGCCGGAGCCCTCGCCGGCGGCGTCGCGCCCACGCGTGAAGCGCTCGACGACGCGCTCGCGCTCGGCGGGGGCGATGCCGGGGCCATCGTCGTCGACGTCGAGGCTGACCCACCCCGGCTCGGCGCCGAGGCGGACCGCGACGTGCGACCCGCCGTGGACCACCGCGTTGGCCAGGAGGTTGTCGACGGCGATGCGCAGCCCGTCGGCGGAGGCCCGCACCGGGGCGTGCTCGACGCCCTCGAGGCTGAAGGCGGCCGCGGGGTGGCGCTCGGCGGCCGTGGCGGTCGCGGCGTCGGCGACCTCGGCGAGGTCGACGTCCTCGCCGGCGGTGGCCGCGTCGGCGCGCGCGAGGGCCTGCAGGGCGTCGAGGAGCCTGACGAGGCGGCGCTGCTCGGCGCTGGCCGCGGTCAGCGCGTCGGCGCGCTGGGCCTCGTCGAGGTCGGGGTTGCGGGCGACGACCTCGAGGTTGGCCCCGAGGCTCGTCAGCGGGGTACGCAGCTCATGGCCGGCGTCGGCGGCGAAGCGGCGGGCGGAGTCGAGCGCCTCGACGGTGGCCGCGTGGGCCTGCTCGAGGCGGGCGAGCATCGCGTCGAGGGCCTCGCCGACCGCGCGGACCTCGGCGGGGTCGCCGGGTGCGGCACCGACCCGCTCGGTGAGGTCGCCGGTCTCGGCGACGTGGCCGGCGGTGTCGCGCAGCCGGGCCAGGGGGGCGAGCGCGAGCCCGCTGAGCGCCCACGCGGCCCCGCCGGCCAGGGCCACGGCGAGCGCGCCGACGAGGAGGGTGCCCCGCCGCAGGGTCGCCAGCCGCTCCTCGAGGAGTGCGAGTGGGGCGGCGACCTGCACGGCCCGGCCGTCGTCGCGGACGGTGTAGGACCGCCAGGGTCGGTCCTGCGCGTCGGTGAGCTCGGCCAGGCCCGACCCCTCGGGCGGCGGCAGGCTCGCCCCCAGCGCGCTGCCGGCCTCGTAGACGACCTCGCCGTCCTCGAGGACGCGCAGGAGCTCGGGCTCGCCGTCGACGAGGCGCCCGAGGCGGCCGACCGCGCCGCCCGGGTGCCCCTCGGCCATCCGTCCCCTCCCGCGGTCGGTGAGGTCGACGGCCTCGGCGGCCCGCTCGGCGAGGCGGTCGTCGAGGTCGGCGCGCTCGGTGGCCGCGAAGCCCTCGCTGAGGATCGCGCCGGTGGCGAGGACGGCCACGGCTACGAGCGCGGCGGTGGCCAGCGCCACGCGTCCGCGCAGCGTGCCCGTCACGACGCCGCCCGCAGGACGAAGCCGGCGCCCCGCACGGTGTGGAGCATCCGTGGCTCGCCCTCGGCCTCGAGCTTGCGTCGCAGGTAGCCAACGAAGACGTCGACGACGTTGGTCTCGGTCGGGAAGTCGTAGCCCCAGACGCGCTCGAGCAGCTGGCCGCGCGAGAGGACGATGCCGGGGTGGCGCGCGAGGCACTCGAGGAGCTCGAACTCCCGGGCGGTGAGCTCGAGCGCGCGCTCGCCGCGGCGCACCTGTCGGCGGGCGGGGTCGACGGTGAGGTCGCCGACCGACAGCGGCACGTCGGTGGCCGCCGGCCGGCGGCGCAGCAGCGCGTGCAGGCGCGCGACGAGCTCGGCGAGGGCGAAGGGCTTGACGAGGTAGTCGTCGGCGCCGGCCTGCAGCGCCTCGACGCGGTCGGTGACCTCCTCGCGCGCCGAGAGCACGAGCACCGGCACGTCGAGGCCGTCGCCGCGGGCGCGCCGCAGGACGTCGATGCCGTCGAGGTCGCCCAGCGCGAGGTCGAGCACGACGACGTCGGGGGCCATTGCGGCCAGGGCGGTCAGCCCGGCCTGGCCGTCGGCGGCCGTGGCGACGTCGAAGCCCTCGGGGCGCAGCGCCCGGTCGAGCGCGGAGCGGATGGCCTCGTCGTCGTCGACGACGAGGACGCGTGGGGTCGCGGTCATGTCCCGAGCATCCCCGCTCCGCGGCCGCGCCGCCAGGGGGTCGTGGCTCCGGGGCGGCGCGCTGGCGGCCGGCGCGGGATCCTCAGGCCGGCGCGCCGGCGGCCGGCGCGCGATCCTCAGCCCTGCGCGTCGTCGGCGCGGGGGCAGTCGCCCTCGGCCCGGCGCTCGTCGCGCTCGGCCCGGCGCTCGTCGCGCTCGGCCCGGCGCTCGTCGCGCTCGGCGGCGCGCTCGGCCTGGCGCTCGTCGCGCTCGGCCCTGTCCTCGGCGCCCAGGGCGGGGTCGCCGCCGGGGCCCTGCCCGCCCTCGGCGTGTCGGGCCTCGCGCTCGGCGGCGCGCTCGTCGCGCTCGGCGGCGCGCTCGGCCCGACGCTCCTCGCAGTCCTCGGCCCAGCCCTCCTCGCC
>JAWOAS010000052.1:0-2641 GCA_046498405.1 Egibacteraceae bacterium
TCCGCGCGGGCACCTCCGCGGTCGACGTCCTGCGGGCGACGTTCCCTGCCGGCACGCTCTCAGGCGCGCCGAAGGTCCGCGCGATGGAGATCATCGACGACCGCGGAGGTGCCCGCGCGGACCCGCCCCGACACCGCCGAGTGCAGGTGCATGACGTGGCTGTAGCGCACGAGGCTCATGAACTCGTCGACGGCGACCGAGCCGAGCGCCGAGACGCGGCCGAGGTCGTTGCGCGCGAGGTCGACGAGCATGACGTGCTCGGCGCGCTCCTTGTCGTCGGCGAGGAGGCTCTCGGCGAGCGCGGCGTCGGCGGCGTCGTCGGCGCCGCGCGGCCGCGAGCCGGCGATCGGCCAGATCGTCGCGGTGTCCCCGGCCAGGCGCACGAGCGCCTCTGGTGAGGAGCCGACGATCTCGAGGTCGTCCCACTCGAAGAGGTACATGTACGGCGAGGGGTTGATGAGCCGCAGCACCCGGTAGACCGACAGCGCGTCGGCGGTCGTGTCGAGCGCGAAGCGCTGCGAGGGCACGACCTGGAAGATGTCCCCGGCGGCGATGTGCTCCTTGGCCCGCTCGACCGCCGCGAGGAAGCCCTCGCGGGTGAACGTCGACTCGGCGTCGTCGACGTCGACGGTCGCCGGCGGGGCGACCGGACGGGCGCGCACCGGCTCGGCGAGGCGGGCCACGAGCGCCTCGGTGGCGGCGACGGCCTCGTCGTAGGCCGCATCGGGCTCCGCCCCGGTGGCGACGTTCGTCACGACGACGAGGCGCTGGCGGAGGTGGTCGAAGGCGACGAGCCGACCGGGGAAGAGCAGCCGCACGTCGTCGAGGCCGAGGTCGTCGGGGGGCCCATCCCCGAGGTCCTCGATCGAGCGCACGACGTCCCAGCCGAGGTAGCCGACCGCCCCGCAGAACAGCGGCGGCAGGCCGTCGAGCTGGGGGGCGGCCAGCTCGGTGAGCAGCGTCTCGAGCGTGGCCAGGACGTCGCCGTCGGCAGCCGCGACCCGCGCCGCCGGTGGCGCGGGGCCCTCGAGGCGCACCTCGCCGTCCTTGGCCGACAGCGTGAGGAAGGGGTCGAGGCCGATGAAGGAGTAGCGGCCCCAGCGCTCGCCCTGCTCGACCGACTCGAGCAGGAAGGTCGGCCCGCCCTGCCCCCGCAGCCGGTCGTAGACCGACAGGGGCGTGGCGAGGTCGGCGAGGACCTCGCGCCAGACCGGCACGACGGCGTGGTCGGCGGCTAGCTCGCGGAAGCGCGCCTTGGCCGGCGCGTAGGGCGCCGGGCTCACGCGGGTCCCACGGGGTTGTGGAAGCAGCTGCGCGCCCCGAGGTGGCAGGCCACCCCCTGCCCGCCCTGGTCGACCTTGACGAGGACGACGTCGGCGTCGCAGTCGGCGACGACCTCGACGACACGTTGGGTGTTGCCGCTCGTCGCGCCCTTGTGCCAGCGCTGCCCGCGGCTGCGCGAGTGGAAGACGGTCTCGCCGCGCGCGAGGGTCTCGCCGAGGGTCTCCTCGGTCATCCAGGCGACCATGAGCACCTCGCCGGTGTCGTGCTGCTGGACGACGGCGGGGATGAGCCCGCGCTCGTCGTAGCGCAGCTCGGCGGGCACGACCTCGCGTCCGAACCCCTCGCTCATGCCCGGGCGTCCTCGACGGGGCGCACGAGCAGGCCGGTCTCGGCCATCGCCGCCTTGACCTCGGCGATGGAGAGCTCGCCGAAGTGGAAGATCGACGCGGCGAGCACCGCTGCGGCCCCGCCGGCGGCCACGCCCTCGGCCATGTCCGCGGCGGTGCCCGCGCCACCGGAGGCGATGACCGGGACGTTGACCGCCGCGGTGACCGCCTGCAGCAGCTCGAGGTCGAAGCCCTCCTTCGTGCCGTCGCGGTCCATCGACGTGAGGAGGATCTCCCCGGCCCCGCGCTCGGCGCACTCGGCGGCCCACGCCACCGCGTCGCGCCCGGTGGGCTCCCGCCCGCCCTTGACGACGACCTCCCAGCGGCCCGGCGCGCGCCGCCGCGCGTCGATCGCCGCGACGACGCACTGGCTGCCGAAGGCGTCGGCGGCCTCGCTGAGCAGCTCGGGGCGGGCCACCGCGGCGGTGTTGAGGCTCGTCTTGTCCGCGCCGGCGCGCAGCAGGCGGCGCACGTCGGCGACGCTGCGCACCCCTCCCCCGACGGTCAGCGGGATGAAGACCTGCTCGGCGGTCGCCGCGACGACGTCGTAGATCGTGTCCCGGTCGTCGCTCGAGGCGGTGATGTCGAGGAAGACGAGCTCGTCGGCGCCCTCGGCGTCGTAGGCGCGGGCGAGCTCGACGGGGTCGCCGGCGTCGCGCAGCTCGAGGAAGTTCACGCCCTTGACGACCCGGCCGCCGGTGACGTCGAGGCAGGGGATGACCCGCGCGGCGGGGCCGCCGGCGCTCACGCAGCACCCCCGGCGACGGCGTCGAGGGCCTCGGGCAGGGTGAAGCGCCCGGCGTAGAGGGCCTTGCCGACGATCGCGGCATCGACGCGCTCGTGGGTGGCGGCCAGGGCGCGGAGGTCCTCGAGGCTCGCGACGCCGCCGGAGGCGGTGACCCGGGCGCTCGTGCCCTCGGCGACCTCGGCAAGGCGCTCGGTGTTGGGACCCGAGAGCATCCCGTCGCGCG
>JAWOAS010000162.1:0-9014 GCA_046498405.1 Egibacteraceae bacterium
CTGGGCCACCGCCCGCCACCGCTTGACCCCGGCGCTCACACCGCTGCTCGCCTCACCACCGGGCCCGCGCCTCCCGGGATGAGGACCCCAGGGGCGCCTGGGAGCCGCTCCGCCACGCCATCAACGCGCTCACGGAGAGCGCCGGCCTCAAAGTCGCCATCCGGGCACGGTCCCCCCGGCTACGGGCACCCCCTCGCGAGCGACTGACGCGAGCTCCTAGGCGTCCGCGGCCTCCCCGAGCGCGGCGGACAGCGCGCGCTCGCGGGCGGCGTCGAGCGCGGTGAGCTCGACGGTCAGCGCATCCTCGACGACGAGCCACTGCTCGAGGGTGACCTCCCCGAGGGGGAGCGCCACGAGGCCGGCGGCCTCGGCCCGGGCGGCCAGCGCGTCGCGCCGGTCGGGGGCGACGCTCGCGACGACCCGCGTCGGCGCCTCGCTGAAGAGCCAGTCGTGGACCGCGAGGCCCTCCTCGGGCCGCACCCGCGCGCCGAAGGCCTCGCAGGCCTCGACGAGCGTGGCGGCGAGCCCGCCGGCGGCGACGTCGTGGGCGCTGGCGAGCTCACCGGCGGCCGCGGCGTCGACGAGCAGGCGCTGCAGCGCGGCCTCGGCGTCGAGGTCGATCGCGCCGAGACGGCCGCCGAGCCCCTCGCCGACGGCGCGCTGGTAGATCGACCCCGCGAGCTCCGGTCGGGTCGGCTCGCCGAGCAGGACGACGGCGTCGCCGGGGGAGGCGAACGCCCGCCCCACGCTGCGGGTGACGTCGTCGACGACGCCGAGGACGCCGACGACCGGGGTGGGGTGGATCGGCCGCTCAGCGGTCTGGTTGTAGAAGCTCACGTTGCCGCCGGTGATCGGGGTGCCGAGCGCGCGGCAGGCCTCGGCGAGACCGTCGACGGCGTCGGAGAACGCCCCCATGACCTCAGGGACCTCCGGGGAGCCGAAGTTGAGGTTGTTCGTCGCCGCGATCGGCCGCGCGCCGGTGGCCGCGACGTTGCGCGCGGCCTCGGCGACCGCCCGGCGGGCGCCCTCGGCGGGGTCGAGCGCGCACCAGCGGCCGTTGCCGTCGGTGGCGATCGCCACGCCGCGCACCGTCTCGCCGGCGACGTCGGCGGGCAGGCGCAGCACCGCCGCGCTCGCGCCGGGGCCCTGGATCGTGCCCGAGCCCACGATGCTGTCGTACTGCTCGCTGATCCAGCGCGGCGGGGCGACGTCGGGGTCGGTGAGCACCGCGACGAGGGCGTCCGCGAGGTCGACGGACGGACCGGGCGTCTCGGCCTGGAGGTCGGCGGGGGGCACCCACGGCGCGATCGGGCGGTGGTAGGTCGGGCCCTCGGCGGCGATGGTCTTGGCGGGCGCGTCGAGGACGACCTCCCCGTGGTGGGTGCAGACGAGGCGGTCGCCGTCGATGACCTCACCGATCGGCGTGGCGTCGACCCCCCATCGCGCGCAGATCGCGAGGACCGCCTCGAGGCGCTCGGGCGAGACGAGGGCGAGCATGCGCTCCTGCGACTCCGAGCAGAGGATCTCCCAGGCCTCCATGCCCTCCTCGCGCAGCGGCACGCGATCGAGGTCGACGCGCATGCCGAGGCCTGCCGCCGAGGCCATCTCCGAGGTCGAGCAGGCGATGCCCGCCGCGCCCATGTCCTGGATGCCCGACAGCAGGTCGGCGGCGTAGAGCTCGAGGCAGCTCTCGACGAGGAGCTTGCCGGCGAAGGGGTCGCCGACCTGGACGTTGGGGCGCTTGGCGTCGTCGACGCCGCCCTCGGCGAACTCCGCGGAGGCGAGCACGCTCGCCCCGCCGATGCCGTCGCGGCCGGTGCGCTGGCCGATGAGCACGGCGACGTCGCCGACGCGCTCGGCGCGGGCGAGCTGGATGCCCTCGACGGCCATCGCCCCGACGCAGACGACGTTGACGAGCGGGTTGCCGCCGTAGCAGGGGTCGAAGCTCACCTCCCCGCCGACCGTGGGCACGCCGATGGAGTTGCCGTAGTGGCCGATGCCGCGGACCACGCCGTCGACGATGCGCCGCGTGCGCGGGTCGGCGGGGTCGCCGAAGCGCAGCGGGTCGAGGAAGGCGATCGGCCGGGCGCCCATCGTGAGGATGTCGCGCAGGATGCCGCCCACCCCGGTCGTCGCGCCCTGGAACGGCTCGACGTAGCTCGGGTGGTTGTGGCTCTCGATCTTGAACGTCACCGCGAGGCCGTCGCCGACGTCGACAACGCCGGCGTTCTCCCCCGGACCGACGAGGACGGCCTCGCCTTCGGTAGGCAGGCGCCGCAGGTGGACCTTCGAGGACTTGTAGCTGCAGTGCTCCGACCACATCACCGAGTACGTGCCGAGCTCGGCGGTCGAGGGCTCACGGCCGAGGATCGTGACGATGCGCTCGTACTCCTCGAGGGTGAGCCCGAGCTCGACGGCGAGCACGGCCGGCTCGGGGGCGGGGGGTGGCGACGCGGCGGAGGTCTCGGCCATGCCTGCGCAGCCTAGCGGCCGTCACGGGGGGTCGAGCGGCCGGCGGGGCGCCCGTGCACCCGATGGAGCAATTGCCCGCCACACCGGCCGAACGCTCCACCGAACCAGGCGGACGGACGCGGACGGGGCGGGCGGGCGCGCGGGGTCGAGCGGCCGGCGGGGCGCCCGAGCGCCCGATGGAGCAATTGCCCGCCACACCGGCCGAACGCTCCACCGAGCCAAGCGGACGGGCGCGGACGGGGCGGGGCGCCCGAGCGCCCGATGGAGCGATTGCCCGCCACCCCGGCCGAACGCTCCACCGAACCAACCGGACGGGCGCGGACGGGCCGGCACACCGCAGGCGTGGCCGGCGCTCAGACCGAGGCGCGGAGGAGGACCGCGCCGAGGATCGCCTCGCCGTCGGTCGAGCCGAGCAGCGCCTCGACGGCGTGCTCGGGGTGGGGCATGAGCCCGGCGACGTTGCCGGCGGCGTTGGTGACCCCGGCGATGCCCGCGAGCGAGCCGTTGGGGTTGGCGGCGGGCTCGACGGTGCCGTCGGGCTGGCAGTAGCGCACGAGGACCTGGCCGGCGGCGGCGAGCGCGTCGGGGTCGTCGACGACGTAGCGGCCCTCGCCGTGCTTGACGGGAACCTCGAGGACGCTGCCGGCCGGCGCGGCGCACCACGGCCCGGGGGTCTCCACGCGCAGGTGCTGGGTGCGGTGGACGAAGCGCAGCCCGGCGTTGCGCGTCAGCGCGCCGGGCAGCAGACCGGCCTCGCAGAGCACCTGGAAGCCGTTGCAGATCCCGAGCACCGGCCCGCCGCGCTCGGCGAAGGCCGCGACCGCGCCCATCACCGGGGCGAAGCGCGCGATCGCGCCGGTGCGCAGGTAGTCACCGTAGGTGAACCCGCCGGGCAGGACGACGGCCTCGACGCCGGCGAGGTCGGCCTCACCGTGCCACAGCACGACGGGCTCGGCGCCGAGCAGCCGCAGCGCCCGCGCCGCGTCGCGCTCGTCGCAGGAGCCGGGGAACTGCACGACGCCGATCCTCATGGGGCGATCCTATCCCCCCTTGCCCGCCCCTCGCCGGTCGCCCTCGGGGCGGCCCGGTCACCCCCGGGGCCGCGCGGGGCCGGCCTCGCTGGCGACCACGCGGTCACGCCCGGCGTCCTTGGCCCTGAGCAGGGCCTCGTCGGCGAGGCGCAGCAGCTCGTCGAGGTCGCGGGCCTGGGAGGTGTCGGCCACACCGGCGCTGAACGTCATCGACGGGCACCCCGCCTCGAGCGTCGCCCGCGTGAGGGCCTCGCTGATGCGGTCGAGGACCGGCACGGCCTCGTCGCGGCGCAGGCCGGGGAGCGCGACGACGAACTCCTCACCGCCGTGGCGGCTCGCGAGGTCACCGTCACGCAGTTGCCCCGCGAGGACCGTCGCGAACCGGCGCAGGGCCTGGTCCCCGGCGGCGTGACCGAACTCGTCGTTGAGGCGCTTGAAGTGGTCGAGGTCGAGCATCGCGAGGGCGAGCCCGTCACCGCCCGCGAGCCTCTCGCGGATCCGCTCGCTGGCGCTGCGGCGGTTCGCCAGGCCCGTCAACCCGTCGGTGCTGGCCTGCAGCTGCGCGGCGTCGAGCGCGCGGAGCATGCCGAGCCGCACCCCGAGGTGCGTGGCGAGCTGCTCGAGCGCGACCCGGCTGGCCGGCTCCTGCCCGGCGACGCCGACGGCGTGGATGACCCCCACGGCGTGGCCGGCGTAGCCGACGGGCACGCACACCGCCGAGACGGGGTCGCCGCCCCGCTCGCCGAGGAACGGGCACACCGCCATCGCCCCGCTCGAGGCCACCGACAGCGAGCGGCCCTGGTGCACCGCACGGCACTGCCCCGGCTCGGTCACCCCGCAGCCGGGAGGCTCGTGCCCCGGGGTGAAGGCGACGAGCTCGAGGTGGCTGCGACTCGAGTCGGCGAGGCGCACCTCGGCGGGCTCGCCCTCGTCGATCGCGCCGAGGACGCGCTCGGCGGTGCGGACGAGCGAGGGCTCGTCGTCGGCCATCTCGACCGCCTTGGCGATCTCCCCGGCGAGGCGGTGGCGCTCCGAGCGCGCACGCGCCTCCTGCTCGGCGGCGACCATCGCGGCGTACTCCTGGCGCAGGCGCAGCCACAGCGGCGCCGCGCCCGCGAGGAACCACAGCAAGGTCAGCAGCCCGACGGTCCCGATCGCGCCCAGGGTCATCGTGCGCAGCGCGGCGAGACGCTGCTCGAAGACGCGCTCGTACTCGGCGACGAGGAGGTTGAGGTGGCCGAGGAGGTCAACGCGGGCGTTGTCGACGAGGCGGGTGATCGCCGGCGCCCCGGGGTGGAGATCGGCGTCGTCGAGGGCGAGCACCGCCTCGCCCTGGCCGATGAGCTCCGCGGCACGGTCGTCGAGGCGCGAGGCCCCGGACTCGAAGAGCTGCGCGGCCTCGGGGGACAGGTCGGCGGGCGCGTCGATGCCACCGAGGCCGTCACGCAGCGCGGCGTGCTGGGACGCGAAGAGCTCGAGTTGGGCCCCGAGGTCGTGACGGATCAGCCGGCGCCGCGTCGCGGAGGTCTCGGTGGGCAGCTGGCTCGCGTCGAGGGCGATGCGCTGGACGAGCATCCGCTGACGCTCCGTCGTCTGCACGGCCTGTGTCGCGGCCTCGAGGCGCTCGCTGCGCTCCCCGACAACGAACGCGGCGACCACGGACCACAGCCCGATGAGCACGATCGTGCCGAGCGCGATGAGCACGAAGCGCCGACGCAGCGCCTTGCGCGGCAGTCCGCGCGCACCAACTTGATCGCCTGACCCCATGGCGAGTTCGTCGGCACCGGGCATGGGCACTCAAGGACGACGAATCGCACGGCGTCAGTCGAGGCCAGCCTCGCGCAGGGTCGCGATCGGGTCGTCGAGGGCGAGGGCCGCCGCGACGCGGTGAGGCAGCACGAGGCGGCTCACGCTGGCCGCGGTCGCGACGCCACCGGCGTCGCTGGCCGTGCGGTGGAGGCCGACCGGCTACCGCACAGCGTCGGCACCGGATGCACGGCGCGAAGCGCCGGTCCACCGTGTTGAGGCGCACCTGGTCGCTGTGACCGACCTCACGGTGGTCGACGACGTCGTCGCCGTCCATCGGGCTGTCGTTGGCCAGCGGCCGGCGCAGCAGGTCGTGCACCTGCGCGGCGGCGTCGCGCAGCGCGCGGACGCCACCGGCCTCGACGAGGTACCGCAAGCAGGCTCGGCCGACCACCGGGGTGGGTGCCGACAGGCCCGAGCACCGTCAGCGAGCCCCCCTGTGGCCTTCGGGCGCCGACAGGATCGTTGCAGGGCGACTGCCCGTGACCCGCGTCGGCGCGTCGATGTCGTCACGCTCACGGTGCCAAGCCCCGACATCGGCGCACCTCATGGCCTACCGTGACGCCGATGAGCTCGCCGGGCGAGGCCTGGAGCAGCGCGATGCAGCCAGCGGACGGTCTGGAGTTCCGACTGCGGGGGATCCCCGCCTTCACCCGCTTGGACGACGAGGTGATCGCCGACGTCGCAGCGGCGAGCCAGTTGCGGCCGGTGGCCGCCGGCGAGACCCTCGTCGAAGCCGGCGATCCCGCCGACGAGCTCTACCTGGTGCTCGATGGTCGATTCGAGGTGCTGCCCGGGCAGCAGGAACGCGAGGCGGCGGCCAGCCGGTCGGAGGCCTACGCGCACCTCGGACCTGGCAGCATCGTCGGTGAGATCGCCGTGCTCAGCGGCGCGACCCGCTCGGCAACCCTGCGCGCGGTCACCGACGCCGAGGTGGCGGTCGTCGAGGGCACGCGCTTCCTCGACCTGCTCGACGCCCAGCCGATGCTCGGCGTCGAGCTCGCGCGCACCGCCAGCCACCGCCTGCTGGAGACGCGGCTGCGACAGCATCTCGGCGAGCTCTTCCCGGGTCTGGACTCGACGGCCATCGGCGAGGCGATGAGCCGTGTCGCGTTCGTGGCCCTGGCCCCGGGGCAGGTGCTGTTCTCGGCGGGTGACCCCGCCGAGGACGCCTACGTCGTGGTCAGCGGCCGGGTTCGCGTGCTCCGTTACGAACAGGACGGGACGGTCAGCCAGCCGATCCCCGAGGTCGGCGCTGGCGAGCTGGTCGGTGAGCGGGCACTGCTCGAGGATGAGTGGCGCTCGGCCTCGGTCGTGGCCGCCCGGCGCACGCAGCTCGCACGCTTCCCGCGGTCCAGCTTCGAGTCGCTCATGCTCGAGTACCCGCGGGCGATGCTGTCGGTGACCCGCCGCCTCGTCCAGCGGCAGCGTGACGCGCGCACCGACTTCGGGCGGTCCCTCAACGCGCGGTCCTCGGTCGCGCTGGTCCCGGTGCACCCCGACCTCGACGTGCGCGGTCTGGCCGCGACGCTGGAGGCGGAGGCCGGCAGTCACTCGAGCGTGTGCCACCTCGACGCCGCCCAGGCCAACGCCGGCGCTGGGGTGTCCGGTGCGACCCAGGCCGACGGGGACGGGCACCGCGTGCTGCGCATGGAGCGCTACCTCGACGACGTCGAGGCGAGCACCGATCTCGTGCTGCTGATCGCCGATCACGAGGCCACCGCGTGGAGCCGACGCTGCGTGGAGCGGGCCGACCATCTCGTGCTCATCGCCGACGCCACCCGCGACCCGGCGATCACCCCGCAAGAGCAGCGGCTCGCCCCGACCCGCGAGCTACCCCATCAGCGGGTGACCCTGCTGCTCGTGCATCCCCCGGGAACCGAACGGCCGCGCGGCACGGCCGCCTGGCTCGACGGGCGGGACCTCGACGACCACGTCCACATGCGCCAGGGGCACCGTCCCGACATCGCGCGGTTCGCGCGTATGCTCAGCGGCCGCTCGGTGTGGCTGACGCTCGGCGGTGGCGGCGCGAAGGGGTTCGCCCATCTCGGCCTCGTCCGCGCGATGCGCGAGGTGGGGCTTCCCATCGACGGCCTGGCCGTGGCCAGCGTCGGCGCGCCGCTGGGGGCGCTCGTGGCCATGGAGACGCCCACCGATGAGCTGCTGCCGCTGACCGAGGAGCTCTTCCACCGGTTGCTCGACTACACCCTGCCGGTCAGTGGCCTGATCGCCGGACGCCGCATCGCCCGGTCGATCGAGCGTGGGACCGACGGTCGCGACCTCGAGGACCTGTGGATCCCGTACCGCTGCGTGTCGACCAACCTGACCCGGTCGACGACCGTCGTGCACCGTCGTGGCGTGCTGGCGCGGGCGATGCACGCGAGCCTGGCCATCCCCGGCGTCCTGCCAGCCGTTGCCTACGGTGGGGACCTCCATGTCGACGGTGGGGTGATGAACAACCTGCCGGTGGACGTCGCGCGACGCGAGACCCCGACGGGCACGGTCATCGCCTCCGACGTCGCGCCGCCGCTCGGGCCGAGGGCACACGGCGACCACGGCCTCTACGTGCAGGGCGGTCGGGTGCTGCTGCGTCGCTACACCCCGGGCCTGAAGGCGGCGTGGGTGCCCCGGTTGATGCCGACCCTGATGCGCTCTCTGCTCGTCGCCGCGGCGCACTCGCGGGACCGTGTCGTCGCTGAGGGACTGGCCGACCTGCACGTGGCGTTCGAGCTCAAGGGCATCGGCCTGCTGGACTTCGACGTCGTCGCACCGGTCGCCGAGCGCGGCTACACCGAGTCGATCGACCTGCTGCGCGCGTTCGCGCAGACCGCCGACGGCTCCTGGGAGCGAGCCGACGATCCTGGACGCTAACTCGCCCACACCCCGTCGTCGCGACGGGTGACACCGTCCCTCTCCTGGGCCTTGTGGCCCCCTTTGGAAAGGACTACTGTCATCGATGCCACGACGATGCCGTGTCTCGGGGGAGGCCGTAGTCACGGGCTGACCGGTCCGTCGAAGGCCGCGTCGCCAACGGCATCACGGAACGGAGTCCCGTCATGGCTCGGATCACCGCCGCACACGCCCTCCTCCCCGGCAGACGTCGGGCACTGCTCGCCCCGCTGGTGGCCCTGACCGCGGCACTCAGCCTGCTCGTGCTGGCCGGAGACGTGCGGCCCGGCGCGACCGATGAGTCCGGCGATGACGATGAGCCCATCCTCATCGAAGCCGCGTTCCGGGATCAGCCCGTGGATGCGGACCTCGATGGCGGCGCGGGCTACGCCGTCTTGAGCGATGACGACGGCCCCGTGACGGTGGAGTGGTCCTTCGGCGATCTCACCGAGGCCCTCCGAGCGGACGCCGTTGCGGCACTCGCTGCGGCGATGGGCGTGGAATGCGACCCGGACGTGACCGGGGGGATTTGTGACCTCATCGACGGCGCCGTCGAGGACAAGGTCGACGCATCGTTGGTCGCCGAGTTGCTCGCCGAGGCCATCGACGAGGCCATCGACGACGGAGCGATAGCGATCACCGCTCGGGACCTCATCGCGGGCGAGGACCTGCACACCACGTCGACCTCTCGAACAGACACCTCGTCAGACGACCAGACGGTGACCACAGAATTCGAAGACCTCACGATCGACGACGACGCCAGCCGACGCCGCGTCGCGTTGCACTTGGCAGCGGACACCGCCGACACCATCGAAC
>JAWOAS010000012.1:0-31004 GCA_046498405.1 Egibacteraceae bacterium
CCGATGGCCTCAGCGCCCCCGGGGGCGTCGAGCAGGGCGAGGCGCTGGTCGCGCCAGGTCATCGTCGCGGTGGCAAGCCCCAGGGAGCGGCCGCGCGCGCGCTCCTCGTCGTCGGTGTCGAGGATCCCGCCACGGGGGATCTCGACGCCGGCGCGGGCCAGCAGCGCCTCGGCGAGTGCGGTCTTGCCCGCACCCCCCTGGCCGACGAGTAGGACGCTGCGGGTCGCCTCAGCCGGGTTGCTCACTGCCGTGCCTCCTTGGTCCTCCGTCGACGCTGGGTCTCACGCCTCCGGCAGGCTAGACCGGCGCCGCGGGCTGCGCAGGCCCGATGGTCCCGGCCCCCTCGACGCCCGTCGCTGCGAGGCGCGCTCGAGGGTCACGCCACGCGCGACCCTGCGGTCGGTTGCCGGTCGTGCTCGCTCATCGCGCGGTCCCCTCGGCCTCGGCGGCGGCGGTGATCGCCGCCCACGCCGCCTCGACGTGGCGCCGCTCGGTCTGCGTCGCGCCCACACCCAAGCGCAGGACGAGCCGCCCGTCCAGCCTCGTCGTCGTGAGGTAGAGCTGCCCGCTGTCGTTGAGACGCTCGGCGAGACGGGCGTTGGCGTCGTCGCCGTCGACGTGGCGGAAGCAGACGAGGTTCGCGTACACCGGCGCGACGACCTCGAAGGCGGGGTGGGCGCGGACCTGCTCGGCGAACCACCCCGCGTAGGCGACGTGGCCGCGCACGTAGGCGGCGAGGCCCTCGGCGCCGTACCAGCGCAGGACCATCCAGAGCTTGAGGGCGCGGAAGCGCCGCCCGAGTGGGATCTGCCAGTCGCGGTAGTCGATCGCCCCGCCCTCCTCGGAGGCGGCGCTGCGCAGGTAAGCCGGCATGACGCTGAGCGCCTCGATGAGCGGGGCGCGGTCGGCGACGTAGAAGGCGTCGCAGTCGAAGTTCGTGAGCAGCCACTTGTGGGGGTTCGTGCAGTAGCTGTCGGCGTGCTCGAGGCCCTCGCCGACCCAGCGCAGCTCCGGGGCCACCGCCGCGCAGCCGAGCATCGCCGCGTCGACGTGGAGCCAGGCGCCGGCGGCGTGGGCGACCTCGGCGATCTCGGCGACCGGGTCGACGGCCAGCGAGGAGGTCGACCCCACCGTGGCCACGACGAGGCAGGGGGTCGCCCCGTCGGCGAGGTCGGCGCCGATGGCCTCGGCGAGCGCGTCGGGGCGCAGCGCGTGCTCGTCGTCGACGTCGACGAGGCGCAGCCGCGCGGTGCCGTGCCCGGCGATGCGCACGGCCTTCTCGAGGGAGCTGTGGACCTGCGTCGAGGCGTAGACGGTGAGGGGCCGGTCGACGCCCGCCGAGGTCGCCGCCCCGCCGGTGGCGCGGTGGCGGGCGGCGAGCAGCGCGCAGAGCGTCGCGCTCGACGCGGAGTCCTGGATCACCCCTCCCCCGGGCCCGTCGGAGCGGAAGGCGTCGGGCAGGTCGAGCAGCTCGGCGAGCCAGTCGAGGACGAGGGTCTCGAGCTCGGTGGCCGCCGGGCTCGTCTCCCACAGCATCCCCTGCACTCCGAGGCCGGCCGACAGCAGCTCCCCGAGGATCGACGGGCCGGAGCTGTTGGCCGGGAAGTAGGCGAAGAACGACGGGTGCTGCCAGTGGGTGAGCCCCGGCACGATCGTGGCGTCGAGGTCGGCGAGCACCGCGTCGAAGGGCTCGCCCTGGCGTGGCGGCGAGGGCGGCAGCGCGGCGCGCACCTCGCCCGGGGCGACCTGGCTGCGTACCGGGCGTTGCTCGAGGGTGGCGAGGTAGTCAGCGATCCAGTCGACGACCTCGTGGCCGTGGCGGCGCAGCTCCTCGGGGGTCATGTGGCGTGGGGTGTCAGGCTCATGCATGCCCGCGTTGTACCGCACCGGGGACGGTGCGCGCCTGCCGGCAGGCCCGCGTCGCGGCGGTCAGGCGCTCCTGCCAGGCGCCCGCGCCCTCCTCGCCGCGTCTCGCGGTGTGCACCGCGACCTCGAGCAGCCGCAGCCGTCCGAGCGCGGCCTCGACCGGCGCGTCGCCGACGCCGAGCCCCGCGGCGGCGCGCAGGTGCCGGCGCAGCGCCTGGCTGCGCGGCGGGTCGTCGAGGGCGGCCACGACCTGCCACCAGGCGGCGTCGAAGCGCGGGTCGGCCCAACGGGCGAACTCGACGTCGATGAGCGCGACGGGCGTGCCGTCGTCGGCCACGACGGTGTTGCGCGGGGAGCAGTCGCCGTGGGCGAGGACCGCGGGTCGCGCCTGGCGTCGGGCCAGCACGACGTCGGCAGTGAGGGTGTCGGCGACGTCGACGGGCGGGGCGAGCCGGGCCAGCCAGCGGTCGACGAGCCCCTCGAGTGCCTGCGGTCGGGCCCAGGCCCGGTAGAGGCGCAGGCCCGCGGGATCGGCCGAGGCCAGCGCGGCCAGCCAGCGCCCGGTGCCCGTGGCGAGGCGCCGGACCTCGGCGGCGGTGCGCACCTCGCTGCCGGGCCGGCCGGGCACCCACCGGCGCAGGAGCCACGGGGGGTGCCCGTCGGGGTCGGCGTCGAGCAGGCCGGGGCTGGGCACCCCGACCTCGGCGAGGACCGCGGGCAGGCGGCGGGCGAGCTCGACCCGCCCGGAGGCCAGCGCCGGCTCCTCGAGGAGCTGGAGCACGGCGGGCGCCCCGCTGGCGGTCTCGAGGCGGTAGGTGGCGTTGCGCAGCCCGCCCGACAGCGGCGCGACGCGGCGCACCGCGACCCCCACGAGCGCGGAGGCCGCGGTAGCGTCGAGCGCGAGGGGCCCCTCGCTCAGCTCAGCGTGTCGACGACGTAGTCGACCGCGCCGGTCAACGCCTCGACGTCGGCGGGGTCGACGGCGGGGAAGACCCCGACGCGCAGCTGGTTGCGCCCGAGCTTGCGGTAGGCCTCGGTGTCGAGGATGCCGTTGGCGCGCAGGATCGCGCTGACCTCACTGGCGTCGACGCGCTCGTCGAGGTCGATCGTGCAGACGACGTTGGAGCGCAGCGTCGGGTCGGTGACGAACGGGCTCGCCCAGTCGCGATCCTCGGCCCAGCCGTAGAGGTGGTCGGCCTTGGCCTTGCACTGCTCGGCGGCCCAGGCGATGCCCCCGCCCTCGTTCATCCAGTCGATCTGCTCGGCCATGAGGAAGAGCGTCGACACGCTCGGGGTGTTGTAGGTCTGGTCCTTGCGGGAGTTGTCGACGGCGGTGGCGAGGTCGAGCATCGGCGGGATCCAGCGGTCGCTGGCGGCGAGCTCCTCGATGCGGGCCAGCGCCGCGGGCGAGAGCAGCGCGACGAAGAGCCCACCCTCGCTCGCGAAGCACTTCTGGGGGCTGAAGTAGTAGGCGTCGACCTCCTCGACGTCGAACGCCAGGCCGCCCGCGGCGCTCGTGGCGTCGACGGCGACGAGCCCCTCGGCGCCGGCCGGGCGGCGCAGCGGCATCGCCACGCCCGTCGAGGTCTCGCAGTGGGTGAGCGCGTAGAGGTCGACGCCGTCGACGGCCTCGAGCTCGGGCGCCGAGCCGTAGGGGGCCTCGACGAGGACCGGGTCGGCGAGGTGCGGGGCGCCGGCGCAGACCTTCGAGAACTTCTGGCTGAACTCGCCGAGGATCGCGTGGGCGCTGCGCTCGCGCACGAGGCCGAAGGCCGCGGCGTCCCAGAACAGCGTCGCGCCCCCCGCCCCGAGGACGACCTCGTAGCCCTCGGGCAGGTCGAAGAACGTCGCGAGGCCCTCGCGGATCCGCCGGACCTGGCCCTTGACCCCGGCCTTGCGGTGGCTCGTGCCGAGCAGGCCGTCGGCGACCTCGGCAAGGTGGGTCACCGCCTCGGAGCGCACCTTCGACGGGCCGCAGCCGAAGCGGCCGTCTGCCGGACGCAGCTCGGTCGGGATCACCAGGTCTGCCATCGCACGCTCCTTGTCCGCAGCGCCGTGTCACCGTCGGCGCCTCGAGGGTCCACACTGTGCCGCACGCCGCCCCGCCGCCGCCACACGGAGCCAGCATGCACGACGCCGCGACCCTGACCCCCCTGCCCGACGGTCCGAGCGTGGCCGTGGCCGACTGCGAGGAGGCCTCGGTCGCCGGCGCGAGCGCCTTCCGCACCCCACAGGGGCGCTGGCTGCTGCCGGCGTTCCGCGGCTATGCCGTCGACGTCGGCGAGGGGCCCCTGCCCGCCGATGACGACGAGGACGCCGTGGCCGACCTCGCGCTGTCGTGGGTCGAGGTCGTGCGGGGCCAGGACTGGACCGACCTGCGCGGCGCCGAGCTCGACGGCGAGGACTGGATGGACCTGCGCACGGCGATGGTTCGCGTCGGCTGGGGCCCCGCCGGCGCCCACGCTGCCTGGCGGGCCTGCCGTGACCGCCCCTACGCCCGCGACCTGCCCACCGCGGCGGGCTGGGCGGGCGCGGGCTGGGTGCTGCCGGCAGTGCCCGACGAGCCCGAGCCGGCGTTCGCCCGGCCGCTGCTCGAGGCCCGCGGCCTGCTGCGCTGGGCCTACATCACGCGCTGGCGCGATCCCGTGGCCCCGCCCGACGGCGACCCGCCGACCGAGCCTGACCCCGCCGAGCCCGGCTGGGCCGACGTGCTGTCGCGGCTGCGGTCGGACCACTACACCGCCGAGGCGCTCGAGGAGGCCGAGGCGCTGGCCGTCGAGGTCCTCACGAGCGTGGGGCTCGGCCCGGCCAGCGCCCTCGAGGCCGAGGACGAGCCGCTGCCCGACCGCCATGTCGCCGCGGCGGTGGGCCACGCCAGCGAGGTCGTCCGCGCCGCCGCCTGGTTCCTCCTGCGCGCCGAGAGCGACACGTGGCTGGCCTGCGCCTACGGCGAGTGCCAGCACCACTGGGCGGTCGAGGCCGAGGAGGACGCCTTCGAGCAGGAGGAGGTCCTCGAGCTCGCCGGGCGTGGGGTGAGCAACCCCGTCGACGCGGCCTACCAGCGCCGCCGGCTGCTCACGATGGCCTTCGGCGACATCAACGACGTGCCGCTGGCCGGCGCCGGCGACCTCGACGACTTCCTCGCCTTCTACGAGGGCTGGGTCGCTGCCGGGCGCCCCGAGGAGGACTTCGCCGAGGCCGCGGCAGAGCTGCGCGGACACGACGACTAGCGGGCCCAGCCAGCCCCGCCCGGATCCCCGCTCCCGGCGAGGGGTTGGCCGGCGAGCGCGGCGACGTCGGCACGCACCGCGGCGGTGAAGCGCCGGCGGTCCTTGGGATCGTCGCGCGGCGGTGCGTGCGGGGTGCCGAAGCGCACCGCGACGACGCCGCCTGCGGGCCGGCGCCAGCGCGGTCCGCCCTCGCGGGGCCACACCGCCTCGCAACCGCGCAGGCCCACGGGCACGACCGGCGCCGCGGCACGCGCGGCGATGCGGGCCATCCCCGAGCGGAAGCGGCCGACCTCGCCGGTCGTCGAGCGTGTGCCCTCGGGGAAGAGGGCGACGAGCCTGCCGGCACCGAGCAGCGCGACGAGGTCCTCGAGCGCCGCGGCGTCGCCGGCACCGCGTGCGACTGGGACCATGCCCAGCGCGGTGATCGCCCGCCCCCAGGGGCCTCGCGCGAGCTCGCGCTTGCCGAGGAAGTGCACCGGCCGCGGCGAGGCGGAGGCGAGGAGGAAGTTGTCGAGGTTCGTGCCGTGGTTGGAGACGAGGATCGCCGCCCCGTGGGAGGGCACCGAGGCCACACCGTCGACGTCGACCCTCAGCCGCCGCAGGAGCACCGGAGCGGTCAGCCGGTGCGCCGCGCGCATCCCGCGCGGCTCGCTGCTCACGGGCACCCCCTCGGGGCCGTCGGCGCTCGTGGCGGGGGCGCGGGAGACCTCACGCGAAGAGGCCGCCGTCGACCTGCACGACGGTGCCGTTGACGTAGCTCGCCGCGTCGCTGGCGAGGAACGCCACGACCGCGGCGACCTCCTCGGGATCGCCGAGGCGTCCGGTGGGGATGCGCTCGGTGACCTCCTCGGCGTCGAGGTCGGCGGTCATCGCCGTGGCGATGAACCCCGGGGCGATCGCGTTGACGGTGATCCCGCGCTTGCCGACCTCCTTGGCGAGGGTCTTGGTGAGCCCGACCAGCGCGGACTTGCTCGCGGCGTAGTTGGCCTGGCCGGCGTTGCCGTGCAGGCCCACGACGCTCGTGGTGTTGACGACGCGCCCGTGACGGGCGCGCAGCATCGGCCGCAGCGCGGCCCGCGACAGCGCGAAGGCCGCGGCGACGTTGACCTGCCAGGTGCGCGCGAAGTCCTCGTCGCTCATGCCCATCGCGAGGCCGTCGGCGGTGACCCCGGCGTTGTTGACGAGGACGTCGACGCCACCGACCTCCTCCATGGCCTCGAGCAGCGGAGCGAGGTCGCCGGCGAGGTCGCAGCCCACCGCCCGGGCCTCGACGCCGTGGGCGACGATCCGCTCGACGACCGCCGCGGCACCGTCGGCGTCGCTGCCGTAGTGGACGAGGACGTCGCGCCCGTCGGCGGCCAGGGCCTCGGCGACCGCCGCGCCGATGCCCTTCGAGGCCCCGGTCACCAGCGCCCAGGTCGACGGTTGACGGCTCATGCGAGGGCCTCCTCGAGCTCGGTGGGGGTGGTGATGGCATGGCGTCCGAGGCTGCGGTCGGTGCGCTTGACGAGGCCGGTGACCACCGGCGCGGCGCCGAGCTCGACGACGTCACCGACGCCGGCCGCGGCGAGGGCGGCGACGGTCTCGCGCCAGCGCACCGGCGAGACGACCTGGCGGCGCAGCAGCGACGGCCAGTCCCCGCCGGCGGTGTGCGGGGCGGCGTCGACGTTGGCCACGACCGGCGTGGCCGTGTCGGCGAAGGCCGTCGCGTCGAGCGCCGCGCCGAGCTCCTCGACTGCCGAGGCCATGTGCGGGCTGTGGTAGGCGGCGCCGACCTCGAGGGCCACGACCTTGCCCCGGCCTCCAGCGCTGCTGAGCCTCCCGCCGAGGGCCTCGAGCGACTCGCGGTCGCCGGCGCAGACGACCTGACCGGGCGCGTTGTCGTTGGCAACGTGCGCGCCGGTCTCGGCGCACGCGGCCTCGACGGTCTCCCGCTCGTAGCCGAGGCAGGCGAGCAGGCCGCCGGGGTGGGCCGCCGCGGCCCGCTCGGTGGCCCGCGCGCGCACGTCGACGAGGGCCAGCGCCGAGGCGAAGTCGAGCGCGCCCGCGGCCACGAGGGCGTCGTACTCCCCGAGCGAGTGCCCCGCCGTCACTGCCGGTGCCGCCCCTCCGGCCGCCTGCCAGGCCTCGAGCAGGACGACGGCGTGGACGAAGAGCGCGACCTGGCAGGCGGCGGGCTCGCGGAGCTCCTCGGCGGTCGCGCTCGTGCCGAGCCGTGCAACGTCGAAGCCGAGGAGGTCGCTTGCCTCCTCCCAGCGGGAGAACGACGGATGGGCCCGCCACGGCAGTGCCATGCCCTCGCGTTGGCTGCCCTGGCCGGCGAAGACCAGTGCGGTCGTCATGGGATCGCTCCTCCTGCCTCGCGGATGCGCGGGAACGCGGGCAGCGCGAGCCTAGCGAAGGGCGTCTCCGCTGGCGCCAACGCTTCGGGCGGCCAGCCATCAGAGCCTGTGGAAGACCGCCGACTGATGTCAGAGGGGTCTGGCATCATGCGGGTATGTCGAACACATGTTCTTCTCCAGGGCAGGACGCGGCGGGGCGCGTCACCGATGCCGACCGCACCGGCGGCCCCGCCGACGGTGTACCTGGCGGCGGCCCTGCCGAAGGTGTACCTGGCGGCGGCCCTGCCGCGGCTGGCGTCGCGGGTGCCGTCGGGGGTGCGGTGGGCGGGTCGGTGTGGGGGTCGCCGGGGGGTCGGGCGGTCGGTGAGCTGCTCGAGGCGCTGTCGGCGGCGGACCGCTGGCTGGCGCGGGCGTTGCGGCTGGCCGGTGAGCTGGCCGGCTCGGGGATGGTCGAGCGTGAGGAGGGCTGCGCGCAGGGCCACGCCCGACGTCGCGGTCGGGCCGGGCCTGCCCCCGCGCCACCGGAGCGGGGCCGCGTCGACGCCGGCCTCCTATCCTTGCCAGCGATGTCCCCCGCGATCGCCGTGACCGAGCTCGTCAAGCGCTATGGCGAGCACCGTGCCGTCGACGGCCTCTCGCTCAGCGTCGAGCCCGGTGAGATCCTCGCCCTGCTCGGCCCCAACGGAGCCGGCAAGACGAGCACCGCCGAGTGCATCGCGGGGTTGCGCCGCCCCGACGGGGGCCACGTCGAGGTCCTCGGTGTCGACCCGGCCACCGCGCGCGGCCAGGTCGACGGCCAGCTCGGGGTCATGCTCCAGGAGGGCGGCGTGCACCGCAGCGCGAGCCCCGCCGAGCTCGTGCGCACGTTCGCCGCGTACTACGACGACCCGCTCGACCCCGACGGTCTCATCACCGAGCTCGGTCTCGCTGCGGTCGCCAAGCGCCGCGTGCGGACCCTCTCCGGCGGCGAGACCCAGCGGGTCTCGCTCGCGCTCGCGCTCGTCGGGCGACCCCGCGTCGCGCTCCTCGACGAGCCCACTGTCGGCATGGACCCCGCGACCCGGCGAGCGACGTGGCAGCGCCTCGCGGGGCTGCGCGAGGACGGCGTGGCGGTGCTGCTGACGACCCACCTCATGGAGGAGGCCGAGCGGCTCGCCGATAGGGTCGCGGTCATCGACCGCGGCAAGCTCGTCGCCCTCGACGCCCCAGAGGCGCTGACCGCGCCCGACCGGGGCCTGCACGTCGAGACGTCCGGGCCCTTCGAGCCCTCGAGGCTCGCCGCCGCGCTGTCCTGCGAGGTCACCCACCTCGAGGGGACACGCTGGCACGTCGACCTGCCCGCTGATCGGCTCTCCGACGTCGCCGCCTGGTTCGCGAGCCACGGCATCGCCCTGTCCGGGGTCGCCGTGGCGCGGCAACGCCTCGAGGACGTCTACCTGCGCCTCACCGAGGTGCGCGAGGTCGGCGACCCGCAGGGTGGGGACCCCCACCGATGAGCTTGCGCCGACTCCGGGCCCAGGCGCGACTCGAGCTCGCGCTGCTCGCACGCAACGGTGAGAACCTCCTCATCAGCCTCGGCATCCCCGTCGGCATGCTCCTCTTCTTCCGTGCCGTGCCGGTGCTGCCGACCGGCTCAGGCGCGCCCCTCGGCGTGCTCGCGCCCGGCGCGCTCACCGTCGCGCTCATGGGCTCGGGCATGGTCGCCCTCGGGATCTCGACGGCGTTCGAGCGCGAGTACAGCGTGCTGCGGCGCTACGGCGTCACGCCGTTGCGACGCGGCGAGCTCGTCGCCGCGAAGGCCGCTGCCGTGCTCGCCGTCCAGGTCGTGCAGGTCCTCGTCGTCGGCGGCGTGGCGGTGGCGCTGGGCTGGCGGCCCTCCCCCACCGCCGCCGGACTCGGCGCCGCGGTCGTGGGCCTCGGCCTGGCCAGCGCCGCCTTCGCGGGGATCGGGCTCGCGATCGCCGGGCGCCTGCCGGCGCTGCGCGCCCTCGCCGTGCTCAACGCCGGCTTCGTCCTCCTGCTCTTCCTCGGCGGCGTCGCGGTGCCCCTCGGCGTCCTGCCGGGTCCGCTCGCCGCGATCGGCGGGCTCACGCCACCGGCGTGGACCGTGGCGCTGCTCGTGGGCACGCTCGAGGGTGGCGCGTCGCTCGACGGCTCCGCGGTCCCCGGCGCCGCCACGGCGCTCGGCGCGCTCGCCGTCTGGGCCGTCGGGGCGCTGGCTGCCGCCGCGAGGCTCTTCCGGTGGTCGTGAGCCACGCGCGCGCCATCACTGCCGGGGGACCCTTGGGAAGGCTCGGCAGGGACCATCGGCCCTCCTGGGCCCATGAGCGTGCGGCGAGCCTCGTGGCTCCGCACACGAGGCGACGCTGCCGCCGCGAAGGATCCTGCCTGCATGCCCGATGTGACACCGAGCCGTGTTCCCGCGCCTCCGCCAGGGCGCGCGGGCTCGTGATGGTGGGGGGCTGAGGCCGTGCCACGCCACGTGCACTACTACGAGCTCGTCGAGGTCGGCTACCCCGAGGCTGCGGCGACCCTCGCCTCTGACCCGTCGACGTGGCTACCGCAGCCAGCGAACCCCACCAACGGCGGCTGGGAGGTCGATCTGCGCGCCCAGGGGGCGCTGCCGGGCGCGCTCGCGACCCGGCGGGCGATCGTCCGCGTCGGGCCCGTGCCCGACCGGCCGGTCGTCGGCGACGGTGGCGCCGCGCCCTCCGACGCCACGATCGGCCTGCTGCGGCCCGTGCGCTGGGAGGCCGCCACCGCCGAGGACCTCTTCCCCGTGCTCTCGGCCGACCTCGAGCTCGTGCCGCTGCAGGGCGAGGGGTGCCAGCTCACCCTCATGGGCTCCTACCGCCCGCCGCTGTCGGCGGTGGGCGACGCCACCGATCGGCTGCTCGGCCACCGCGTCGCCGAGGCCACGGTGCGCCGATTCGTGCTCGACGTCGCCTCGCGACTCACCGCGGCGCAGACCTGAGCACACCGCGTCAGCCCTTCGCCCCTGGCAGGTTGGGCCGTTAGGCTCTTGTCCTGATGAACGAGGGAACCGGGACGGCCCCCGAGCGCCTCGACGCGCTCGCCGACGCCGCTGCCGCGCTCGCGGGCGAGCTCAGCGTCGAGAGCGTACTCGAGACCGTGCTGTGCCACGCGCGCCGGCTCACCGGCGCGCGCTACGCCGCGCTCGGCGTGCTCGGCGACGACGGGCTCATCGAGCGCTTCCTCACCGAGGGGCTGCCGCCGGAGCACGTCGCGCGCATCGGGTCCTACCCCACGGGCAAGGGCGTCCTCGGCGAGCTCATCCGCGACCCGCGGCCGCTGCGGCTCGACGACGTCACCGCCCACCCGGCGTCCGTGGGCTTCCCCGCCGAGCACCCGCCGATGGGCAGCTTCCTCGGGGCCCCGATCCGCTCGAGCGGCACCGTCTACGGCAACCTCTACCTCACCGACAAGCCCGCCGGGTTCGACGTCGACGATGAGCGCACCGTCCTCGTCCTCGCCGCGCAGGCCGGCGCGGCGATCGAGAACGCGACGCTGTCGGAGCGCCTGCGCGAGCTCGCCGTGCAGGACGAGCGCGACCGCATCTCCCGGGAGCTCCACGACGGCGTGATCCAGACGCTGTTCAGCCTCGGCATGGGCCTCGACGCCGCCCGTGAGCTCATCGCCGTCGACCCTGGGCGGGCCGACGCCCGCATCGACGAGGCCGTCGAGGCCATCGACGGGGCGATCCGCGAGCTGCGCAACTTCATCTTCCAGCTCCGCCCCGAGCACGCCGCGTCGATGGGCTTCGCTCGTGGGCTCACCGAGCTCGCCCGCGAGTACGAGGTCAACGCGCTCGTCCGCCCGCGCCTCGAGATCCCCTCCGACGTCGACGCCCGCCTGCCCGCGCGCCTCGTGCCCGACCTCCTCGCGGTCGTGCGCGAGTCGCTGTCGAACGCGGCGAAGCACGCCCGGGCCTCGGAGGTGACGATTCGGGTGCGGATGGCCGACGGGATCGAGCTCAGCGTGGCCGACGACGGTGTGGGCTTCTCAGGGGATACCCTGCACACAGGACGTGGGCTCGAGAACATCCGCGAGCGGGCTCGCGCCCTTGGAGCCGACCTCGATCTGCGGAGCACGCCGGGAGAGGGGACCGAGCTCCGCCTGGCGATCCCGCGCCACGCCGCCGGGTCCGAGGACGAACAGGAGCAGGTGTGATCAAGGTGATGCTCGTCGACGACCACGAGGTGGTCCGTCAGGGCCTGCGCGCGATGCTCGACGCCCAGGAGGACCTCGAGGTCGTCGCCGAGGCCGGCACCGCCGGAGAGGCCGTCCTGCGCGCGCGGTCCTACAAGCCCGACGTCGTCGTGCTCGACGTGCGGCTGCCCGACCGCTCCGGCGTGCTCGCCTGCCGCGACATCCGGGCCGAGCACCCCGACATGGCCGTGCTCATGCTCACGTCCTTCTCCGACGACCAGGCGCTCTTCGACTCGATCATGGCCGGGGCCGCCGGCTACGTGCTCAAGCAGATCCGCGGCTCCGAGCTCGTCGACGGGGTGCGTCGCGTCGGCAATGGCGAGTCGCTGCTCGACCCCGCCGTCACCGCCCGCGTCCTCGAGCGCGTACGCAACCCCAAGGGCGACGAGGACCCCCGCCTGGCCCGCCTCACGCCCACCGAGGCGCGCATCCTCGAGATGATCGCCGAGGGGCGGACCAACCGCGAGATCGGCGAGCGCATCCACCTCGCGGAGAAGACCGTGAAGAACTACGTGTCGACGATCCTCACCAAGCTCCAGGTCTCGCGCCGCGCGGAGGCCGCCGCCTACCTCGCCGAGCGTCGCAACCGCAACGACGACAACGGCTGAGCGGCTACGAGCGGGACTCGGCCGCCTCCGGCGACAGCGAGGCGAGCAGGCAGTCGGTCGTGGTGATGACGCCGAGCATGACGCGCTCGGCGTCGATGACCGGCAGGGCGCTCACGCGCCGCGAGAGCATCTGGCGGGCCGCCGCCTCGACGGGCTCGTCGGCGCCGACGGTGTGCACCGGGGAGCTCATCACGGCCTCGACGATCTGGCCCTCGCCGGTGGCCTCCCCGACGCGGCCCATCGCCGCGAGGCGGTGGACCTCGCCGTCGTCGATGCGCACGTCGCGGTCGGAGACCATGCCGACGACGTGCTCCTCGTCGTCGACGACCGGCAGGTGGCGCACGCCGTAGTAGCGCATGAGCCGCCGTGCCTCACCGAGCTCGGTCTGCGGCGTGACCGTCACGGGATCGGGGCTCATCCAGTTGCGGACCAACATCGCGACTCCTCCTGCCGAGCCTGTGCGGGGCGGTGCCGGGGCGCCTCGCCCGGTCGCATCATCCCCCATCGCGCGGGAGGGGACCCAGGACGAAGGACCCCTGGCGCGAAGGACCAGCCGGGCCGCCCCACACCGCCGCACGGCCCTTCACCGCGGGGTCCCCGAGGGCAAGGCTGTCATGGCAAGCGACAGCTCGTCGGATCGCGAGCGGAGCTGCGCGGGGAGGGGGCGCGGCAGGAGGGAGCCCAGCCGTGGAGCGGTGGCTGTACGCCTACCGTCAGGTCGCCGGCGACGTCGCCGTGCTCGAGGAGCGCCTCCGCGAGGGCCTGCGCGGCATGCTCGCCGAGCCAGAGGAGGCCCCTGAGGTCGACGGCTCGTTCCGCACGCGGCTGCGGGGAGAGATCGTCGGCATCGACGCCGAGAAGCTCGTGCGGGTGCGCGTCGGCGTGGCGGGCCGCCGAGGCTCGCGGCTGCGCATCCCCCTGGCGTGGGAGGCCGACGTGGGGCGACGGGTGTTCCCGCGCTTCGACGGCACCATCGAGCTCGAGCCGATGAGCGCTGCCCGCGCGCAGCTCACGCTGACCGGCAGCTACGAGGTCCCCTTCGGTCCGCTCGGCGCCCTCGCCGACGTCAGCGCGCTGCGGCGCGTCGCTGAGGCCTCCGCCGAGGAGCTCGTCGAGCGCATCGCCACCGGACTCGGGCGCGACCCCTCGACGCCGCCGACCGCCGATCGCTACCCGCGCCTGACCGTCGCCGACGTCATGACGCCCGATCCCGTCGTGCTGGACGAGGACCTGCCGCTGCGCACCGCGGCGCTCCTGCTCTTCCACCACCGCATCGGCGGGGCGCCGGTCCTCGCCGACGACGGCTCGCTCGTCGGCGTGCTCAGCGAGGCCGACCTCCTCGACAAGGAGGCCGCCCCCGCACGCGGCGGGCGCGAGGCGTCGGTCCACGCACTGCGCGCCGCGGCGCGTACCGTCGGCGAGGCCTGCAACCGCCCCGCGCGGGTCACCGTGCCCGACGCGCCGCTACGCAAGGCCGCCCGCGAGATGCTCGACGCGCGGGTCGCGCGGCTCGTCGTCGTCGACGGCACCCGCGTCGTTGGTATCGTCAGCCGCCACGACGTGCTTCGGGCCCTCGTGCGCACCGACGCCTCCATCGCCGACGCCGTCAGGGCCGTCCTCGTGCGGCTCGACGAGCGCGACATCGCCGTCGAGGTCGACTGGGGCGTCGTCACGCTCACGGGCTCGGTCACGTCGCGCAGCCGTGTGGGCGTCGTCGAACGGGCCGTCCGGGAGGTCGATGGTGTCATGGACCTCGAGAGTTCCGTAGGATGGCTCGTCGACGACACCCTTCCGGCCAGCCCACCGCTGGCCTGACGTCCTGCTCGTTGCCGCGACCCATGAGAGGAACACCCATGTCCACGAGCCGCTACGTCGTTCCGTTCGCCGAGGGCAACCGTGATCAGCGCGCCCTGCTCGGCGGCAAGGGGGCGAACCTCGCGGAGATGACCCGCATCGGGCTTCCCGTACCCGAGGGCTTCATCGTCACGACCGACGCCTGCCGCGTCTACCTCGAGAAGGAGGACCTGCCCGACGGCCTCATGGACGAGGTGCGCGAGCACCTGACCACGCTCGAGGAGACCGCCGGCAAGAGCCTCGGCGACGTCAACGACCCCCTGCTGCTGTCGGTGCGCTCCGGCGCCCCGTTCTCGATGCCCGGGATGATGGACACCGTCCTCAACCTCGGCCTCCACGACGGGGCGATCCCGGGGCTGGCGAAGGTCTCCGGCGACGAGCGCTTCGCCTGGGACGCCTACCGCCGCCTCCTCCAGCTCTACGGCAAGATCGTCATGGGCGTCGACGGCGAGCGCTTCGACCACCGCCTCGAGGAGATCATCGAGGCGTCGGGGTCCAAGGACGAGGGCGAGCTCGGCGCCGAGGAGTTCAAGCAGGCCGTCGACGACTTCCTCGCCATCATCGAGGAGGACACCGGCAAGCCCTTCCCGCAGGACCCCGCCGAGCAGCTCGAGGGCGCCATCGCCGCGGTCTTCCGCTCGTGGAACGGCCGCCGTGCGCGCGACTACCGCCGCATGGAGGGCATCCCCGACGATCTCGGCACCGCGGTGAACATCCAGCGCATGGTCTTCGGCAACGTCGGCAGCGAGAGCGGCACCGGCGTGGCCTTCACCCGTGACCCCGCGACCGGCGAGAAGATCCCCTACGGCGACTGGCTCGAGGGCGCGCAGGGCGAGGACGTCGTCGCCGGCATCCGCCAGACGCAGACCCTCGACGAGCTCGCCGAGCGCTTCCCGACCGCCTACGAGCAGCTGCGCGAGACGATGGACATCCTCGAGGCGCACGAGCGCGACATGTGCGACATCGAGTTCACCATCGAGCACGGCAAGCTCTACATGCTCCAGACGCGCATCGGCAAGCGCAGCGCCACCGCCGCGCTGCGCATGGCCACCGAGATGGTCGACGAGGGCCTCATCGACACCGACGAGGCCGTGCGCCGCGTCAAGCCCGACCAGCTCGAGCAGCTCCTCCACCCGCAGTTCTCCCCCGACGCCAGCTACGAGGCGTTGACCACCGGCCTGCCCGCCTCCCCCGGGGCGGCCACCGGCACCGTCGTCTTCACCGCCGACGAGGCCCACGAGCGCGCCGAGGCCGGCGAGCACGTGCTGCTCGTCCGCAACGAGACCTCCCCCGACGACCTCCACGGGATGATCGCCGCGCAGGGCATCCTCACCGCGCGGGGCGGGCTCGTCAGCCACGCCGCCGTCGTGGCCCGCGGCATGGGCACGCCCGCGGTCGTCGGCGCGAGCGAGCTCAGGATCGACATGAAGGCGAGGTCCTTCTCCGTCGACGGCACGACGGTCAACGAGGGCGACGTCATCTCGATCTCCGGCAACTCCGGTGAGGTCGTCGTCGGCGAGGTCGAGGTCGTCACCCCCAAGCCCGAGGGCCCGTTCAACCAGCTCCTCGAGTGGGCCGACGGCTTCCGCCGCCTCGCGATCCGCACGAACGCCGACACCGGCCCGGACGCCGCCAAGGCCGTCGAGCTCGGCGCCGAGGGCATCGGGCTGTGCCGCACCGAGCACATGTTCTTCGGCGACCGGCTGCCGGTCGTGCGGCGCATGCTCCTCGCCGAGACCGACGAGCAGCGCTCCGCGGCCCTCGAGGAGCTCCTCGAGGTGCAGCGGGAGGACTTCGCCGAGCTGCTCCGCGAGCTCGACGGGCTGCCGACGACGGTGCGCCTGCTCGACCCGCCGCTGCACGAGTTCCTGCCCGACCTCACCGAGCTCGTCGCCAAGGAGGCCCGCGGGGAGCTCACCGCCGAGGACGAGCAGCTGCTCGCCGCCGCGCGGTCGCTCGAGGAGGAGAACCCCATGCTCGGCACCCGCGGGTGCCGCCTCGGCATCCTCCAGCCCGACATCTACCGCATGCAGGTCCGGGCGCTGCTCGAGGCCGCGGTCAAGGTCGAGAAGGAGGGGCTGACCCCGATCGTCGAGATCATGGTCCCGCTCATCGTCGACGCCGGCGAGCTCGAGCTCATCGCCGGGTGGATCCGCGAGACCGCCGAGGAGACGCTGGCCAACGCCGGCGCGCAGGTCGCCTTCCTCGTCGGGACGATGATCGAGACGCCGCGGGCGGCGCTGACCTCCGGGCCGGTGGCCGAGAAGGCGGAGTTCTTCTCCTACGGCACGAACGACCTCACCCAGATGACGTACGGCTTCAGCCGCGACGACGTCGAGGCGACGATCATGCCGACCTACCTCGAGCGGGGCCTCTTCGAGGAGAACCCCTTCTCGACGATCGACGTCGACGGCGTCGGCCGGCTCATGCAGATCTCCGCCGACGAGGGCCGGGAGACCAACCCCGACCTCAAGCTCGGCATCTGCGGCGAGCACGGTGGTGACCCCAAGACCATCGCGCTGGCCCACCAGATCGGGCTGACCTACGTCTCCTGCTCGCCGTTCCGCGTGCCGGTCGCGCGTCTGGCGGCCGCCCACGCCGCGCTCGGCCACGCCGGGCCTGGCAGCACGTCGTAGCGACCCGGTTCCCTTGGGCACGGCAGCGCTGCTGCCCGCCGAGGGGCCCTGACCCATCCGGCCCCCGGGTCGGCCGAGCGGACACCTGCTACGGCCGGCCCGGGGGCTACCTTGTGGGCTCCCCCTTCCCCCGAGGAGCGAGCCCATGTCCCTCGCGCGTGTGCTCGGCGGCGTGGCGCTCGTCGCGGTCGGCGCCGCCCTGCTGCTCGACGCCACCGGCCTCGTCGCGCTCAGCGCCGTCGCGGCCACCTGGTGGCCCCTCGTCCTCGTCGCCGCCGGCGTCGCCTTCGCAGCCCAGGCCTCAGGCGGCCCCGAGCCCTCGAACGCCGCGAGCGGGGTCGGCGCCGCCGAGACCGGGCTGGCCCCTGCGACGACGCCGGACGGCCCGGCGCCGACTCGCGCCGTCAGCGGCGCAGCCACCGCGGTGCTCGGTCGACGCCACCTCACCGCGGAGGCCGGCCCCTACCCCGGTGGCGCGGTCACCGTGCTGCTCGGCGGTCTCGAGCTCGATCTCACCCGCGTGACGCTCCCGCCAGGGGGCGCGGTGCTCGACGTCACCGCGATCCTCGGCGAGGTGAGCGTGACGATCCCCGAGGGCTGGCGCGTGCGGCGCGAGGGGGCCGTCCTCGCCGCCGACGTCGAGCAGCCGGCGGCGGACGATCACGGGGGTCGGCAGCCCGAGCTCGTGCTCTGCGGCGCCGCGCTGCTCGCCGACGTCGACGTGCGCAGCCGCCCGCCCTCGGGCTAGAGCGTCGCGCTCGGCGGTCCGCTCACGAGCGCGTCGACGGCCATCGCGACGAAGAGCAGGCCGAGGTAGCTGATCGAGAAGCGGAACAGCCGCATCGCGAGGCGCTCGTCGGGGGCTCGCCGCAGCTGCCACGCCAGCGCGAGGAAGCGGCCACCGAGGACGAGCGCCGCGACGAGGTAGAGCAGCCCCATCTCGCCGATCGCGCCGAACATGAGGGTGACCGCGACCATCGCCACGCTGTGGAACCAGATCTGCCGCGCGGTCTCCTCGGTGCCGGCCACGACCGGCAGCATCGGCACGCCAGCGGCGGCGTACTCCTCGCGGTGCTTGAGCGCGAGCGCCCAGAAGTGCGGTGGGGTCCAGTAGAAGACGATGGCGAAGAGCACGATCGCCGGCAGGCCGACCTCACCGGTGACCGCGGCCCAGCCGATGAGCACCGGCATGCAGCCCGCCGCGCCGCCGATGACGATGTTCTGGGTCGAGCGACGCTTGAGCCCGACGGTGTAGACGAAGACGTAGAAGAGGATCGCCGCGAGGGCGAGCAGCGCCGAGAGGACGTTGACCGTCGCCGCGAGCCAGGCCACCGCCGCGGCGCCGAGCACGACGCCGAAGCGCAGCGCCGCGACCGGCTCGACGTCGTCGGTGACGAGCGGGCGGTGGGCGGTACGCGCCATCGCCTCGTCGATGTCGCGGTCGACGTAGCAGTTGATGGTGTTCGCGCTGCCGGCCGCGAGCGACCCGCCGATGAGCGTCGCGGTGACGAGCCACCAGTCGGGCAGGCCTCGGGCGGCGACGACCATCGTCGGCACCGTCGTGACGAGGAGGAGCTCGATGATGCGCGGCTTGGTGAGGGCGACGTAGGCGCGGACGGTCGCCAGCGCCGAGCGCGGCGCGTGGCTGGTGGCCGGCACCCCGGGGCGCGTGGCCTCCTCGGTGACGGTGTGGGCGTCATGGGTCATGGGGGCGCCGCCTCAGCATCGACGTCAACGGGGTCGCGACGGGTCGCGGGCACGATTGTAGTGCAGCTCAGGGTTTCCGCTGCCCTCGCCGATGCGGCAGCATGGGACGACGAGGAGGTGGTCGTGGCAGCGCCGAAGCTCGGGGTCGTCCTCGGCGGGACCGGGGTGCGCGGCTTCGCCCAGGCCGGGGTCCTCCACGCCCTCGAGCGCGCGGGGCACCGGCCCGACGTCCTCGTCGGGGTCTCCTCGGCCGCCGTCGTCGCAGCGACCTACGCCGCGCGTGGTGACTGGTCCGAGGCGCTGTTGCGCGTCGACCGCACGAGGTTGCCGACGCTGCCCTCCCCGACCGGCGAGGACGCCCTCGCGCGCCTGCGTGGCGCCCTGCGCGGGGCGCGTCAGCTCGCCCCTTCGGTGTGGAGCTGGGGTCGTCGGGGCGTCGAGGGGTTCGGCGCGGAGGTGCTCGAGGAGGTGCTCGGGCGGGGCCTGCGCTTCCGCTCGACACGGCTGCCGGTCGCGCTCGTGGCCACCGAGCTCGGACGGGCACGGCGGGTCGTCCTCGACGACGGCGACCTCGCTGCGGCGGCCCTGGCGGCCAGCGCCCTGCCGGGCATCACGCGCCCGGTCTCCCTCGGTGGCCGACAGCTCGTCGACGGGGCCTTCAGCGACCCCGCGCCCGTCGACGTCGCCCGCGACCTCGGCGCCGACGTCGTCCTCGCCGCGGTGCCCTTCGGGCCCGGCGAGGCCGATGGCTGGCCCCTCGAGACCGACCCCGAGGGCCCGGTGGCGGGGATGCTGCGCGGTCTGGCGATCGGCCAGCGCGCCTTCGTCCGCGAGCGCCTGGCCGAGGCCGACGTCGCCCTGCGGGCCGACCTCGGCGAGGAGGTGCGCCTCCTCGACTTCGCCGGGCTCGACGCCGCGGTGCGCCGTGCCCACGATGACGCGCTCGACGCGATCGACGAGGTCGAGCGGCTGCTCGGCGCGTCGGCCTGAGTCGGGCTCAGCCGGCCGCCTCGGCGCGCTGCTGCTCGATGACCGCGAGGAGGTCCTCGAAGCTCGCGGCGAACTTGCGGACGCCGTCGGCCTCGAGCTCCCCGGCGACCTCGGCCTCGTCGATGCCGAGCTCGGCGAGGTCCGACCACAACCGCCGCGCGCGGTCGAGCCCCTCGGTCACCGTCTGCCCGCGCACCTCGCCGTGGTCGGCGAAGGCCTCGATCGTGGCCAGCGGCATGGTGTTGACCGTGCCGTCGCCGACGAGCTCCTCGCAGTAGACGACGTCGCGGTAGTCGGGGTCCTTCGTCGACGTCGAGGCCCACAGGCACCGCTGCGGCTGCGCGCCGTGGGCGGCGAGCGCCTCCCAGCGGGGGCCGGAGAAGACCGTCTGGCCCTCGGCGTAGGCGAGCTTGGCGTTGTCGATCGCGGCGGTGCCGCGTCGCGCCGAGGCGAGCGCGGCCTCAGCGCCGCCATCGGCGGCGATCGCGTCGAGCCGCGGGTCGAGCAGCGTGTCGACGCGGCTGACGAAGAACGACGCGACGCTCGCGATCGAGGCGAGGTCCCCGCCGGCGGCGAGCCGGTCCTCGAGCCCGGCGAGGTAGGCCTCGGTAACCGCCCGGTAGCGCTCGATCGAGAAGATGAGCGTGACGTTGACGTTGACGCCGGCGCCGATCGCCGCGCGGATCGCTGGCAGCCCCTCGACGGTCGCGGGGATCTTGATCATCACGTTGGGCCGGTCGATCGCGGCGAAGAGCCGGGCCGCCTCGGCGATCGTCGTCTCGGTGTCGTGGGCGAGGTCGGGGGCGACCTCGTAGGAGACGTAGCCGTCGCGCCGGTCGGTCGCGTCGTAGACGTCGGCGAGGACCTCGGTGGCCGAGCGGATGTCGTCGAGGGCGAGGCGCTCGAAGATCGTGCGAGCGTCGAGCCCCTCGCGGGCGAGGTCGGCGAGGGCGGCGGCATAGGCGTCGCCGTCGCGCATCGCCTGCTCGAAGATCGTGGGGTTCGAGGTGACGCCGACGACGGCGCGCTCGTCGCGCAGCCGGTGCAGCTGGCCCTCCTCGAGCCAGCGCCGGGCAATGGAGTCGGCCCAGACGGCGACGCCAGCGTTGCTGAGGGCTGCGAGCCGTGGGTTCATCGTCATGCCTTCCTGCCGTGGGCAGCGCCGACCGTGGCGGTCGCCGGTGTCATGGGGTCATGGGGTCGGTGGGACCGCTCCTCGTGGCGGGCTCGCGTGCGTCACCCATGGTGCGCCGCGACCACCGCGCGGGCGCGCTGCAGGGCATGGTCGGTGGTGAAGCCGCGTTCGGCGAGCAGGGCGCCGCCGGGGCCCGAGGCGCCGTAGTCGGTGACCGCCAGGACGTCGCCGGTCTCGCCGATCCAGCGGTGCCAGCCGAAGGGGCTGGCGGCCTCGATGGCCAGCCGGGCGGGCACGGCAGGTGGCAGGACCGCATCGCGGTAGTCCTGGGGTTGGGCCGCAAAGCGCCGCCAGGAGGGCAGGCTGACGACCCGGGTGGGCACGCCGTCGTCGGCTTCGAGCCGCTCGGCGGTCTCCACAGCGAGGCCGACCTCCGAGCCTGAGGCCAGCAGCAGCATCTGCGGGGCGCCGCCGTCGGCCTCACGGAGGACGTAGCCGCCGCGGGCCAGCGCCGAGGCAGGCTCGCCGGAGGAGCGGTCAAGCGCCGGCACCCCTTGGCGGGTCAGGACCAGGGCGGTGGGGCCGTCGTTGCGCTCGAGCGCGGCCCGCCATGCCTCAGCGGTCTCCGCACCGTCAGCGGGCCGGATGACGTCGAGACCGGGGATGGCGCGCAACGCCGGCAGGTGCTCCACCGGCTGATGGGTCGGCCCGTCGCCGCCGACCCCCAACGAGTCGTGAGTCCAGACGTAGACCACCGGCAAGCCCATGAGGGCTGCGAGCCGCACCGCCGGGCGCATGTAGTCGCTGAACACGAGGAACGTCGCGACGAACGGGTTGAGCCCCCCGTGGGCGGCGAGCCCGTTGGCGATCGCGCCCATCGCGTGCTCGCGCACCCCGAAGGCGATGGTGCGGCCGACCTGCTCCGCTGAGAGCGTCGCCTCCCCCGGCATCGTCGTCAGGTTCGACCCGGCCAGGTCCGCCGACCCGCCGACCAGCCCCGGCACCCGCGGTGCCAATGCCGCGATCGCCTTCTGCGAGGCCTTCCGCGTCGCCTCATCGACCGCCTCGCCGGCGAGCTCGTCCAACCCGGCGTCCCAGCCCTGCGGCAGCGGCGCCCCCGTCGGCGAGGCCAACGCCGCCGCCAGCTCCGGATCCCGCCCCGCAAGCTCCTCGAGACGCTCCTGCCAGGCCTGCCGCTCAGCCCGATGCTGCTCTACCCGGGCCTGCCAACGCTCGGCCACCCCCTCGGGCACGACGAACGACGCCTCTGGATCGAACCCGAACGCCCGCTTGGCACCCGCGACCTCCTCCGCGCCGAGCTTGGCGCCGTGCGCCGCCGACGTTCCCGCCTTGCTCGGCGCCCCATAGGCGATGACGCTGCTCAGACGGATGAGGGTCGGCCGGGCCGTCTCGGCCTGCGCTGCCGCGAACGCCTCAGCGATCGCCTCTCGATCGTTGGCGTCGGCCACCGCCAGGACCTGCCAGCCATACGCCGCGTACCGCCCCTCGACGTCCTCGCTGAAGGCGAGGTCAGTCTCGCCGTCGATCGTGATGCCGTTGTCGTCATAGACGACCACGAGCTTGCCGAGGCCCAGGTGCCCCGCCAACGACGACGCCTCACCCGAGACCCCCTCCATGAGATCGCCGTCCCCGGCGAACACCCACGTCCAGTGATCCACGAGCTCCCGGCCCGCGCGCTCGGCGAGCAGCCGCTCAGCGATCGCCATGCCCACCGCGTTGCCGACACCCTGACCCAGCGGCCCCGTCGTCGTCTCCACCCCCGGGGTATGTCCCCGCTCAGGATGCCCCGGCGTCACCGACCCCAGCTGACGCTGCCCCTTGAGGTCCTCCAACCCGAGGTCATACCCCGTCAGGTGCAACACCCCGTACTGCAACACCGAGGCATGCCCCGCCGACAACACGAACCGGTCCCGGTTCCCCCAGTCGGGCGCGGCGGGGTCGAACCGCAGGAACCGCGACCACAACACGAACGCCGCCGGCGCCAACGCCATCGCCGTGCCCGGATGACCATCACCCGCGCGCTCGATCGCATCCGCTGCCAACACCCGCAACGTGTCAACAGCCAGCACGTCAGGGTCGGAGTGTGAGGGAGTGGTTGGCATCGTCATTCGTCCTTCGTCGCTCGGTGGTGGACATCAGGGGGTGTGGAGGTCGAGCATAAGCGCTCGTCGGTGCGGCGCTGCCTGTCTGTCGTCAGCGCGCCCGCGGGGCTCGGCCCGTGGCCGACCGGGTCCCATCGCTCTGAGACCTCCTCTCGATGGCAGATCGGTGTGGCCAACGACGCAGCCGCGTACCGGCCCTCGCAACTCCTTTGTACTCGTATATACTCGACCGCAGCAAGGCGACACGACACCGACCTCGCAGTGGTCACACCGCTCGAGGCGACCCGTAGGGGCCGCCCGGCCTCTGCCGTAGCGAGGGGACGCCATGACGCAGACGACAGCTTCGGAACGATTGACGCACCCGCTGGACGCGGGCGACGGCGCTGGCGCGCTGCCGCCGGTGGTGCGGGGGTTCGAGGAGTACGCCGCGCGGGTGCCTGGTTGGGTGGCCGCGGAGGTGGCGGCGGCGTCGGGGGTGGCTGGTCTGGGGGTCTCGGACCGGTTCGTGGAGGTCGTTGACGCGTTCGCGGGGGTCACGCCGCGGGGGCAGACGCCGGCGGGGTTCCGGCCGCGGTGGTGGCTGGAGGCTGATGGCACCGCGCGGGTCGACCTCGTGCGGGATCTTGGCTGGGACTCCGGGGGCCGGTTGCGGCCGACGCCGTTGCTGTTCTCGGTGGACTCGGCCAATCCCTATGAGGTGGCGCCGTGCGCGCCGTTGGTGGCCAACCTGACGTGCAATCCGGGGATCGTCTACGACCTGTTCATCAATAACCCCGACGCCAACGTCGGGGGGCACTTCGAGACGTTGGAGGAGGTGCTGGCCGAGCTCGGGCGGGTGCTGGGTCCGGGGGCGGACATGAGCGTGGAGCTCAACAACCCGTTCGCGGATTTCGGGCAGATCCTCGAGCAGATCCAGCGCTATGAGGAGATCGTCAGCCCGCACCGGCTCGTGGTCAAGGTGCCGCACACCGGGCCGGTCAACGCCGACAACGTCACCCAGCTCCTCGAGGGCGATGGGCGGCTGGACCGCCGCTACGACCAGGGCGCCACGGGCGACTACCTCTACGGGCACAACCTCGCGCTGCGGCTGCATGAGCGCGGCTACCGGGTCAACTTCACGTTGATGTTCGAGCCGCATCAGGTGGCGTTGGCGTTGCAGGCCCGGCCCTACTTCATCAACGCGTTCCTGCGGCACCGCCGCAAGGCCACCCGCACCTTCGAGGGGCTGCTGGCCGCCTACGAGGCCAGCGGCGATGAGGCCTTCCTCGAGCAGCTGCGGGCGTTCATGCTCAAGCAGGACTACCTCGCTGGCGGGGAGGGGCAGGCCGATCTGCACACCGTGGCCTCGCGGGCGCGGACCTACCTGGCCAACCGTCACGCCGGCGACCCCGAGGGCGCTGATGGGCTCGACTCGGCCCGGCACGCCCTGCGGATGCTCAAGACCGCCAACCTGCCCGACACCCGGCTGATCATCTGCTCGATGGAGGGGCCCACCTGGTACCCCGAGATCATGCAGATGCTCACCGAACCGGAGTTCCTCGACGCCCACGACAAGGTCGTCATCACCACCGAGCCGTCCTACCTGGCCCGCTGGACCTCCAGCCCCCAGGTCGTGGCCTACCAGCGACGGTTCATGACCGCCGCCGCCAACGCCAACGCCGCCGCAGGCCTCACCCCCGGAGCCTCGTAGCCGCAGCGCTCCGCCTCCTCACCGCGCGACGGCGCCGGTCCCGCCTGGCCATCCGGGAGGGATCGGCGCCGTCGCCTGTGCGGTGCGCCTCGCACCGTCGCACCTCGACGGTGGTGGGACGCTGCCCCACATGACCGCGGCCGGCCGCCCCGTAGGGCGACCGGCCGCGGAAGCGCAGGGCAGACCCCGGTGGTTCAGCTCATCCCTGGGCCTCCGCTGCATCGGCGGCGGCGGCGAGGATGAGCGCGGTCGATTGCGAACCCGGGTCGCGGTGGCCGGCGGAGCGCTCGCCGAGATAGCTCGCGCGCCCCTTCGTGGCGACCATCGGGATCGTCGCGTCCGAGCCCTCGGCTGCGGCCAGGGCTGCAGCGCGCAGCACCTCCGCAGGGCTCGAGCCCCCCTCGGCCGCGGCACGGGCAGCCTCGACCGCCGGCGTCCACGCGTCGACCATCGTCTTCTCGCCCGTCGTGGCCTTGCCGCGAGCCTGCAGGCCCGCGAGCGAGGCCGCGAGCATCTCGGCGACCCCGGTGCTGTCGAGTTCACCGGTGCCGTCGACGGCCTTCGACCCCTTGAGGAACACCGAGCCGTAGAGCGGCCCGGCCGCGCCGCCGACCTTCGACATCAGGCTCATCGCGACGAGCTTGAAGACCTCTCCGGGGCCACTCGGGGTGGCCGCGACGAGGTCGTCGATGGCCGCGCGGAAGCCGCGGTCGAGGTTGTCGCCGTGGTCGCCGTCGCCGATGGCCCGGTCGAGCCTGATGAGCTCGTCACGGTTCTCGTTGACAGCCTTCGCGCTGCGCTGCATCCAGTCTCGGGCCCAGTCGGCCCCGAGCGTGGCAACGGCCATGCTTGTCCTCCTCTGTGTCGTCAAGGGCTTGGGTCAGGAGCGCTCCCGAGGACCGACTCACATCCCCGCACGCCAACCAGCAGTGTGCACCGGGGCGTCGAAGAGTGAGGTGAGGTCGTCGTCGAGGCGCATAACGGTCAGCGAGGCGCCCGCCATCTCGAGCGAGGTGAAGTAGTTGCCCACGAGCGAGCGGGTGATGTTGACGCCCATGGCCTCGAGCCGGTCGCTGGCGCGGTTGTACATGATGTACTGCTCCGACAGCGGCGTGGCCCCGAGGCCGTTGATGAACAGCAGGACATCCTCGCCCGAGGACAGCTCGAGGTCCTTGACGACGGCGTCGAGGAGCGCGTCGGTGATGTCGTCGGCCGGCATCATCGAGACGCGGCGCACGCCCGGCTCGCCGTGCACGCCGATGCCGAGCTCGAGCTCGTCGGGGCCGAGCTCGAAGGACGGCTCGCCCTGGGTCGGCACGATGCAGGGGGTGAGCGCGAGGCCCATCGTGGCCATCGCATCGTTGGTCTTCTTCGCGATCTCGGTGACCTTCGCGAGGTCGTCGCCGCGCTCGGCCGCCGCACCGATGACCTTCATCGCGACGATCGAGCCCGCGACCGCACGACGGCCTGCGGTGAACGTCGAGTCCTCTACCGCCACGTCGTCGTCGAGGATGACCGTCGAGACCTCGATGTCGTCGAACTCGGCGAGCTCGGCGCCGCTCTCGAAGTTGAGGACGTCCCCGGTGTAGTTGAGCACGACGTGGAGGACGCCCGCTCCCCCATGCGCAGAGTTCGTCGCCGCGTGGATCTGCCCCGGCGTTGGCGAGCTGAAGTACTGGCCCGGCGCCGCCGCATCGAGCATCCCGACACCGACGTAGCCACCACCGAGGGGCTCGTGGCCACTACCGCCGCCCGAGATCACGCCGACCTTGCCCGACGTGGCCCCTCCGGCGCGGGAGAAGTGCAGCGGCTCCTCGTGGAGTGCCACCACGTCGTGGTAGGCCTTGCTGAAGCCCCGCATGAACTCGGCAAGGCTGTCCTCGGGCTGGTTGATGATCTTCTTCATCGACGAACTCCTGTGGTTGGTACGGGCGGCCCCGCGGTGGGCCCGGTACATACTTGTCTATGTGGAGCCGCGAGGCAAGGGAAAACTTCGCTGCCGTGCCGGCGGCCCCGCCCCTGCCGGCTGCGGGCCGCATCGGGTCCGGCCAGCGCCGTGGCGTCATGGGGCCGGACCGTCCGGCGAGGGCGCCCTTCACCGACCCGTCGCACCAGCGCGCCGACGGCCGATGTCGGACTGGCGCCCGCATCGACGGTGCGCGAGGGTTGGGCGGGCATGACCGCCGGCGCCCCGCCGTGCGCAGCGTGGTGGACATGTCTATACTCCACCACGTCGGTTGTGGCTCCGCTCGTCGACAGGATCGACCACCGGTGGGCGAGCGCGCTGCGCGCCGTCGTCACGGAACCGTCGCGAAGAGGAAAGGTACGGGCCGCATGACCGAGACCAAGGCCCTCTCCCCGTCAGCACCCTGGGTCGAGCTCTGGACCACACCCGAGGACATCGACCGCCTCGACGCGTCGCTGCTCGAGACGATGCTCACCCAGCTCCACGTCATCAGGGCCTTCGAGGAGGAGGTGCTCGACCTCGCCGGCCGGCGCCTCATCCACGGTCCGGCGCACTCCTCCGTGGGCCAGGAGGGCGGCGCGGTGGGCTCGGTGCTCGCCCTGCGCCCCGGTGACCAGATCAACGGCTCCCACCGCGGTCACCACCAGTTCCTCGCCAAGGCGATGCAGTTCGTCGCGCCCGAGGGGCTTGACCCGCGCGCGCCGCTTCCCGACGAGGTGCGGGAGGTCCTGCGTCGCAGCCTCATGGAGATCGCCGGGCTCGCCGAGGGCTACTGCCGTGGCCGTGGCGGCTCGATGCACCTGCAGTGGATCGAGGCCGGGGCGATGGGCACGAACGCCATCGTCGGCGGGGCCGTCCCCTTCGCGACGGGCTTTGCCTGGTCGCACAAGGCCGCGGGCAGCGAGAACGTCGCGGTGACGTACTTCGGCGACGGCGCGGCCAACATCGGCTCGGTGCTCGAGAGCCTCAACCTCGCGGCGGCCTGGCGCCTGCCGGTGCTGTTCTTCATCGAGAACAACCAGTACGCGGTGTCGACGACGGTCGACGAGGCCACCGGCGAGCCCCGCTTGTCGGGTCGCGGCCTCGGCTTCGGCATCCCGAGCTGGCGCGTCGACGGCCAGGACGCCGTGGCCGTCTACCTCGCGATGAAGGAGGCCGACGCCCACCTGCGCACCGGCGCGGGGCCGGCGGTCATCGAGGCCGACACCTACCGCTTCTTCCACCAGAACGGGCCCTTCCCAGGCAGCGCCTTCGGCTACCGCACGAAGGAGGAGGAGCAAGAGTGGCACGCGCGCGACCCCCTGACCACGCTCTCGCGTGAGCTCGTGGGGCGCGGCCTCCTCGACGACGACGCCGTGGCCGCCCTGCGCTCCGCGGCGAAGTCGACGATGAGCGAGCTCTCGGCAGCGCTCCTCGAGCAGGACCCCGACGGTCGGCCCGGACAGCAGCGCATCCGCCCGTCCCTGTGGCCCGACCCAGCCTTCGTCGACGTCGGCATCCGCGGCGACGACCGCGGCCTGGCCGACGCGACGATGCGCGAGCTCGACGACGTTGCCGCCGAGGACCGCGTCGAGATGAAGTACGTCGACGCCATCGCCAGAGTCATGCACCGTCGCATGGAGCAGGACGAGCGCGTCGTCGTGCTCGGCGAGGACGTCCACCGTCTCAAGGGCGGCTCGCGCGGGGCGACGAAGGGTCTCGTCGACAGCTTCCCCGACCGGGTGCTCGGCACGCCGATCAGCGAGGCGGCGTTCACCGGCCTCGGAGGCGGCATGGCCCTCGACGGTCGCTACTACCCCGTCGTCGAGCTCATGTACGCCGACTTCATCTGGGTCTCCGCCGACCAGCTCTTCAACCAGATCGCCAAGGCCCGGCACATGTTCGGCGGGGACCACGCCATGCCGCTGCTCCTGCGGATCAAGGTCGGCAGCAAGACCGGCTACGGCTCCCAGCACTCGATGGACCCCGCGGGCATCCTCGCGACGTCGGTCGGCTTCCGCGTCATCGCCCCGTCGACCTCAGCGGACTACATCGGCCTCGTCAACACCGCGATGCGCCTCGACGACCCCGTCGCGGTGCTCGAGCACGACGCCGACCTCTACCAGGGCAGCTTCGAGGTCCCCAAGGACGACCTCGACTACTGCCTGCCGCTGGGCAAGGCCAAGGTGCGCCGACCGGGCGACGACATCACGGTGCTGTCGTACATGTCGATGGTCGACCGCTGCGTCGAGGCCGTCGAGCAGGAGGGCGTCGACGCCGAGGTCATCGACCTGCGCTGGCTCGACCGCGGCAGCCTCGACTGGGACACGATCACCGAGAGCGTCAAGCGCACCAACCGGGTGCTCATCGTCGAGCAGGGCTCCGCCGGCACCTCCTATGGAGGGTGGCTCGGCGACGCGATCAGCCGACGGCTCTTCGACTGGCTCGACGCCCCGGTGGCCCGCGTGCACGGCAGCGAGTCCTCCCCGAGCATCTCCAAGGTGCTCGAGCGCGCCTCGCTGGCCGACCTCGACGAGATCGTCGCGGGCCTGCGCGAGCTCCAGTACTGACCTCCGTCGACCGCCCGAGAACGATGCAAGGAGACTGACGATGGCGAGCATCCTGCGCCTGCCGGGCGTGTCCGCCGACGCCGACGACGCCGTCATCGAGGAGTGGGTCGTCGCGTCCGGCTCGGAGGTCGGCGCCGATGACGTCCTCGCGATGGTCGAGACCGACAAGGCCGTCGTCGAGCTCACCGCCGACGAGCCGGCCACGGTCCACCGCCTCCTCGTCGACGACGGCACGCGGGTGCCCGTCGGCGACCCGATCGCCGTGCTGCTCGACCCCGGTGAGGACGCGGCGGCCGGTGACGCCCTGCTCAGCGAGCTCGGCCTCGACGGCGGCGCGGCCGAGGCGGAGCAAGCCCCTGCTGCGGCCACGACGGAGGCGGCCGACGGGCCGTCGCCCGCGGTGGCCGCGGGCGACCGCGCCGACTCCGCCACAGCCCCGGTCGAGGAGCCGGCCCGTGCACCAGCCCCGGTCTCGGAGCCGTCGACGACCCCGGCGCCCGACGGTGATCCCGCACGGCGCTTCGCCAGTCCCCTCGTGCGCCGGCTCGCCAAGGAGCACGGCGTCGACCTCGACGACCTCGAGGGCACCGGTCCGGGAGGCCGCATCGTGCGCCGCGACCTCGAGGCCTACCTCGCCAGCGGCGAGCCCGAGCCGGCCGCCACCGCCCCACCCCCGTCGGCCGCGTCGGCGCCGACCAGCGACGGGGCCGTGGAGATCCCCCACAGCGCGTTGCGCAAGGCGATCGCCAGGCGCCTGCAGAGCAGCGTGCGCGACGCGCCCCACTTCTTCATGCGGGCCACCATCGACGCCGGCGCACTCGTTGACCTCCGCGCGGAGGTCAACGACGGGGCCGAGCAGAAGGTCTCGCTCAACGACCTCATCGTCAAGGCCGTCGGACGCGCCCTCCTCGACGTCCCGGAGATGAACGTCGTGTGGACCGACGAGGCCGTGCGACGGGCCGCCACCGCCGACGTCGCCGTGGCCGTGGCCACCGACGGGGGGCTCGTGACCCCGGTGGTGCGCTCGGTCGAGCGCCTGACCCTCACCGAGGTCGCCGCACAGGTGCGCGAGCTCGCCGGTCGCGCCCAGGAGGGCAAGCTGCGCCAAGCCGAGCTCGAGGGCGGGACGTTCACCGTGAGCAACCTCGGGATGTTCGGCGTCGAGGAGTTCAGCGCGATCATCAACCCCCCACACGCCGGGATCCTCGCCGTCGGGGCGACCCGCCAGGCGCCGACCGTCGACGGCGACGGGGCGCTGGCCGTCGGCACGGTCCTCTCGCTGACGCTGTCGGCGGACCACCGACCCGTCGACGGCGTCGTCGCCGCCCGCTGGCTCGGCCGGCTGCGCCACCTCCTCGAGCACCCCCTGCAGATTCTGACATGAGCGTGCATCCCCGTACACGTGCGCTAACATCAGAGACAGGCCGGGACAAAGCGTTACAGCCAGGTTTCGGGTGACGCGCTCGTGCGGGCTGACGCGCAACCTGACGTGTTAGACGATCGTTCTCGAGGGATGTGGGGCTCATGCCACCTGTGCTCGACCGCGATGCGGCCACGCCGCTCTACGTGCAGCTGACCGATATTCTGCGGGATGAGATCGAGCGTGGGCTGTGGATGCCCGACCGCAAGATCCCCTCCGAGAACGAGCTGCACCGCACCTACGGCATCAGCCGCATGACCGCGCGCCAGGTCATCGCCCAGCTCGTCAACGAGGGGCTGCTCTACCGCGTGCAGGGCAAGGGGACGTTCGTGGCCCCGAACAAGATCTCGACGCGCTCACCGGCCTATGCCGGCATCCGCGAGCAGCTCGAGGAGCTCGGGTACGCGACGAAGACGATGCTGCTCAACATGGAGGAGGTGGCCGCCGACCGCGCGGTCGCGAAGAAGCTCGCGCGCAGCCGACGGATCGCAAAGACCGGGGCGCCGTCGTCGAGCGCGAGCTTCTTCGCGACCGCGCGGTCGGCGGGCACCTCCTCCATGCTGAGCAGCACGGTCTTCGTCGCGTACCCGAGCTCCTCGAGCTGCTCGCGGATGCCGGCGTAGGCCGGTGAGCGCGTCGAGATCTTGTTCGGGGCCAC
>JAWOAS010000203.1:0-5020 GCA_046498405.1 Egibacteraceae bacterium
TCGAGCGCGAGACCCTGCGGCAGCCCCTCCACGATGTCGACCATGACGACCTCGTCGGCGTAGCCGCGCCGCGCGATCTTCTCGGTGAGCGTCGAGCCGTACTTGCCTGCGCCGATGACGGTGATCTTCACGTTGGGTCCCCTTGTGTGCGAGCGGGTGCCGCCGGGGTGGGCCGGCGGGCGAACGGGCGCCGGAGCCTACCGTGCGGCCAAGGGGCGCTGGCGCGGCCCTCGCCCTGGCCCGACGCTCGGGCGGACCCCGAGCGAGCCTGCTCCCTTCCTGCGCACCGGGCGGGCCCTTCCCGGTGCTCCGGAGGCCCTTCGAGGGGCGGGGAGCGGGCCGCTAGGCGCCAGCCAGCAGCCGCGTCGCGCGCACGGTGTTCTCGAGCAGCATCGTCCGCGTCATGGGGCCTACCCCACCTGGGACCGGGCTACGCCACCCCGCAACCTCGCCGACGTCCTCGGCGACGTCGCCGTAGAGGCTGCCGTCCTCGGCGCGGTTGATGCCGACGTCGAGCACCGCCGCGCCGGGCTTGACCATCTCCTTGGTGAGGATCCCCGGCACCCCGGCGGCGACGACGACGACGTCGGCCGAGCGTGTGTGCGCGGCGAGGTCGCGCGTGCGCGTATGACACAGCGTCACCGTGGCGTTGCCACCTGGTCCGCGGACGCTCAGGAGGTTGGCCAGGGGGCGCCCGACGAGCTGGGAGCGCCCGATGATGACGACGTCGGCGCCCGCGACCTCGATGCCGTGGGTCTCGAGCAGCACCTGGCAGCCCATCGGCGTCGCCGGCACGTAGCGCGGGTCACCGCGCAGCAGTCGTCCCATGTTGACCGGGTGCAGCCCGTCGACGTCCTTCAAGGGGTCGATGCGCTCCTGGGCGGCCACGGTGTCGAGGTGGTCCGGCAACGGCATCTGCACGATGATCCCGCTGACCGCGGGATCGGCGTTGAGCCGGTCGATCTCGGCGTGGAGCTCGCCCTGGGTCGTCTCCGCCGACATCCGCGAGCCGAAGGAGGCGATGCCGACCTTCGCGCAGTCGCGCTCCTTGCCGTCGACGTAGACGTGGCTGGCCGGGTCGTCGCCGACGAGCAGCGCGGCCAGCCCGGGGGTGTGCCCTCGGGCCGCGAGCTCGGCGACCTCGCCGGCGATGCGCTCGCGCTCGCGGGCGGCGGTGGCCTTGCCATCGATGAGCTGGGCGGTCATCGGCACTCCCTCCTCGACTGCAGTGCCCGCATCATGCCCGAGGATCGGGCGCGCGTCGCACCGGCCCGCCCGCGCGCGGCGCGACGGTACCGAACCCGCCGGCGAGGGTGCCCGCGACGAGCCGCGAGCCGGGGCCGGGCCTGCCGACGAGCAGGCCGGCGAGCGCGGCGAGCGCGCCGGCGGCCAGCAGCACCACCGCCCCGGCGAGCCACAGCGGGGCGAGCAGGATGCGCGCGAGCACCCCACCGACCCCGCTGGCCGCTCCCGCGCCGGCCACCGCGGCGGCCAGCGGCCCCGCGCCGAGGAGGGCCGCCGGCGCGCCGAGACGCTGACCTGCCCCGGGGAGGTCGACGTCGGCGATGCCGATCACGACCGCGGCGACGAGCGCGACGACGGCGGCCACGACGAGGAGCGCCCCGCTCGTCGTCGTGCGCACCCAGGCACGGCTGCGGCCGGCCGCCGCGGCCTTGCCGCCGAGCACCCAGCCCCAGGCCACGGGGTTGGCCAGCAGCGCCGTGCGCAGCGACGCGCCGCCGAGGCGCGCCCCGGCGACGAGGAGCACGGCGGCGACGGCCGCGGCCAGCAGCGGCCAGGCCGCCACGAGGCCGTCGAGTCGGGAGGCCGTCCCGCCGAGCAGCCCCACGGCGGCGAGCGCCGCCGTGGCCATCCCCAGCGACAGCGCGCCGAACCAGGCACCGGGCTTGCCGGCGCGCCGAGCCGGGTCGACGTCGGCGCCGTCACGCCCACGCCAGGCCGCCTGGCGCGACCAGCCCGCGGTGCGCAGGTCGGGCAGCGCGTCGAGGTCGATGCCCGCGCCGGCGGTGAGCACGGCCTTGCACGACGACGGCCGCCGCGAGGGGTCGGGGTCGAGGGCCGCGCCGACGGCGGCCGGCAAGGCGAGCGCGCCCGGGTCGGCGAGGACCTCGTCGAGCGCCTCGCCGCGCGCGCCGGTCGCGAGCGCGACGACCGTGGCGCCGAAGCTGTAGACGTCGGCCGGTGGGCCGGCGCGTCCGGTCAGGACCTCGGGAGCGGCGTAGCGCGGCGTGCCGATGCGCGTGAGCTGCGTGGCGTCGGTGCCGCGCAGCGTGGAGCAGTCGACGAGGACGACGGCCCCGGAGGGCGTGGCGATGAGGTTGGCCGGCTTGACGTCGCGGTGCACGAGCGGCACGCCGTCGGACCACCGCCCCGCGTGGAGCAGGTCGAGGCCCTCGGCGAGGTCGGTGAGCCGCTCGAGGGCGTCGGGGTCGGCGGGCGCCTCGGCCAGGGACTCCCCCTCGACGAAGTCCATCTCGAGGAACCCCCAGCCCTCGAGCACCGAACCGGCGAGTCGGCCGGTGCGGTGCACGGCGACGAGCGCGGGATGGTCGAGGCGTCGGAGGTAGGCGCCACGGCGGGCGAGCTCGGCTGGGCTGGCGAGCGCCTCGGGGCGCACGAGCTTGAGCGCCCGGCGGCGACCCTCGGCGTCGCGGGCCTCCCAGACCTCGCCCTCGCCACCGCGGCCGACCCGCCGGACGAGGCGCAGGCCCGCGACGACCCGTGGCCGGGCGTCGGCGGCGGCAGGGCTCGCGGCGTCCACGTCCGCAGGATGCCACGCAGGACTCCAGATCCCCGACGACCTGCCGACACCATCGACATGGCCTTCCCCCGCCCGCTGGCGGCCACCGACGAGGAGGTGGCCTTCTGGAGCCGTCACGCCCGCACCGGCGCGCTGCTGGCGGCCAGCGCGGTGCTCCTCGTCATCGTCTACGCCCTGCTGACCCCCGAGGGACCGCACCGCGGCCGCATCGTCGGCCTCGCCACGCTGCTCGGTGGCGGCGCCCTCGGCGCGCTGCTCGCCGTCCCCGTCGAGCGGCTCGCCCGGGCGCGCGTCGGCGCGCTCTACTTCTACGGCTTCGAGCTCGCCGGCCTCGCCGCGGTGGGCCGGCTCGCGGCGTGGGACGGCGGCGACAGCCCCCTGCTCGTGCTCCTCTTCGTCCTGCTCGCCCACGGCGCGGTCGCCTACCCGACCGGCGGGACGATGCTCACCACCGGAGCGGCGGTCGGCGCGTGGCTCTGGGTCGCCGAAGGGGCGGCGCTGGCCTGGCCCGAGCGCGTCACCTGGTCACTCGGCCTCGCTGCGACGGCGCTCATCGCCGGGCACAGCGCCCGCAACCACCACGCCTCGCAAGACGCCGAGGCGTCCCGTCGGCGGAGGATCGCCGCACAGGCCCGCCGCGACGGCCTCACCGGGTGCCTCACCCATGCGGCGTTCCACGAGCGCCTCGCGCGCGAGGCCACCGTGGCCTCGCTCGAGGCGCCACTCGCCCTCGTCGTCGTCGACGTCGACGGCTTCAAGCCCTACAACGACGCGCGGGGCCATCTCGCCGGCGACGCGGCCCTCGCCACGCTCGGCAGGACCATCCGCGACCTGCTGCGCAAGGACGACGTGGTCGGGCGCGTCGGCGGCGACGAGTTCGCCGTGGCCCTGCCCAACACGAGGATCGACGAGGCGCAGCGCATCGCCCACCGGGTCCTCGAGGCCGCGCGGGCCCTCGACCCCCCGCTCACCCTGAGCGTCGGCCTCGCGATGACCTGTGAGCGCAGCGACCCCAAGGAGCTCTACGGCTACGCCGACGACGCCCTCTACGACGCCAAGCGCGAGGGCCGCGACCGCGTCGCCCGCCACCTGTCCTGCTGGTAGCGTCCAGCGGATGCAGATCGCCGACCTCCACGAGCTTCGCGCCCCCACCGACCTCGACCTCAGCGCCGACGGCGCCGTCGTCGTCTACGCCGTCAGCGGCCCAGACCTCGAGGCCGACCGCTACGACAGCGAGCTGTGGATCGCCCCGACCGACGCCAGCACCGCCCCGCGTCGGCTGACCCGGGGCCACCGCGACGCCCTGCCGCGCCTGTCCCCCGACGGGCGGTGGCTCGCGTTCCTGCGCGCGGAGGCCGAGGGGCCCGCCGCGCCGCATCTCCTGCCGCTCGACGGCGGGGAGCCGCGCCGACTCGCCGACCCGCCCTTGGGGGCCAGCGCGCTGGCCTGGCGCCCCGACAGCGGGGCGCTGGCGTTCGTGGCCCGTGTGCCCGAGCCGGGCCGCTACGGCACCGACGCCGACGGCGCGCGCGACGAGGAGGCACGCCCCGGCAAGGAGCCGCCCCGGCGCGTCCGCGACTTCCGCTACCGCCTCGACGGCGTCGGCTTCACCCTCGACCGACCCAAGCACGTCTTCGTCGTGGCCGTCGACGACGACGCCGACGGCGAGGCGCGTCAGCTCACCACGGGCGACCGCGACCACGACGCGCCGGCCTGGCATCCCGGCGGCGACCGCCTCGCCGTGGTCGCCGCCCGCCATGACGGCGCTGGCGACGACGTCCTCAGCGACGTGTGGGTGCTCTCGGTCGAGCACGGCGAGCCCTGGCGCGCGACCGACACCTCGATGCCGGTCGCCGCGCCCGCCTGGGCCCCCGACGGGGAGGCGATCTACTTCCGCGGCCCCGGCCACGCCGACCCGATCGCCCGCAACAGCGGGGTCTTCTCCGTGCCGGCAGACGGCTCGCGGCCTCCCGAGCGGCTCACCGACGCCGAGCGGTGGGACACCGCCAACGCCGGGGCGACCGCGGCCCAGCCGCTGCTCGTCACCGACGACGCCGTCGTCACCGTCGCCCTCGATCGCGGCGCGGTGCCGCTCATGGCCTTCCCGCGCGACGGCGGGTCGCCGCGCGTGCTCCTCGGCGGTGACCGCGTCATCCACGGCTACGCGATGGCCGGCACGACCCTCGCCGCCGTCGTGGCCACCGACGTCAGCGCCGGGGAGGTCGTCGCCGTCGACGG
>JAWOAS010000212.1:0-20584 GCA_046498405.1 Egibacteraceae bacterium
GAAAGCAATGCCGCCAGTTCGAGGTTAATAAATCCGGTTCCGATGAAAACAAGGTTTTTGGCCTTTTTTTCTTTCAAAAATGTTTTTATTCTTTCCGCATCGGGTGCACTCCGTAACGTGAATACTCCCCCCCCCGCGGCCAGCCGCCGCAGCCGTTGCCCACGCCGCGCGCACCGGCTCGTTCGCGCGCGTCGACCCCACCGTCGGGTGCGCGGTCGCGCCGTGCGCCCACGCCGCGGGAGGTGCCCCGTCGGTCGCCGCGCAGGGGGCCGAATGGCGCTGGAGGAGGAGCGCAGCAGCAGCGCACGATGCCTCTCGCAGGGCGGCTGCGCGCGCGGGTCGCCGTTGGGGACGACGGCCACCCGGGGCCGGCGCGGCGTCGACGAAGAGGCCAAAGGAGCGCATCGTGCCGTACTTCACCACGTCCGACGGGGCATCGCTGCACTACGAGGACACCGGCTCGGGCAAGCCATTGGTGCTGCTGCCGGGCTGGGGGTGCTCCCCGGCGTTCTTCATCCGCAACACCGGGCCGCTGGCCGAGCGGATGCGGGTCGTCGGGCTGGCCTACCGCGGCCACGGGGATTCGGAGAACACCCCGCACGGCCACCGCATCGCCCGGTACGCCGCCGACGTCCGCGACCTCGTGGAGCATCTCGGGCTCGAGGACGCGACGCTGCTGGGATGGTCGATGGGCGCCGCGGTGATCTGGAGCCACGTCGAGCTCTTCGGCGAGGCCTACGCCAAGCGGATGGTCATCGTCGACCAGTCGCCGCGCCAGTACTACGTCCCAGGCAGCCAGGAGTGGCAGGGCGTGCAGGTCGGCTGCTTCGACGCGGAGTCCCTGGCGGGGCTGACGACGACGCTCGCGCTGGACCCGCGGGCGATGGCCGAGGGCATCGTCTCGGCCTGCTTCCCCGAGGGTGTGGAGCCCTCCGCCGAGGAGGTCGCGTTCTTCGCCGGCGAGGTCGACAAGACCCCCGGCTGGGTGCGCGCGCAGATCATGGCCGACCACACCAACCTCGACTGGCGCGACCTGCTGCCGCGGATCACGATGCCGGCGCTGGTGATCATCGGTGAGAAGAGCCTCATCTGGGGCCCTGGCGGTGCGGAGTTCCCCGCCGAGCACATCCCCGGCGCGCAGGTGGCGCGCTTCGCCGACAGCGGCCACATGCCCTTCTACCACGAGGCCGAGCGCTTCAACGCCGTCGTCACTGATTTCGTCCTTGGCTGAGCCTCGACGCGGGGACCGACGGGCAGGGCTCGCGGCCAGACCGTCCGGCCGCCGGACCGCGTCGCCGGGCACCGGCTCGGCCTCCGGCAGGTGCCGCAGCGCCCCGGTCGGGGTCGGGCGCGTCGGCCAGGGCCACCGCTGCGTCGACCACGGCCGGCGCCTGCCGCGCCGCGGCGTCGTCGTCTGGCAGGATCGATCCACCGCGAGGCTCAGGCGACGAGCGCCTCGCCGTTGCCGACACCGGCTCTTCGCACCATCGCCGAAGGGGACGTGACCGCCGTGGGAGACCTCCCCGTGCAGATCGACGGCCTGCCTCACCTCTGTGGGCGCGAGGACCTCGTCGCCGAGGCGGTCGCGCGTGGGCGTGGGCGGCCCGCCACGCACGAGCGCATCCCCCTCGACGGCGTCGACAGCGGCTACGCGATCGCGCTGCACATGCACCAGCCGCTCATCCCCGCCGGCGGCGACGACCTGCGCACCGCCGCGCTGATCAGCAACCTGCAGTGGATGCTCGCCCACCCCGAGGTCGAGGACAACCACAACGCCCCGGCGTTCGCCTGGTGCTACCAGCGCATGGGCGAGTTCGTGCCCGCGCTGCTCGCCGAGGGGCACGCCCCCCGGGTGATGCTCGACTACTCGGGAACGCTGCTGCACGGCCTCACGGCGATGGGTCGGCACGACATCATCGACGCGCTGTCCCCTCTTGCCCGTAGCGAGGGCGAGGGGGCCGCGGTCGAGTGGCTGGGCTCGGCGTGGGGCCACCCGGTCGCGCCGTCGACGCCGGTGCAGGACTTCGCGCTGCACGTCCGCGCCTGGCAGCACCACTTCGCTGCGATCTTCGGGCTCGAGGCGCTCGAGCGCGTTCGCGGGTTCAGCCCCGCGGAGATGGCGCTGCCCAACGACCCCGACGTGGCCCACGCGCTCGTCGCCACGCTGCGCGACTGCGGCTACGACTGGCTGCTCGTGCAGGAGCACACCGTCGAGCACCCCGACGGCTCCGCCGTCGTCGACCCCCATGTGCCCCACCGGCTGGCGTGCACGAGCTCGACCGGGGAGCTCGCCGAGATCACGGCGGTGATCAAGACCCAGGGCTCGGACAGCAAGCTCGTCGGCCAGATGCAGCCCTACGCCGAGGCGCTGGGCGAAGGCCCGCGCGAGATCGCCGGGGTCCGCGTCCCCCCGCTGGTCACCCAGATCGCCGACGGCGAGAACGGCGGGGTGATGATGAACGAGTTCCCCGACAAGTACCACGAGGTCGTCCGCGAGAGCTCGCACAGCCGCACCCCCGGGCTCAACGTCACCGAGTGGCTCGAGCAACTCCAGGGCGCGGGTCTCGACCGCAGCGACCTGCCGACGCTGCAGCCGGTGGGCCAGCACCGCATCTGGGAGCGCCTCGAGCCCGGCCAGGGGCCCCAGCGACTCGCCGCGGTGGTCGACGGGCTCGCCCGTGAGGATGACGGCTTCCACATGGACGGGGGCAGCTGGACGGGCGACGTCTCGTGGGTGCGCGGCTACGAGGACGTGCTCAGCCCCATGCTGCGCGCCAGCGCGCTGTTCACCGAGCGCGTGCTCGACGCCGGCGTCCCCACCGGCGACCCCCGCTACCGCGACGCCCTGTTCCACCTCCTCAGCGCCGAGACCAGCTGCTACCGCTACTGGGGCGCCGGGCGCTGGACCGACTACGGCGCGGAGATCGCCCGCCGCGCCATCGCCATCCTCACCCACGACCTCTAAGTCCCGACCGAGCCCACCTGCCCGTTGCCAGCGCGACGACCGGTGCGAGGACCCTCCTGTGGCCCGGCTCGGCAGGGACCGTGCTCGCAAGGCCCTCGCGGGGCGCTATCGTCCGGGCATGCCCGTCCGCTGGCTCGTCGTGCTCCTCGCCTTCGCGGTGATGACGTCGGCCTGCGGGGCCGATGACACGACCGCGCCCGACGGCGGGACCGCCGACCCCGAGTCCTCGGGGGACAGCGCCCAGCGCTTCCCCGACGTCATCGACGCCGAGCTCACCGCGACCGGGGATGGCGACTACGAGATCGCCGTGACGATCTCCTCGCCGTACGACACCCCGGAGCGCTACGCCGACGGCTGGCGCGTCCTCACCGCCGACGGCGAGGTGCTCGCCGAGCACGACCTCGCCCACGACCACGCCGGCGAGCAGCCGTTCACCCGCACGCGCGGGCCGTTCGCCATCCCCGGGGGCGTCGACGAGGTGATCGTCGAGGGCCGCGACCTCGAGCACGGCTACGGGGGCGAGACCACGACCGTCGAGGTCGCTCGCTGAGCCCTGAGCGGCGGACGCTCCGGGGCGCCCGCGTCCAGTGCCCGACGCTTGTCACGTAGAGGAGTCGAAAGACCACTGAGAGGTATACTGGCCTGCTGGAAGCGCACCCCTGCGAGGCGACCGGGAGGTCGGTGATGAGCGTGGTCGACGGCGCGGCGTCGGCCGCGACCGGCGGACGAGGCGCAGGCGGAGGCACGGTCGCGACGAAGCGGGCGTTGCTGGGGGTCAGCCGCGCCGTCGAGCAGCTCGCCGAGGCCTGCGCCGTCGGCGCCGAGCCCGGCGAGGACGTCGTCGTCCTCGCGCTCTTCGAGCGCGCCGAGTACTTCGGCTTCGAGCGCGCTCGCTACGCCGCGCTCGCCGACGGGGCCACCGTCATCGCCGGCTTCGCCGGCCAGGGCGACGTGCCTGAGGGGGTGCACCGGCTCGCGCTGCCCGACGACCACGAGCTCGCCGACCAGTGGACCGTCCTGGCCGTCTCGCCGCTGGCCTGCGGCGGGCTCGTGGCCACCGACCTCGACGACGTCGCGCCCGCGTCGAGTGCGGAGCGGGGCCGGATCTTCGCCGCCCGCCTGTCGACCGACCCGGCCTGGGTCGCCGGCGAGATCGACCGGATCGTCGCCGCTGCCGGCGACCTCCTCGACCGCACGGCCGCAGCCGAGCTCTCACGGGCCGCCCAGGCCGCCTCCACCCGGGTCGTCGGCCGAGCCGCGACGCTGCTCGGCGCGCAGCTCGAGACGGCGTGGCGCCGCACCCTCGCCGCCTCGGACCGGCTCGAGATCGCCGAGCATCAGGCCTTCACCGACCCGCTGACCGGGGCGCGCAACCGGTGGTTCCTCGAGCGCTACCTCGGCCGCCTGGGCTCGCGGGCGCCCGACATCGCCGTCATCGCCATCGACCTCGACGACTTCAAGGCCCTCAACGACGCCTATGGGCACGCTGTCGGTGACGAGGCGCTGCGGGCCTTCGCCGAGGTCGCCCGCGCGCACATCCGCGAGGGGGACGTCCTCGTCCGCATGGGCGGCGACGAGTGGCTCGTGCTCCTGCCGCGCGCCCCGCATGCCAGCGCCCGCGCGCGGGCCGCGTCGATCCTCGCGGCGCTCAGCGACGTGCGGCTGCCCTCCGCCGGCGGGCACCCGCCCCTGCGGGCCTCCGCAGGGGTGGGGCGCGTCACCGCCGCGACGCCCTCCCTGGAGACGGTCGACGCGGCGCTCTACGCGGCAAAGCGTCGGGGTGGCGGCGGCGTCGTCGACGTCCCGGGCGCCGTCGCCCTCGACGTCCCGCCGCGTCACGGGCTCTGAGGCCGACCGCGCCGGCGGCGCCGTCGCGCCTGCAGGGCGGCTACGTCGGCCCGACGGCGACGCAGTCGCCGCCGGTGGCCTTCGCGCGGTACATCGCCTCGTCGGCGACGCGCAGCAGCGCGTCGGTCGTGCTGCCCGGCCCGCCGGTGGCCACCCCGACGCTCGCCGAGATCGGGAAGCGGTCGGCGGGGGCGCGGTAGGGCTGGCCGACGGCCTCGACGACGCGGCGGGCCAGGGCGACCGCCGCCGCGGTGTCCCCGAGGCCCTCGCAGAGGACGACGAACTCGTCACCGCCGAAGCGGGCGAGGGTGTCGCGTGGGCGCATCGAGGCCTCGAGGCGCTCGGCGACCTCGCAGAGCACCTCGTCGCCGGCGTCGTGGCCGAGGGCGTCGTTGACGGCCTTGAAGCCGTCGAGGTCGAAGAAGATGAGCGCGACGAGCCCGCCCTCGCGCGAGAGCGCGGCGAGCGCGACGTCGATGCGCTCGAGGAGCAGGGCCCGGTTGGCCAGGCCGGTCAGCGGGTCGTGCAGCGCCTGGACCCGCAGTGCCGCCTGCGCCTCGAGCCGCCCGAGCGCGGCGCCGAGCAGGCCTGCGGCGGCCTCGAGGAAGAGCATGTCCTCGTCGCTGAAGGCCCGCGGCTCGGTGGTGTGGACCGCGAGGACGCCGTAGGGCCCTCGCGGCGTGCGGATCGGCGCGCTCATCCCCGCGCGCACCTCATGCGTGGCCAGCAACTCGGTGTGGGCGAAACGGTTCTCGTCGCGGCTGTCGCTCACGAGCACGGGCCTGCCGCACGTCAGCGTGTGCGTCGCCTGGTTCTCACCCCACGGGACCGCGGTGCCGAGCGTGCCGGGGCGCCAGCCGACGCCGGCGCGCACGACGAAGGCGTCCCCCTCGTCGGTGAGCTCGAGCACCTTGCACAGGCCCACCCTGAGCTGCTCGGCGACGACCTCGACGGCGGGGCCGAGGAGGGCGTCGACGTCGTCGGCGGCGAGCGAGGCGCGGGCGAGGTCCGCGAGGGCGCGCTGCTGCGCGACGCGGGCGGCGAGGGTGTCCTGCACGGCCTTGAGCTCGCTCCAGTCGCGGGCGTCGAACACGACGTGACCGACGCTGCCGTCGGCGGAGAACTCGGGGCTGAGTCGCGCGTCGAGCCAGCGTCCGTCGCGGGTGAACTGCACCCCGGTGGGCTCGCCGCGTGCGAGGACGCGCTGTAGCGCCGCCCGCCAGGCCTCGACGCTGCCCGGCGGCAGGCCGGGCAGGTCGGCCAGCGGCGTCGGCAGCTCCGGCAGGCCGAGCGCGGCGAGCAGGGACTCGTTGGCGTAGACGAGGGTGAGGTCGCGGTCGAAGCGGCCGATCTCGTCGGTGGAGACCTCGGTGAGCGCGCGGTAGCGCTCCTCGGCCTCGCCCAGGCGCCGGCGCTGCTCGCGCAGGGTCGTGACGTCGTGGGTCGACAGGAGCACTGCGGCGACCGACCCGTCGGCCTCGCGCAGCGGTGCGACCCGGGCTCGCAGCACCGCCCCCGGCAGGTCGCAGTCGAAGGAGGCGTCGGCGCCGTCGAGGGCGGCCGCGCAGGCTGATCGCATCCGCTCAGCGCACTCCCGCGGCCAGACGTCCTCGAGCGCCGCGCCGGTCAGCGTGCCGGGGGTCGCCCCGAGCCGCTCGAGCAGCGGGCCGCCGGCGACGATGACGCGCAGGTCGCGGTCGAGGACGCTCATCGCGCCCTCGGGCACGGTGTCGAGGACCATCCGCAGCAGCGCCGCGTCGGTGGCGGGTGGGGGACCGTGGTGGGCCGCACCGGTGGGCTCGGCGTCGACCACGATGACGTCGGGGTCCGCGGCGCCGGCCTCGTGGTCACGGCCGGCAGGCTCGCGCTCGCGGGAGGCCGAGTGGGCCCCACCGCCGCCGGCTCGCGGGTCGCGCGCCTGCATCGTCGGCCTTCCCACCGCGTCGCGGCGCATCGCGCCCTGCGAGCTCGCGTCGCCGCCCCGTCGCGGTCGACGGTGACCGCGGTGGGTTCGTGATGGGCCCGGTGCGCCGTCGTTTGGAGCCTCGGCACGAAGGGTGTGCCGCTTGAGCGAAGGGTGCGCGATCGACCCCGCTGGGTCAACGGTGCGGGTCTTGTCCCGCCGACCGCCCCGCGCTACCAGCGCCCGCCGCCGCCTCCACCGCCGCCGCCACCGGCAGAGCCGCCGCCGCCCGAGCCCGAGCCCCCCGACGACGAGGCGCTCTCGCGCATCGTCGAGCCGGCGGTCGAGGAGAACGACGACAGCGACCGGCCGAAGTCGCTCATGCTGCTCGTGCGCGAGGCGACGTACCAGCCGCCGGCCGCGGCGGGCGCGGCAACGCCGAGGGCGGCGAAGGCGTCGGCCCAGCGGTCGACGCACTCGAAGGCCATCGCGTAGGGCAGGTAGGCCGCGAAGAGCTGCTCGCGCTCGGCGAAGGCCATGCGGTCGGCCTCGGCGGTCTCGATGAACTCTCGGAAGCCCTTCGCCCGGGCGTTGACCTCTGCACCCTTCGCGGTGCGCCGGGGCGCCCAGCGCGAGAGCGCGAGCCCGCCGAGGCCGATGACGACGAGCGGGGCGAGGACGAGGCCCCAATCGCCGTAGGTCGCCGCGGTGGCGATGAGCCCGCCGACGCCGACGGCGAGGACGGCCAGGGAGATCGCCCGCGCGGCCCCGCGCACCGTCACCGGGCTCCGCGCGAAGTAGCCGCGGCGCACGACGTCGCCGTAGAGCGCCTGCTCCATGCGCTTGGCGTGGGGCTCGAACTCGCCGTCGCCGAGGGAGGACATGAGCACCGAGGCCCTGCCTCGCCCCTCGGTGGGGGTCAGGGCGCGCTGCAGCCAGCCGGCGAGCACCGCGGTGCTGCCCTCGGCCTCGTCGGCGGCGGCGACGCGCTCGCCGGTGTCGTCGAGGCGGGCCTGCTCGGCGGCGTCGGCGCCGAGCGTCGGGTCGGCCTCGTCGTCGGCCTGCCCCTCGAGCTCGAGCGTCGGCGCGCCGAACAGCCCGACGAGGAGGTGCTTCTCGTGCGCGCGCAGCGGGTCCTCGGGGTTGACAGTGCGCACGAGCCGCCAGTCCGAGGAGCGGAAGCGCGACAGGACCCCCTCGGGCTCGACCTCCTCGATGCGCAGGTGCCCCCGCACCGCGAGGTCGACGAGGGTGGCGCTGATCGACGTCGCGTCGACGCGCTGGGTCAGCAGCGTGCGCAGCTGGGCCGGGCGCAGCCCCAGCGGCGGGCGGTACTCGACCCCGCCGGCGGCCGCGGGGGCGTCGGCGTCGCGGCCGCGGCGGTAGAGGCCGACGAGGCCGACGGCGCCGAGCAGGCCGACGAGCGAGCCCCCGGCGAGCCGGCTCGGCGACGGCGAGAAGAGCCGGGCCAGCGTCGAGGCGGGCTCGAGGTCGGGCTCGGCGACGTCGACGGCGCCGGGGGGCAGGTCGACGACGACGTCGACCTGCTCGCCGGGTGCGAGCGGTCCACCGGTAAACGTCGCGACCTGCCCGTCGGCAGCGGCGCTGGCGCACGGGTCGGTCGCGCCGGCGCGACCCTCGTAGCACGTCACCGCCTGCACCTCGGCTGGTGTGCGCACCCGGGTGCGCACCTGGGCGATCTCGGTCTCCCAGGCGTCGCCGGTGACGTTCCACCACAGCTCGTCGTGGTCGTCGAAGCGGTTGAGGACCCCGCGGTAGCGGTAGCTGATCTCGTAGGTGTGCCGGCCGGTCAGCGAGACGTCGGGGTCGCCGACGCGGATGACGACCTCGGTGAACGACCTCTCCTGGTCGACGTCGTCGGGGGTGCCCTCGCTCGTGCTCACCCGCACGCGGTCGAGGCCGAAGCGGCGGACGGTGTCGTCGTCGACGCGGCTGCGGATGGGCAGGTGCCGGAAGATCCCGCGGCTCGGCAGGTCCCGGAAGTCGACGGCGAGGCGCTCGGTGACCTCGAGGTCGCCGTCCTCGGTGACGACGATGTCGGCGTCGAAGGACTCGATGACCCAGCCGGCGTCCTGGGCAGCGGCGCTCGGGGCGAGCAGCGCGAGGGCCAACAGCGCGAGCAGGGCTACCGCGGCGGGCCTCGCCGCGCGCGCGCTCATCGCCCGAACTCCGTCGAGGGGGCGAGCCGGTCGCCGGCGTCGGCCTTGAAGAACTCCGCGGGGGCGAAGCCGAGGGGGCCGGCGACGAGCATCGCGGGGAACGACTGCTGACGGGTGTTGAAGCGCTCGACGGTGGCGTTGTAGTAGCGCCGGGCGAAGGAGAGGTCCTCCTCGAGCGCGGAGAGCTCCTCCTGCAGCGCGAGGAAGTTGCGGGAGGCCTTGAGGTCGGGGTAGGCCTCGGCGACGGCGTAGAGCCGGCGCAGCGCCGACTCGAGCAGGTCGTCGGCCACGCCGTTGCGCGCAGGGCCCTCGGCGTCGACGAGCGCCGACCGCGCCGCGGTCACCGCCTCGGTGACGTCGCGCTCATGGACCCGCGCGGCCTCGACGGTGGCGACGAGGTTGGGGACGAGCTCGGCGCGTCGGGACAGCTGGACGTCGATGCCGGCCCAGCCGTCGGCGACCTTGTTGCGGTCGGCGACGAGGCGGTTGTAGGCCAGCGCGACGAGCGCGAGCAGCGCCGCGACGAGCCCTGCGACGAGCACCGCGGTCATCGGCGTCCTCCCCCCAGCCGTCCCCCGGCAGGGCGGTCGCGCGCCGGCCTCCCCGCGCGGCCGGCACCGCACCCCTGCCACCGCGCGCAGCGTAGCGCCTGGCGGGGCCGTCAGGACAGCGCCTGCCGCCTCAGCCCTGCTCGACGCGGGTGTCGGGGCGGAAGGCAAACTGGACGAACCAGAACGTGTCGGCGTGGGGCAGGCGCTCGAGCTGGGTGCCCTGCCGCGGGCCGTCGATCGCCACACCCGACACCGACCACGTCGTGCCACCGTCGTCGATGAAGCGGTCGCCCTCGGGCTCGAGGCGCAGCGGCTCGCCATCCACCTCGGCGCGGAAGACCCCCGCCTGGCCGACGTCCTCGGCCTCGGCGATGACCGGTCCGTCGAGGGCGCTGGCCGCGCCCTCGGCCCAGAGCACGACGGCGTCGACCCCGGCGATCTCGTCGGTGAGGACGCCCTCGGAGACGAGGCGCTCCCAGGGGTAGGCCACGGGGTCGTCCTCGCCGCCGGCGGCTACCACCCGGCTCATCGGGGGCAGCGGCCCGCCGGTCTCGCCCTCGAAGAGGAACGGCTCGTCACTCGACTCGTAGCCGACGTAGGGGTTCTCGCCGTAGGGCCGGTCGACGCCGGTCTCACGGGAGAGCACCGGCGCGTCGGGCCAGCGCCGGGCGAGCTCGGCGTAGCCGACGATCTGCAGCGGGAGGCGCTCGAGGGCCTCGCCGGTGCGCGGGCCGATGATCGCCTCGCCGGTGAACTGCGACCACAGGCTGCGGGTGGCGCGGTCGTACATCACGAGGTTGGAGCGCCACAGCCGACCGGAGGTGCCGAAGGACTGCGGCCGACCGTCGACCTCGCGGACGAAGGCGAGCCCGGAGTTGCACAGCGGGCAGTACGTCACGACGACGTCGACGCCGCCGATCGTGTCGTTGACGATCTCGTGGAAGGTCAGGATCGCCAGCGGGTAGCCACGCACCTCGCCGCCGGCCTCGACGACCATCACGGGGTCGGCCTCGCCGAGCCAGTCACCCGCCGAGGCCACCGACTCGAAGACCGGCGCGTCGATCGGCGGGATGCCGTCGGGTGGCGGGCCGCCCTCCCGGAGCTCGTCGAGGCTGACGGCCTGCTCGACGTCGTCGCCGGCCTCCCACGGCCACGGCGGCGGGTCGGCGGGCTCCTCGCCCGGCGTCGGCGGCGCGATGTCGAGCGTGGTGGCCGCATCCTCGGCCACGGCGTCCTCCTCGTCGCCGGCGTCGTCGTCGCTCCCGGCTGCCTGCCCGTCGGCGGTCGTCGTGCCGTCGGAGGCCCCGTCCCCGGCGCCGTCGGAGGCCGGCGCGGCGCAGCCGGCGATGGCGAGGAGGAGCAGCGCGAGGAGCCGGGCGGGGCGCGTCGGGGTCATGCGGGACTCCTCGTTGTTGGCACGGGCTCGCCGGCGATCCCCGCGAGGCCGTCGACGTCGCGCAGGACGACGCGTCGGTAGCGGGTGGCCACGACCCCCTGCTCGCGCAGGCGCCCCATGACCCGCGAGATCGACTGGCGGCGCACCCCGAGCAGCGCGGCGAGGGTGGTGTGGGACAGCCGCGCCTGCCAGCCACCGTCGTCGTCGGGCTCGCCGGCCTCGAGGAGCAGGGAGGCGACCTGGGCGTCGAGATCCTTGGTCAGCAGGGTGACGAGCCGGCGCTGGGTCCGCTCGAGGCGCTCGGCCACCGAGGTCGTCCAGCGCAGCGACAGCGTGGGCGAGGCCCGCAGCAGCGCGACGAGATCGTCGCCGTCGAGGTCGAGGAGGGTGACGTCGGTCTCGGCGACGGCGTCGTAGGGCATGGGCTGGGCGCAGAGCAGCCAGACGTCGCCGACGACCCCGCCGGCCGCGACGAGCGCGACGAGCGACCGCCCGCCGCGGGGGAGGCGCGCCGCGAGGCGCACCTGCCCCGCGCGCACGATCGAGACGGTGGCCACCGCCTCGCCGGCGTGGGCCAGCACCGTGCCGGCGGGCGCCTCGCGCACCCTCGCCAGGCGCGCGAGCGCGTCGACGTCGGCGGGACTCAGGGGGCTGAGGTCGGTGCGCGCCATCGCCTGGGCGATCCACCGCGCCTGGAGGCGCCTGCTCTCGGCGTCGCCGTTGGCGAGGCCGGGCGCCGCCGGGGGCGTGCCCTGTGCGCGCAGCGCCGGCGCGCTAGCGGCCATCGGCTTCGAGCAGGCGCAGCCAGACCTCGCTGACGGAGGGGAAGGCCGGCACCGCGTGCCAGAGCACGTCGATGGGGACCTGCCCGGCGATGGCGATCGTCGCGGCGTGGAGCATCTCCCCGACGCCAGGGCCGGTGAAGGTCGCGCCGACGATGACGTCGCGGTCGCCGTCGATGACGAGCTGGCTCGTGCCGGAAACGCCCTTGCCGAGCAGCGCCGCGCCGGCGACGTCGCCGGTGCCGTAGGTCACCGTGCGCACCGCGAGACCGGCCTCGCGGGCCTCGGCCTCGGTGCGCCCGACCGCGGCGACCTGCGGGTCGCTGAAGACGACCCGGGGGTTGGCCTCACGGTCGCCCCAGGCGGTGGCCGGCCGCCCGGCGAGGACGTCGGCGGCCACGCGGGCCTGGTACTTGCCGGTGTGGGTCAGCAGGCTGCGGCCGTTGACGTCACCGACGGCGAGCAGCCAGCCGTCGTCGATCGCGGTGACCTTGAGGGAGTCGTCGACGTCGAGGAACCCGCCGGGCTCGAGCCCGACGCGCTCGAGGCCGAGGTCGTCGGTGGCGGGGCGGCGGCCGACCGCCACGAGGAGCTCGTCGGCCTCGACGGCGTCGCTGCCCTCGAGGCGCAGCGTCAGCGGCGAGCCCGGTCGGGCGCGCTCGACGGCGGTGGCGCGCACCCCGGTGCGGACGTCGACGCCGTCGGCGCGCAGCGCGGCGGCGAGCTCCTCGCCGACGAAGGGCTCCTCGCGCGGTAGGAGCCGCTCGGCCATCTCGACGACGGTGACCTCGGCGCTGCCGAGCCGGGCGAAGGCCTGGGCCAGCTCGACGCCGACGACGCCGCCGCCGAGGACGGCGAAGCGGCGGGGGACCTCCTTGGTCGTCGTGGCCTCGCGGTTGTCCCATGCCCCGGCCTCGGCCAGCCCCGGGATCGGCGGCCAGGCCGCCCGCGAGCCGGTCGCCACGACGACGCCCCGGCGCGCGGCCAGCGTCGTGGTCTGCCCGTCGGCGCGGGTGACCTCGACGAGGCGCTCGCCGGCGAGGCGGCCGCGGCCGCGCTCGAGGGTGACCCCGGCGCCCTCGATCCACTGCACCTGTCCGGTGTCGTCGAGGTGGCTCGTGAAGGCGTCGCGGCTGCGCAGCACCGCCTCGACGTCGAGGTCGCCAGTCAGCGCCGCGGCGACCGCCGGCAGCCGCTGCGCCGCGGCAATGACCTCGGTGGGCCGCAGCAGCGCCTTCGAGGGCATGCACGCCCAGTAGGAGCACTCGCCGCCGACGAGCTCGTCCTCGACGAGGGCGACCTCGAGTCCGTGCTCGACGGCGCGTCCCGCGGCGTTCTCCCCGGCGGGCCCACCGCCGATGACGATGACGTCGTAGCTGCGGTCCATGCTCGTCTCCGTTCCTCGTCGTTCCTCGTCGCGGCGTACACCGAGGCAACCTCGACCCCCCGGTGCGCTCGTCCAGGAATCGGCGTGACGGTCGGCGCGGCGTGCGCTGGGCGCGCGCTTCTCGCGCGGCGGGGCGCGGCCGGCCCGGGGCGCGGAGGCGGCGGAGCGGCCGCTAGCATGCGCGGTCGGTAGCCAAGGAGGGTGGAGAGCCGCGTGGCCAGCGTCCTCGTCGTCGACGACGACCCCGTGATCCGCGAGTTGCTCGCGGTCAACCTCGAGCTCGAGGGCTATGACGTGCGCACCGCCGGTGATGGCCCGGCGGCGCTCGCCGCGCTCGCGCGCGAGCCCGTCGACCTCGTCCTGCTCGACGTGATGATGCCGGAGCTCTCCGGCTGGGAGGTCGCCGCACGGCTCGCGGCCGACGAGGCCACCGCGGCGATCCCGATCATCATGCTCACCGCCAAGGCCATGGAGGCCGACGTCCGCCGCGGTGGCGAGCTCGGCGTGGCCCGCTACGTCACCAAGCCCTTCGACCCGACCGACCTCATGGCGACCTGCGCGGCGGTGCTCGCCGAGGGGCCGACCGAGGAGGAGCGATGAGCCCCGATCTCGCCGCGACGGTGCGCGCGGCCCTGGCCGAGGCCGGACTGCCCGACCGCGAGCCGGCCTTCGAGCGGCCGCGCCAACGCGCCCATGGGGACTGGTCGACGAACGTCGCGATGACCCTGGCGGGACCGCTCGGGCGCCCGCCGCGCGAGATCGCCGAGGAGATCGTCGCGGCGATCGGCGAGCCGCCCGGCGTCGAGGCCGTCGAGGTCGCCGGCCCGGGCTTCATCAACTTCCGCCTCGCCCAGGACGCCTTCGCCGCCATCGTCCGCGCCGCCGTCGACGCCGGGGCGGACTGGGGGCGCAACGCCACCCTGGCGGGGCGGCGCGTCGACGTCGAGTTCGTCTCGGCCAACCCCACCGGCCCGATCCACGTCGGCCACGGCCGCCAGGCCGCGCTCGGCGACGCGATCGCGAGCCTGCTCGAGGCCTGCGGGGCCGAGGTCACCCGCGAGTACTACTTCAACGACGCCGGTCAGCAGATGCGCAAGTTCGGCGAGAGCGTCGCCGCGGCGATGGCCGGCGAGCAGCCGCCCGAGGACGGCTACCACGGCGGCTACATCGACGAGCTCGCCGCCGAGCTCGCCGCCGACGGCCCGCCCGCCGACCTCCAGGAGGCCGCCTACGAGGCGATGCTCGCCCGCATCGTGGCCACCCTCGAGCGCTTCGGCGTGGCCTTCGACGTCTTCTTCGGCGAGCGCGGCCTCCACCGCTCCGGCGCCGTCGACGCCGCGATCGCCCGGCTGCGCGAGGCCGGGCACGCCTACGACGCCGCGGGCGCGGTGTGGCTTGCGACCACGACCTTCGGCGACGACAAGGACCGCGTCCTCGTCAAGGCGGACGGCGAGCCGACGTACTTCGCCGCCGACTGCGCCTACCTCCTCGACAAGGCCGGCCGCGGCTTCGACGACCTCATCTACGTCCTCGGCTCGGACCACCACGGCTACATCGGGCGGATGCTCGCCGTGGCCGACGCCTCGGGGGTGGGACGCGAGCGCGTCGAGATCGTCATCCACCAGTTCGTCAACCTCCTGCGCGACGGCGAGGTCGTGCGGATGAGCAAGCGCACCGGCGAGATCGTGACCTTCGACGAGCTCATCGACGAGGTCGGCGCCGACGCGGCGCGCTACACGCTCCTGCGCTTCAGCCCCGACACGACGATCGACTTCGACATCGCCGAGGTCGTGCGCGCCGAGAAGGAGAACCCCGTCTACTACGTGCAGTACTCCTCGGCGCGGATCGCGGGGATCATGCGCACCGCGACCGAGCAGGGCGTCGAGCCCGGCAGCCTCGCCGAGGCGCCCCTCGACCTGCTCGCCCACCCCGCCGAGCACGAGCTGTGCCGGCGCATCGGGCGCTGGCCGGAGGTCGTGGCCCTCGCCGCCGCCGAGCGCGCCCCCCACCGCGTCGCGCGCTACGCCGAGGACCTCGCCGAGGGCTTCCACAAGTTCTACACCGAGTGCCAGGTCGTCGGCGACGACGCCGCGCTGACCCGGGCGCGCTACTGGCTCGTCGTCGCCGCCCGCCAGACCCTCGTGTCGGCCCTCGGCCTGCTCGGCGTGACCGCCCCGGAGCGGATGTGAGCCGGCCACGCGTCGACCTGCGCGGCGCGGCCCCGCCCGGCGGTGACCTCGCCGGCGCGCTGCCGGGCACCGCCGTCGTCGAGGCCGGGCGCCTGCGCGCGCTCGGCGGCCTCGACGTCGAGGACCTCGCCGCGCGCTTCGCGACCCCGCTGTGGGTGCTCGACCGCGCCACGCTCGTCGGGCGCATGCGCGCCTACCGCGAGGCCTTCGCCGACGGCGAGGTCGTCTACGCGAGCAAGGCGCTGTGCCTGCGTGGCGTGCTCGAGCTCGCCAGCGACGAGGGGCTGCTCGTCGACTGCGCCACCGGCGGGGAGCTCGCCACCGCCGAGGCCGCCGGCGTGGCGCCTGAGCGCATCGTCCTGCACGGCAACAACAAGTCCGAGTCCGAGCTCGACGCCGCCGTCGGCCTCGGCGTCGGGCGCATCGTCGTCGACAGCTTCAGCGAGCTGCGCCGCCTCGAGGCCGTCGCCGCCGCGCACCGGCGCGTCGTCGACGTCCACCTGCGGGTGACCCCCGGCATCGACGCCCACACCCATGAGTTCGTCGCCACCGGCCAGGACGACTCGAAGTTCGGCTTCACCCTCTCGTCGGGCCTGGCCCACGAGGCCGCCGCGACGGTGATCGCCAGCGAGCGGCTGCGGCTGACCGGCGCGCACTGCCACGTTGGCAGCCAGGTCTTCGAGCTCGAGGCCTTCACCACCGCCGCGCGGGTCATGCTCGGCTTCCTCGCCGAGCTCGCCGAGACCCATGGCGTCGTGCTCGGCGAGCTCAACCTCGGCGGCGGGCTCGGCGTCGTCGAGGACCCTGCCGACGACCCGCCGTCGCTCGAGCGCTACGCCGCGGCGGTCCGTGGCGCCCTCGCCGCCGCCGCCGACGGCTACGGCCTGCCGACCCCGCGGCTGTTCGTCGAGCCCGGCCGCTCGGTCGTCGGCCCCGCCGGGGTCACGCTCTACCGCGCCGGCACGATCAAGGCCCTCGACGGCCTGCGCACCTACGTCGCCGTCGACGGCGGGATGAGCGACAACCCCCGCTACGCCCTCTACCGGGCCGCCCACCCGTTCCTGCCGGCCGGCGCGCCGAGGCCCGCGCCCGCCGAGGCCGCGACCGCCATGCCTGCCGAGGCCGCGCCCGCCGTGCCCGCCGGGTGCCCGGTGACGATCGTCGGCAAGCACTGCGAGTCCGGCGACGTCCTCGCCGAGGGCGCCGCCCTGCCCGCCGACCTCGTCGAGGGCGAGCTGCTCGCCGCGCTCGGCACCGGCGCCTACCACCACGCGATGGCCTCGAACTACAACCGCCTCGGGCGGCCCGCCGTCGTCCTCGTCGGCGACGGCGAGGCCGTCGTGCTCTCCCGCGCCGAGACCGTGGCCGACCTCCTCGCCCGCGAGCCGTCGCTGCGCGGGCGCTGAGCCCCGCACCGGTCGCTGCGCAGGCGCCGGCGCGGCGCGCCCGTGGCCGCGGCGGAGCCGGCAGCGCGACGGTGCGTAGACTCGGGGCATGCCCACCTCACCTCCTGCTGGCTCCACCCCCGCGCTGACCGTCGGGCTGCTCGGCGGCGGCACCGTCGGCAGCGGGGTCGTGCGTCTGCTCGCCGAGCACGCCGAGGAGATCGCCATCCGCGTCGGCGCCCGCCTCGAGGTCGGGCCCGTCGTCGTGCGCGACCTCGCCAAGCCCCGCGACCTCGCCGCCGGCACGCTGACCGACGACCCCGCCGCGGTCGTCGACGACGCCGCCGTCGACCTCGTCGTCGAGGTCATGGGCGGCGTCGAGCCGGCGTGCGCCCACATCACCGCCGCGCTCGAGCGCGGCGCGTCGGTCGTCACCGCGAACAAGGAGCTCATCGCCAGCCACGGCACGGCGCTGCGGGCGCTCGCGCGCGAGAAGGGCGCGCGCCTCGAGTACGAGGCGGCGGTGGCCGGGTCGATCCCGATCATCAAGCCGCTGCGCGAGTCGCTGGCCGGCGACCGCGTGCGCAAGGTGCTCGGCATCCTCAACGGCACGACGAACTACATCCTCACGCGCATGAGCGAGGAGGGGATGGCCTTCGCCGAGGCCCTCGCCGAGGCGCAGGACCTCGGCTACGCCGAGGCCGATCCCAGCGCCGACGTCGACGGTGGCGACGCCGCCTCGAAGGCCGCGATCCTCGCGGGGCTCGCCTTCGACGCCGAGGTCGTCGCCAGCGACGTCACCGTCGAGGGCATCCGCGGCGTGACCGCCACCGACATCGCCAACGCCGCGCGCATGGGCTACGTCATCAAGCTCCTCGCCATCGCCGAGGAGCGCGACGGGCAGGTCGGCGTGCGCGTGCACCCCGCCCTCGTCCCGCGCTCCCACCCGCTCGGCAGCGTGCGCGAGTCCTACAACGCGGTCTTCGTCGAGGCCGAGGCCGCCGACGAGCTCATGTTCTACGGTCGCGGCGCCGGCAGCCTGCCGACCGCCAGCGCCGTCGTCGGCGACATCGTCACCGCCGCCCGCGCGCTGCGCTCCAGCGAGCGCCCCGCCAACGGCTCAGCGGTCGCCCGCAAGCCGATCGCGCCCTTCGCCGAGGTCTGGGGCCAGCACTCCATCCTCCTCGACGTCGCCGACGAGCCCGGCGTCCTCGCGGCGATCGCCCAGACCTTCGGCGACCACGGGGTGTCGATCAAGAGCGTCTGGCAGGAGGGCGGCGGCGAGGCCGCCCAGCTCCTGCTCATCACCCACGCCGCCCGGCAGGGCGCCGTCGCCGCCACCCTCGGCTCGCTGCGCGACCTCGACGTCGTCCGCGACGTCGCCAGCGTCATCCGGGTCGAGGGCGGCGAGGTCTGAGCGCGACCACGCCGCCTACACTCGGAGGCGCCATGACCGACACCGCCGCCGCACCCTCCGCCACGAGCGGCCCCGAGGCCCCGGCCCGTCCCGCGGCCGGAGCTGGCCCGACCGACGCCCCGACGACGCCGGCCCCGAGGGCGCCGGCCTCGACGACGCCGGCCTCGACGGGACGGCAGTGGCGCGGGGTCATCGAGGAGTACCGCGACCGGCTGCCGGTCAGCGACGCCACCCCGGTGGTGACGCTGCGCGAGGGCGGCACGCCGCTCATCCACTCCTGTGAGCTCTCCGAGCGCACCGGCGCGCAGGTGTGGCTGAAGTTCGAGGGCGCCAACCCCACCGGCTCCTTCAAGGACCGTGGGATGACGGTGGCGATCTCCAAGGCCGCCGAGGCCGGAGCCGAGGCGGTGATCTGCGCCTCGACGGGCAACACCTCCGCCGCGGCGGCCGCCTACGCCGCGAAGGCGCGGATGACCTGCGGGGTCATCGTCCCGCGCGGCAAGATCGCCCTCGGCAAGCTCGCGCAGGCGCTCGTCCACGGCGCGACGGTCCTGCAGATCGACGGCAGCTTCGACGCCGCGCTGCGCGTCTGCCGCGACCTCGCCGAGCGCTACCCCGCCGAGCTCGTCAACTCCGTCAACCCCTACCGCATCGAGGGGCAGAAGACCGGCGCCTTCGAGATCGTCGACTTCCTCGGCGCCGCCCCCGACGTCCACGTCATGCCCGTCGGCAACGCCGGCAACATCACCGCCTACTGGCAGGGCTACCGCGAGGAGGCCGCCGCCGGCACGATCGCCGGGCTGCCGGTGATGCGGGGCTTCCAGGCCGCCGGCTCGGCGCCGATCGTCGCCGGCCACGTCGTCGAGCGCCCGACGACGATCGCCACGGCGATCCGCATCGGCCACCCTGCCTCGTGGGACCGCGCCGTCGAGGCCGCCGAGACCTCCGGCGGCTCGATCAGGGCGGTCACCGACCGCCAGATCCTCCAGGCCTACCGCGCGCTCGCGCGCGAGGGCGTCTTCGTCGAGATGGCCTCGGCCTCGAGCGTGGCGGGCCTGCTCGACCTCGCCGACGCCGGTGAGCTGCCCGCCGGCGGGACCGTCGTCTGCGTCGTCACCGGCCACGGGCTCAAGGAGCCCGACTGGGCGATCGCCGGCGCCGCCCCGCCCGAGGTCGTCCCCGACGACGCCGACGCCGCCGCCGAGCGCCTCGGCCTCGCCGGCTGATGGGCGCTCCCACCCGCACCCGCCGGCGCGTGCCGGCCCCGGCCCGGGGCGGGCGCCGATGAGCCCCGACGACATCGTCGGCGTCGAGGTGCCCGCGAGCACCGCGAACCTCGGCCCGGGCTTCGACACCCTGGCCGCGGCCGTCGACCTGCGGTTGACCGCCTGGACGACCGATCGCGAGGACCGCCGAGTCATCGCCGCGGGGGAGGGCGCCGAGGAGCTGCCCAGCGACGACGACAACCTCGTCTGGCAGGCGCTGCTGGCCTACTGCGAGCGCTTCGACGCCGCGGTGCCCGAGGTGAGCCTGCGGGCGCACAGCGCCATCCCCCTCGAGCGCGGCCTCGGCTCGTCGTCGGCCGCGGCGGTCGCCGGTGTGGCCCTGGCCCGGGCGCTGACCCGCGCCGGCGGCAGCGACCAGGACCTCATCGACCTCGCCGGCGAGCTCGAAGGACACCCCGACAACGCCGCTGCGGCGGTCATCGGCGGCGTCGTCGCCGTCGTCGACGGGCGCGCCCACCGCTTCGAGCCTTCGCCTGGGCTGCGGCCGGTCGTCTGCATCCCCACCGAGCGCCAGTCGACCTCGGACGCGCGCGGCCTCCTGCCCGCCGTCGTGCCCTTCGCCGAGGCCGCGGCGACCGCCGGGCGGGCCGCGCTCACCCTTGCCGGGCTCACCGGCGCAGCGGCGCTGCGGCCCGAGGCGATGCACGACGTCCTCCACGAGCCGGCCCGCTTCGAGGCGATGCCCGACAGCGGCGCCCTCGTGACCCGCCTGCGCGAGGACGGCATGGCCGCCTGCCTCTCGGGGGCCGGCCCGTCGGTCCTCGCCGTCGTCGGGGTGCGCGATGCCCGGGCCGCCGAGCGTGTCGCCGCCCTGGCCGGGCAGGGCTGGCAGGTCCACCCCGCGGCGTGGGACCGCGCCGGCGCGGCGGTCTGCCCGCCGACCGTCGTGGCCCGGCCCGCCGCGGCCGCCGAGCCGTCGGGCTAGCGCGCTCGCGCCGGCCGGGCCGTGGGCTGCGCCCCGCCGCCCCGACGTGCCGGCCCGCGGGCGGCATTGCCCCCCGCGGGCGTGACCGCTATCGTGTGCAGCGACGGGCTTCGGCCCCTCACCTCGCTCACCGTCCCCCGACGACCCACTGTCGGTGCGACCCCTCGAGAGCCTCGTGGCCGCGCCGGCGGGACATCGCTCGTCGTACACGCCTGATGGCGTCGTTGACGGAGACCCTGCACGCACGCCGCACGCGGGACCGCGCGGCGTCGGTGGCTCGCCGCCCCGCGCGCCGCCGCGCCCCGATCACCCGTGCGTGCCGGGACGACGATGAGCGCGACGACCCCGCGCCGCGCCCCGCGCGGCTCTG
>JAWOAS010000045.1:0-3167 GCA_046498405.1 Egibacteraceae bacterium
CTCCGGCCACGGCAGCCCGCACAGCGCCGCGGCGGCCCACCACGCGGCGAAGCGCCCCGCCGCCCCGCCGCGGCGGCGGCCGTGCGCCCCGCCGCTCGCGCCGGCCCACTGCAGCAGGGCCAGCGCCTCGCCGGCGTCGAGGGGCACGGTCGCGGCCTCCGCGGCGAGCGCGCCGGCCGCGGCGTGGGCCCCACCCTGCACCGCGGCCACCGCCAGGCGCCCCTCCGACTGCGAGGCCCACGCCGCGGCGACCTCGGCGAGGGCCTCGGCGGCCTCGTCGCGGGGCAGGCGCGCGCCGGGCACGACCCGCCGTGGGCCCTCGCGCGGGGCGGGCAGCGCCGGGGCGGGGAAGAGCGCCTCGCGGTCGCGGTAGCGCGGCAGGGCGTAGGCGGGCTCCCAGGCGGCCAGGCGCAGGGGCAGGTCGGCGTCGACCTCGCCGGCGCCCCGGAGGTCCTCGCCGCGGATGACCCGCTCCTGGGCCAGCGCCGTGCGCGAGGCGAGGTCGCCGACGTAAGGCTCGAGGTCGGCCCACCGGTGGGCGCCGGCGGCGACCTCGGTGAGCGGGCCGAGCGTGAAGCGCCCCGCCCCGGGGCGCAGGACCGCGCCGGCGTGGGACGGCGGGCCCTCGAGGGCGAGGCGGTAGTCGATGTGCTCGGCGACGCCCCATAGCTGCCGGCCGACCTCGACGGCGTCGCGGCAGCGCTGCGCGAGGTCGGCGAGGGCGTCGTAGCGCCGGCTGGCCGCCAGCGCGTCGACCGCGCGCAGCAGCGCGGCGTCGTCGGCGGCGTCGACGAGCCGCTGCAGCTCAGCCGGCGAGCCGCCGCCCAGGCTCGGGCCGTCGGGTCGTTGCTCGAGGCTCACGTCGGGCTCCCATCGGGGTCGGTCGCGCGCGTCTCGATCCTGGACCGCCGGGCGGGGTCGTGCACGGTCGGGGCCCTCGGACGGGTAGCATGCGCGACATGAACGAGCGTCCACAGGACCGCCGGGGCGACGCCGACGAGGCCGCCGTGCGCGCGCTGCGCGGCAAGCTCTCCGGCGTGCTCAGCCGGCTGCCCGACATCGAGCGGGAGGTCGTCGAGCACCGCATGGGCCTGCGCGACGGCACCCCCGCCAAGCCGGGTGAGGTCGCCGAGCGCCTCGGGCTGAGCATCGCCGAGGTCAAGCGCATCGAGGGCCGGGCGTTCGAGCGCATCCGCGAGGTGGGCCCGATCAAGGGGCTCGAGCGCTTCCTCGAGCGTTGAGCCTTCCCGAGGACCTCCTGCGCGACCGCGCCGGCCTCCTCGAGCCGGTCGTCACCCACCTCCAGCACCTCCTCGGTGACTGGCAGATCCTCGCCGACCTGTCCTTCGCCGACCTCCTCATGTGGGTGCCGGTGCCGAGCGAGGGCCCGCGGCCGTCCTACCTCTGCGTCGGCCAGATGCGGCCCTACACCGCGCAGACGATCTACGTCGAGGACCTCCTCGGCCAGGTCGTCGACGCCGCCGACCGCCCGATGGTCGGGCGCGCCTTCAGCGAGGGCCGGATCATTCGCGACACCGACCCCGACTGGTCACTCGGCGTGCCGGTGCGCGAGGAGGCGATCCCCGTTCGCGTCGGCGAGGACATCGTCGCCGTCGTCACCCGCGAGGCGAACGTCTCGACGGCGCGGTCGCCCTCCCAGCTCGAGCTGTCCTATCTAGGTGCCGCCGGCGACCTCGCGCACATGCTCGCCGAGGGCACCTTTCCCTACCCCTCCGAGGCCGAGGAGGAGCGCGAGCACTCCCCGCGCGTCGGCGACGGCGTCATGCGCCTCGACGCCACCGGCGGGGTGGAGTTCGCCTCGCCGAACGCGATGAGCGCCTACCGGCGCATCGGCAGCACCGCGCAGGTCACCGGCTCGCACATCGTCGAGTTCGACCCCCACCCGAGCGCGCTCGTCGAGGGGCTGGCCGCCGGCACCCCCGTCGACGACGAGCTCGAGCACAACCGCACGACCACCCAGCGCCGCCTCATGCCGCTGCTGCGCGAGGGCTCGGTCGTCGGCGCGCTCCTGCTCGTGCGCGACGTCACCGAGCTGCGCCGCCAGGAGCGGGCGCTGCGCGTCAAGGACGCGACGATCCGCGAGATCCACCACCGGGTGAAGAACAACCTCCAGACCGTGGCCTCGCTCCTGCGGCTGCAGGGCCGGCGGCTCAAGGCCCCCGAGGCGCGCGACGCCCTGGCCGAGAGCGTGCGCCGCATCACCTCGATCGCCCTCGTCCACGAGACGCTGAGCGCGGACTCCCGCCAGCGGGTGCCCTTCGAGGGCATCACCGAGCGGGTGCTCAACATGCTCGAGCACGGCATCGTCGACCCCGCCGCGCCGGTGGCCTTCGAGGTCGACGGCGACCCCGGCGAGCTGCCCGCCGAGGTCGCCACACCCCTGGCCCTCGTACTCAGCGAGCTCGCGCAGAACGCCGTCGAGCATGGGTTCCCCGCCGGTCAGGGCGGCACGATCACCATCGGCTTCGAGCGCGGGCCCGCGACGCTGCGCGTCGAGGTGCGCGACGACGGCGTCGGCATCCCCGAGGGGCGCACCCTCGCCGAGATCGAGGGGCTCGGGCTGCAGATCACGCGCACCCTCGTCGAGTCCGAGCTCGCCGGCACCCTCGACGCCCTCGACGTCGAGGAGGGCACGGCGATCGAGCTCGTCCTGCCCCTGCCATGAACGGTGCGCGCGGACCCCGAGGGGGTCCGGTCAGGCACCGGTGCGCGCGGACCCGGGGGATGGACCCTGGAGGGTGCCGACCCCGGGGTCCGGTCAGCTCGCGATGCGGCGCCGACGCTGTCGGCTGCGGCGCAGCGCGCGCCGCTCGTCCTCGCTCATGCCGCCCCAGACACCCGCGTCCTGGTTGCTCTCGAGCGCCCACTCGAGGCACTCGTCGATGACCTCGCAGGTGCGGCAGACGGCCTTGGCCCGCTCGACTTGCTCGAGCGCCGGGCCCGTGCTCCCTACCGGGAAGAACAGCTCAGGGTCCTCGCCGATGCAGGCAGCGCGCTGACGCCAATCCATGGGATGTCGTACCTCTCGCGTTCGTCTGGGTCGCAGCACTCGTCGGACGCGACCTCGTCGGTTGTCGTGCGGTGCGGACGTGCCGTCAGCGCCTGCGACGCGCGATGGTGTGCTCCATGCTCACGTCGCAACCCGC
>JAWOAS010000089.1:0-16825 GCA_046498405.1 Egibacteraceae bacterium
GTCTACGCCCAGGCCGAGGAGCAGGCCCTGCGCGCCGAGGTGGCCCTCGGCGACCTCGACGGGGAGCTCTCACGCGTCGCCCTGCGCGACAGCTACGTCGGCGCCCGCCGGGCCGCCTACGAGGAGGCCCGGGCCTACCTCGACGACCGCATCGCCGCGCTCGGGCCGCTCGTTGACGGCTACCCCGAGCAGGAGGCGCTCCTCGCGGACTTCGAGGCCACCCTGCCGCCGCTGTACTCGGCCTACGACGAGATCTTCGCCCTCGCCGAGGCCGGCGACTACGCCACGGCCGAGGCCGTCGCGCTCGACGACGAGGCCGTCGAGCTGTGGGGCGCCGCCGGCGGCGCCGCCGACGAGCTCATCAGCGAGATCGACGCCGTCGGCGACGCCACCGCCGCCGACGCGCAGTCCACCGCGACGCTGACGAGCACCATCGCCCTCGTCGCCCTCTTCATCGTCCTCGTCGGCGCGATCGCCCTGTCGTACTTCCTCGCCCGTGGGGTCTCCCGTCAGCTCGAGAGCGCGGCCAAGCGCGTCAACACCTCCGTCGACTCGCTGCGCGACGTGGCCGGCGACCTCGCCTCGGGCTCGGAGGAGACCTCGGCGCAGGCCGGCGTGGTCTCTGCGGCCGGCGAGCAGGTGTCGAACAACGTCCAGACGGTGGCCACCGCCGTCGATGAGCTCAACTCGAGCGTGAGCGAGATCGCCCAGACCGCCTCGGAGGCCAGCGGCGTCGCGAACGAGGCGACGGTGACCGCCGAGCGCACCGGCCAGACGATGGAGCACCTCGGCCAGGCCAGTGCGGAGATCCACAAGGTCATCGAGCTCATCACCTCGATCGCCGAGCAGACCAACCTCCTCGCGCTCAACGCCACGATCGAGGCCGCCCGCGCCGGCGAGGCCGGCAAGGGCTTCGCCGTCGTCGCCGGTGAGGTCAAGGCGCTCGCCACCGAGACCGCCCGGGCGACCGAGGACATCTCGAGCCGCCTCGGCGCGATCCAGCAGGGCACCGGCGAGGCCAGTGAGGCCATCGACGCGATCCGCGAGGTCGTCGGGCGCATCGCCGACCTCCAGACGACGATCGCCTCGGCGGTCGAGGAGCAGACGGCGACGACCTCCGAGATCGCCCGCAGCGTCAACGAGGCCGCGCAGGGCTCCTCCGACATCGCCGAGAACATCGCGAGCGTCGCGACCGTGGCGAACCAGACGAGCGCCGGGGCCAGTCAGGCCACCGTCGCCGCCGAGGAGCTCGGTCGCGTCTCCGCCGAGCTGCTCGGCATCGTCAACGGCGCCGGCGGCAAGGGCAGCACCGCGGCCCCACCGCCAGCGTCGTCGGAGAAGGGCTCCGCTCCGGCGTCCTCGCGCGAAGGCGAGCTCGTCGGCAGCTAGCACCGGCCACGGCCATCAGCCGCCGCGGGGCGATCCCCCGCGGCGGCTGCGCGCGTGCGGGCGCGTGCGGGGCGCGCGGCGAACGAGCCGGCACGTCCCTCAGGCAGAAGCGCGCGTGCGGGCGCGTGCGGGGCGCGCGCTGAGGGTCCCGCGGCTCAGTCGCCGCGGCCCTGGCGCCGCGCGGCGAGCTCGAGGGCGAAGACGTGGCTGCGCAGGCGCGCGGTCGTGCGCTCGTCGGTGTCGAGGAAGCGCAGGCCCGCGGTGCCGTAGCCGTCGAGGCGCAGGATCTCCGCGGCGAGCTCGATCGGCCCGTCGTCGAGCTCGAGGGCGACGTCGACGCGGGTGCCGGGCTGGAGGCGCAGGCCCTCCGGCGGCACGAGCCGCAGGCCGCCCTCGGAGAGGTCGACGAGCTGGCCGATGCCCCGCCGGCCGCCCACGGTGACGCGGCAGCCCGCGGTCGCGGCGATGCGGAAGGCCTCGCGGCGCTGCTCGACGCTCGGCGCGTCGCGGAGCGCGAGCGTCCACGTCGGCAGGGGCGCCTCGGCGATGTCGATGCAGGTCACGGGCGCCTCGTGGAGGCCACGCGGCGAGGTCCACCGCAGGCTGAGGCGGTCGCCGCGGCGTAGGTGCACCGGCACCCCGGCCACCCTCGTGGGACGGGCCACGACGACCGCGTGGGGCCCGCGGTCCTCGACGCGGCTGCGCACGATCGCGGGCCAGCGCGGGTGCGCGAGCTCGACGCCGTCGTTGACCTCCGGCAGCATCGCGCGCTCCTCGCCGGGCTCGCCCGGCTGCCCCGGCGGAGGGGTCCCCTCGGTCATCGGCGCCGCCGCCTTGGCATACGAGGGGCCACGCACCGGTCCCGTGGGAGGGGCGCGCGACGGGGCGGGGGGACGGCGGGTGCAGCCAACGTTCGTCGGATGATACCTGGTAGGACAGTCGCCAAGCGCGTGTGCAGGGGGAATACTGAAGTCAGACCGGCATCGTCTTGCCCACGGCGGGCGAGCGCAACGAGAGGGTTGCGTCGACGCCGGCTTGGAGACTGACGACACCATGGCGGTAGAGCTCGTACGTTGGCCCGGTGAGAAGGACCGTCTCGAACGCCTCCGCGAGCAGGACACCCCCCGTCTCCTCCTCGTCGACGACGAGGACCTCCCCCCCTCGGTGACCCACTGCCTCGAGGACTGGGTGCGCGTGCCCAGCTTCGAGCGGGACATCCTCGCCCGCAGCGCGGCCCTCACCGCGCGCGCCGCGCGCCACGGCGGCGGTGAGCGGCCACGACTCGACGACTCCGGCATCCTGCGCTTCCGTGACGACTGGGTCAGCCTCGGCCCGGTCGACGCCGCACTCTGCGGCGCGCTCTTGGAGCAGTTCGGCGAGCTCGTGGCCCGCGACGACCTCTCCGAGGCGGCGTGGCCGGGGACCCCGAGCGCGCGCAACAACCTCGACGTCCAGATCATGCGGCTGCGCCGCCGGCTCGCGACCGTCGGCCTGCGCATCCGCACCGTCCGGGGGCGGGGCTACGTGCTCGAGGTCGCGCGCGAGCCGGCCACCCGGTAGCGAGCGGCCCGCGTGGTGTGGGCCGGCCCCAGCGGCCGCGTACACTCCGCGCCACGCCCGCCGTTCGAGCCGAGACGAGCCGGCCGCGCCGACGGTGCCTGTGAGCGCCGGGGGGCGCGGTCCCAGGAGCCATCGTGGAACTGTCCGACACCGTCCTCGCCGCCCTCGCGATCGGGGGCGCCGTCGTCGCCGTCGTCGCCGTCGCGGTCGCCGGCGTGGCCCTGTCGGGGCAGCGGCGCGTGCAGCGCGCCTACCGCGTCTTCAGCCGCGGGGAGCGCGAGGACGTCCTCACCCTCATCCAGCGCCACATCGACGAGGTCGTCGCCCTGCGCGGCGAGGTCGCCGCGCTCGACACGCGCGCCGACGAGTTGCGGGGGCTGCTCGCCGGCTGCGTGAGCCGGGTCGGCACGATCCGCTACGACGCCTTCGACGAGATGGGCGGGCACCTGTCGTACTCCACCGCGCTGCTCGACGAGCGCGGCGACGGCGTCGTGCTCACCTCGATCCACGGCCGCACCGACACCCGCTCCTACGTCAAGCCGGTCCTCGGCGGTCAGAGCAAGCACACCCTCTCCGAGGAGGAGGCCGCGGCCATCGGCGCGGCGATCGACTCGGAGTGGGGCCGGCCCCGGATGGTCAAGCCGCGCGCGAGGAGCTCGTCATGAGCCAGGCGGAGACCGTGGCCTTCCTCGGCCCGGAGGGCACCTTCACCTCCGAGGCCGCCCGCCTCGTCGCCCCCGACGCCGAGCGCCGCCCCCTCACGACGATCGCCGAGGTCATCGAGGCGGTCCGCGCCGACGAGGTGCCGCTCGGCGTCGTGCCGATCGAGAACTCCATCGAGGGCTCGGTCAACGTCACCCAGGACGAGCTCGCCTTCGGCGACCCCGGCGCGCTCATCCGCGGTGAGGTGACGATGGCGGTGACCCTCGGGCTGCTCGTCAACCCCGGCGCGTCCCTCGACGACGTCGAGGTCGTGCGCAGCATGCCCGTCGCCCTCGCGCAGTGCCGCGGCTGGCTCGAGCGCCACCTGCCCCACGTCCGGGTCGAGGCCTCGACGTCGACGGCCGAGGCCGCCAAGGAGGCCGCCGAGACCAGCGGGGAGGTCGCCGCGGTCGGCACGGCGCTGGCCGCCGAGCGCTTCGGCCTGAGCGTCGCCGTCGACGACATCGCCGACTACCCGGGCAACGCCACCCGCTTCGTCGCGCTCGGCAAGGCCATGCACCCCGCGACCGGCGCGGACAAGACCTCGCTCGTCGTCTTCTTCGGCGAGGACCGCCCCGGGCTGCTGCTGCGCATCCTCGAGGACTTCGCCCTGCGCGGGATCAACCTCACGAAGATCGAGTCGCGGCCGACCAAGCAGCAGCTCGGCGAGTACTGCATCCTCATCGACTGCGCCGCGCACGTCACCGACGCCCGTCTCGCCGAGGCCCTGCGCAGCGTCCACCGCCACGTCGCCGAGCTGCGGGTGCTCGGCAGCTACCCCCGCGCCGACAGGATCCGCGAGCGCCCCGCCCCGACCGACACCGACAGCGCCTACGACGAGGCCGAGGACTGGTACGCCCGTCTGCTCGCCAGCGTCGACGAGCCGGGCGGAGGGGCACGCGGCTAGCGATGGGCTCGGCTCACCGCGCCCTGCTGCTGCTCGTCGCCGGCGTCGTCGGCGTCGCGCTCGGCGCGGTCGTCTGGCTGTGGCCCACGAGCGACGCCGGCCCGGAGCCCGGCGGCGAGTACGTCGACCCCGCTGAGCTCGTCGACGCCCGCCTCGTCGACGTGGCCACCCTCGACGCCGACCCCGACGACCCGACGATGCTCGCCGACGCCGAGGTCGTCGAGGTCACCGCCGAGCTCGACGCCACGGGGGAGCGCGTCGTCTTCACGACGACCGACGAGACCGGTGACACCTACGCCGAGGGCCAGCGCGTGCGGCTCGCGCGCGTCGAGGTCGAGGGCGGCGAGGACACATGGTTCGTGAGCGACTTCCGTCGCGGTGGCGCGCTCGCGGCCCTCGTCGCCCTCTTCGTCGCCACGGTCCTGGCCTTCGGCCGCTTCCAGGGTCTGCGGGCGCTGCTCGGCCTCGCGCTGACCTTCGTCGTCATCGTCGGGTTCATCGTCCCGGCGATCCTCGACGGCGCCGACCCGGTCGCGGTCGCCCTCGCCGGGGGCGTGGCGATCATGGTGCTCACCCTCTACCTCGCCCACGGCCTCGGGCCGAAGACCACCGCGGCGGTCGTCGGCACGGCCGGCGCGCTCGTCGTCACCGTCGGCCTCGGCAGCGCCTTCGTCGAGCTCGCCGCGCTCACCGGCTTCACGAGCGAGGAGGCCCGCCTCGCCAACGTCGAGGTCGGCGGCCTGTCGCTGCAGGGCCTCCTGCTCGCCGGGATCATCATCGGCGCGCTCGGGGTCCTCGACGACGTCACGATGTCGCAGGCCTCGACGGTCTTCGCCCTCCGTCGCGCCGACCCCCACGCCGGCTTCCGCCGCCTCTTCGCCGAGGCGCTGTCGGTCGGTCGCGACCACGTCGCCGCGACGGTCAACACCCTCTTCCTCGCCTACGCCGGGGCCGCGCTGCCGCTACTCATCCTCTTCACCACCGGGGCGGTCCCCCTCGGCGAGGCGGTGACCTCGGAGATCGTCGCCGTCGAGATCGTGCGCACCTTCGTCGGCTCCCTCGGCATCATCGCCGCGGTGCCGCTCACCACCGCGCTGGCCGCCCTCGTCGCGCTCGAGCGGCCCGCCGGCGGCCGCCGGGCGCCGTCGCCGGCTGGCGCCGCCGGAGACGCGCCGGCCGATCGCCCGGCGGACCCCCGTGACGACGCTGCGGCCACCGACCCCGCCGATCGCCGGTCCACCGACCCCGCCGATCGCCGGTCCACCGACCCCGCCGATCGCCGGTCCACCGACCCCGCCGATCGCCGGTCCGCCGATCCCGCCAAGCCTTCGCCCGAGCGGCCCGATGCCGCCGAGGAGCCGTGGGTGGAGCGCTTGCGCGAGGCCTACGGCCTCGAGGACGACGACCGCTGAGGCGTCGCCCTCCCCATCCGGGCCCTCCGCGCCGTGGACGGCCCCGCGGTGGCGAGGGTTGCGCGCGCTCTGGCCGCGGTGGCCTCGGAGGTGGTGGGGGTTGCGCGCGCTGTGGCCGCGGTGGCCTCGGAGGTGGTGGGGGTTGCGCGCGCTCTGGCCCGCCGCGGAGGAGTGCGGGCGCCGCGATGACCCAGGTGGTGAGGCTTCGCGGCGCTGGAGCCCGCCGTTGGTGCATCAGCCGCATGGCAGATCGTCCACCAAGGCCGTGGTGGCGGGCCTTCGGCGGGCCAGGGCGCGCCGACGCCTCACCACCGAGCAGATCGCCGCGGGCTTGGCGCGAGCCGGTGCGTGGACGGCGCGCCATGGCGCATCGATCGTGCAGCAGGTCGGCGTCTGCCCGCGAGCCAGGCGCGCGCAGGCGGCGATCGCGGGCGGGAGCGCGCCGTTGGCGCCCCACCTCCGCCGCCGGCCGTGACCGGCGGGCGGCCGCAGCGGTAAGGTCCCGCCATGCTCGACATCAGGCGGATCCGCGAAGAGCCCGAGACGATCGCAGCCGCCCTTGCGCGGCGCGGGGTCGACCCGGGCGCCCTCGAGGAGGTGCGCCGCCTCGATGCGCGGCGGCGTGAGCTCATCACCGAGGGCGACGAGTTGCGCGCGGTGCAGAAGCAGCGCTCCCGGGAGATCGGCGGGGCCGGCTCGCCGCAGGAGCGCGAGGCGCTCATCGCCGAGGTCAAGGAGGTCTCCTCGCGCCTCGACGAGCTCGAGCCGGCCCAGCGCGAGGTCGAGGAGGCCCTCGAGGCCGCGCTCGCGGTGCTGCCGAACCTGCCCCACCCCGAGGCCCCCGAGGGCGTGGAGGAGGACGACGCCGTCGAGCTCTCGGCCTTCGGCACCAAGCCCGCCTTCGACTTCGCCGTGCGCGACCACGTCGAGCTCGGCGAGGCCCTCGGCATCATCGACATCCCCCGTGGGGTGAAGGTCTCGGGCTCGCGCTTCGCCTTCCTGCTCGGCCACGCGGTCCTGCTCGAGTTCGCGCTCGTGCGCTACGCCCTCGACCGGCTCGCCCCGGAGGGCTTCATGCCGGTCATCCCCCCGGTGCTGACCCGCGAGGAGCCCCTCTACGGCACGGCGTTCCTGCCGACGGGGGCCGAGCAGATCTACGCCGTCGAGCGCGACGAGCTCTACCTCGTCGGCACGAGCGAGGTGCCGCTGGCCGGCCTGCACGCCGAGGAGATCCTCGACGAGGCCGACCTGCCGGTGCGCTACGCCGGCTTCTCGACGTGCTTCCGCCGCGAGGCGGGCACCTACGGCAAGGACACCCGCGGGATCTTCCGGGTCCACCAGTTCGACAAGGTCGAGATGTTCTCCTACTGCCTGCCCGAGCGCTCCGAGGAGGAGCACGCGCGGCTGCGCGACCTCCAGGTCGACCTCCTCGCCGGGCTCGGCCTGCACGGCCGGGTCGTCGACATCGCCGTCGGCGACCTCGGCGCCTCGGCGGCGCGCAAGTACGACTGCGAGGTCTACCTGCCCGGCCAGGACGCCTACCGCGAGCTCACGAGCGCGTCGAACTGCACCGACTACCAGGCCCGGCGGCTGCGCGCGCGCTACCGCGACGCCGAGGGGGACAACGTCCTGCTCCACACCCTCAACGGCACGGCGATCGCGGTCGGTCGGACGATCATCGCGCTGCTCGAGACCCACCAGCGCGCCGACGGCACCGTCGCGGTGCCCGAGGCCCTGCAACCCCACCTTGGCACGGAGGTGCTCGCATGAGCCGCGTCGCCGGCGTCGACCTCGGCGGGACGAACGTCACCGCGGTCCTGCTCGACGGCGACGACGTGATCGTCGACCGCGCACGCCGCAAGACCCCCGAGGACGGTCCGGAGGCCGTCGTCGCCCAGATCGTCAAGGCGGTCGGCAAGCTCGACAAGAAGCCGAAGGCCCTCGGCGTCGGCGCCCCCGGCCCGATCCACGACGGCGTCGTGATGACCGCCCCGAACCTCGTCGGCTGGCAGGAGCCCTTCGACCTCGCCGGCGCCCTGCGCGAGGCCCTCGAGATCCCCGTCAGCGTCGACAACGACGCGACCGTCGGCGCGCTCGGGGAGTGGACCGCCGGGGCGGGCCGCGGCGCGCGCTGCCTGCTCGGCGCGTGGGTCGGCACCGGCGTCGGCGGTGGGCTCGTCCTCGACGGGCGGCCCTACCGCGGGGCGTTCGGCGGCGCGGGGGAGTTCGGGCACATGATCGTGCACCGCGGCGGCGCGCTGTGCGGCTGCGGGCGGCGCGGTTGCGTCGAGGCCTACGCCGGGCGGGCGGCGCTCGAGGGCGCGGCGGTCACCGCCGTGCAGGCCGGACGACCCACGGCGATGCTCGAGATCCAGGAGCGCCTCGGCAAGCGGCGCATGACCTCCGCGGTGTGGGCCACCGCCCTCGAGGAGGGCGACGCCCTGGCCCGCCGCCTCTTCGACGACGCGATCGACGCCCTCGGGTGCGGGCTCTCCGCGGCGATCAACCTCCTCGACCTCGACACCGTCGTGCTCGGCGGCGGGCTCGCCGAGAAGCTCGGGGACGCCTTCGTCGAGGCGGTCGCCGAGGCGACGCGGCCGCGGGTGCTCACCGGCGCCGACGAGCGGCGCTTCCTCCTCGCCGAGCTCGGCGACGACGCCGGGGCGATCGGGGCGGCGGCGCTGGCACGCGAGTCGCTCGACTAGCGGGCGAGCAGCGGGCGGGGGACCGACGCCGGGTTCGGGGTCAGCCGGGGATGCCGGGGGCGGGGGCCGAGGCCTAGGGCCGGACCCCGAGGACGCCGAGGCTGCCGCCCTGCAGGGCGTTGCCGGGCGCGGCCTGGTTGTCGATGGTGACGAGCGCGTCGGGGTCGGCGCCCGCGGCGACGTCGCAGACGATGCGGGCATCCCGGCGCCGCACGACCGACAGCACCATGTCGACGGGCCCGTTGCCACCCCAGCCCGAGAACGTCGTCGCCCCGAAGCCGCGGGCGCGGATCGCGTCGGCGACGAGGTGGCCGGCCAGCGGGCGGCCCTCGCCGCTGGGCACGAAGACCCGCACGGTGACCCCGCCGAGCTTGAGGACGTGGATCATCGTCATGCCGAGGAACGTCCCGGCGGCCACGCCGAGGACGAAGCCGCCGAAGCGCGCCGGTGACGGATCGGCGAAGACGATCCCCGCCGCCGACAGCCACACCGCCGCCTCGAGGCCGGCGAGGGAGGCGGCGGGCACGCGGCTGCCGTTGACGACGAAGGCGGTGCGCATCGTGCCGAGGAGCACGTCGGAGGCGCGCAGCGCGGCGACGAGCAGTCCCGCGCCGAGGGGGGCGAGCAGGGTCGTGACGTCCATGGGCGCAGTGTCCGCTCGGCCCGGTGCGGGCGCATCCTGGCCGCCCTCGTCCCCCCGGCCGTGCCCGGCCGGCAGGGCCGGTCCCGTCCCCGTGGCCTACCGGCAGGGCCGGTCCCGTCGCCGTGGCCCGACCGGTCTCCTCCTCGAGACGGAGGCCGGGAGCACCTGGCTCCGCCCTCGGGGCGAGGCGGAAACCGTCGCTGCGGGCGAGGGCGGCACCGGCCGGCGACGGCACGATCTCGGCAACGTCGCCAACCCGCCCGCAGGGGCACGAGGAAAGGAACCACCGTGACCGCGATCACCGTCGATCGCCTCACCAAGCGCTACGGGGAGCTCGTCGCCGTCGACGACCTCTCCTTCGAGGTCCGCCGCGGCGCCGTCACCGGCTTCCTCGGACCCAACGGCGCCGGCAAGACCACGACGCTGAAGATGGTCCTCGGCCTGGCCCACCCCACGGAGGGGCGCGCGCTCGTGGCCGGCCGGCCCTACGCCGCGCTCGACGAGCCGGCCCGCACCGTCGGCGCGGTCCTCGAGGGCGGGCTCTTCCACCCCGGGCGCAGCGGCCGCGCCCACCTGCGGGTGCAGGCCAAGGCCGCCGGCCTGCCGCCCGACCGCGTCGAGGAGGTCCTCGGCCTCGTCGGTCTCGAGGCCGCTGCCGGCAAGCGCGTCGGCGGCTACTCGCTGGGGATGCGCCAGCGCCTCGGGCTGGCCACCGCCCTGCTCGGCGAGCCGGAGATCCTCGTCCTCGACGAGCCCGCCAACGGCCTCGACCCCGCCGGCATCCGCTGGCTGCGGACGTTCCTGCGCGGCTTCGCCGACGACGGCGGCACGGCGCTGGTCTCGAGCCACCTGCTCGCCGAGGTCGCCCAGGCCGTCGACGACGTCGTCGTCATCGGCCACGGGCGCTGCCTCGCCCAGGGGCCGATCGAGGGCCTCGTCGACCCCGACGCCTCGCTCGAGGACGTCTACCTCGACCTCACCGGGACCACGGAGGTGCTGCGATGACCCGCCTGCTGTCCGCCGAGCTCGCCAAGCTCACGACCGTCCGCTCGACCTGGCTCGTGCTCGCCCTCGTCGCGGGGCTCTCCGCGGCGACGGTCCTGGGCATCCTCGCCCTGTCGGGCACCGAGGCCAGCCCCATGGCGCTGGCCGACCCGGCGCTGCAGACCGAGATGCTCCTGCCGAGCGAGGTCGGACTCTTCGCGATGCTCTCCGGCGTGCTCATCGCCACCGGCGACCTGCGCCACGGCACGATCGTGCCGACCCTGCTCGCTGCCCCCTCCCGCGGTCGGCTCCTCGCCGCGAAGGCCGCCGTCGCCGCGCTGGCCGCGGTGGCCCTCGTCGTCGTCGCCGTCGCCGTGAACCTCGCCGTCGGCCTGCCCGGGCTCGCCCTGGCCGGCGAGACGCTGGCCGTGGCCTGGGGCACGACCGCGGGCCTGGCCGGCCTCGCGACGGTCAACGCGATGCTCGCCGGTCTCATCGGCGTCGGCGTCGGCATCCTCCTGCGCAACCAGGTGGCCGCGATCGTGGCCGTCGTCGTCGTGACGTTCATCGCCAGCCCCCTGCTCGTCGGCTTCGTGCCCGAGGTCGGCTGGTACACCCCCGTGGGGCTCGAGACGATCCTGCTGTCGGGCTCGGGGCTGCTCGAGGTCTCAGGGCTCGAGGCGCCGTTCGGCGCGCTGGCCGCAGGCGGGCTGTTGGCCGCCTACGCTGCAGCGGCCACGGTGGCCGGCGGGACCCTGCTCGCCCGCCGCGACGTCTGAGGAGCGAGGTCGATGGCACGCCTGCGGCGCCTGCTCGCCACGGTCGGGGTGCGCACCCCGTTCGGACGCGACGCGGTGCTCGCCGGCGTGCTCGCGCTCGCCGGGGCGGCCTCGACGTTGGGCGCCGCCCCGGCCCTTGCCGGCGAGCCGGCGCCGAGCCCGGTGCTCGCCGCGCTCGCCGCCGCGGCCACCGCGGTGCCGGTCGCCTGGCGGCGTCGCGCGCCGGTGGCCACCCTCGCGGCGGTCACGCTGCTCTACCTCGCCCACCTCGCGACCTTCGCCGCCCAGGACGCCTTCAACGCCGGCTACAACGCGCCGCTGTTCGTGGGGCTCTACGCCGTCGGCGCCTACGCCGAGCGCCGCCGCACCCTGTTCGCCGCGGTCCCCGCGGTGGCGCTCGCCGTCATCGGCGAGCTCACGCTGCTCACCGACGCGACGATGGCGGCGATCACCGTCGAGGCGCCCTCGGCCCAGCTCGTCTACGCCGGCGTCCTCATCGGTGGCGTCGTCTACGCCGCGACGGTGCTCCTCGGCGCCTACGTCGCCACGCGGCGGGCCTACCGCGCCGAGCTCGTCGCCCGCGCCGAGCGCCTCGAGCGCGAGCGCACCGAGCGTGCCGAGCGGGCCGTGGCCGACGAGCGCGCCCGCCTCGCGCGCGAGCTCCACGACGTCGTCGCCCACCACCTCTCGGGGATGGTCGTCCAGGCCGGCGCCGCCGAGCGCCTCCTCGAGCGCGACCCCGAACAGGCCCGCGCGCTGCTCGCCGACCTGCGCGCCTCGGGGCGCTCGACGCTGGCGTCGATGCGCCGCCTCGTCGGCGTGCTGCGCGCCGACGCCGAGGCGGGCACCGCCCCCCAGCCCGGCCTCGAGCGCCTCGACGTCGTCCTCGAGCAGGCCCGCGCCGCCGGCGTCGCCGCCGAGCTCACCGTCGAGGGGCAGCGGCGTCCGCTGCGCGCCGAGGTCGACCTCGCCGCCTACCGGGTGCTGCAGGAGGCGCTGACGAACGTGCGCAAGCACGCCCCCGGCGCGACGGCGCAGGTCACGGTGCGCTACCGCGCCGACGACGTCGAGGTCGCGGTCGCCGACGGCGGGGCGGCCACCGCGCCGGTCGAGGAGGAGCCCTCCGGCGGGGTCGGCCTCGTCGGCCTGCGCGAGCGCGCCGCGATCCTCGGCGGTGAGCTCAAGGCCGGGCCGAACGCCCGCGGCGGCTGGACCGTCGTCGCGCGGATCCCCCTCGAGGCGGAGGTGGCAGGGTGAGCGTGCGCGTCGTCCTCGTCGACGACCAGTTCGTCGTCCGGGCGGGCTTCCGGGCGATCCTCGAGTCCGAGCCCGACCTCGAGGTCGTCGGGGAGGCCGGCGACGGCCGCAGCGGGATCGCCACCGCGCGGCGGGAGCGCGCCGACGTCGTGCTCATGGACGTGCGCATGCCCGACGTCGACGGCCTCGAGGCCACCGCCGCGCTCGCCGGTCCCGACGTCGAGGAGCCGATCAACGTCCTCATCGTCACGACCTTCGACCTCGACGAGTACGTCTTCGCCGCCCTGCGCGCCGGCGCGTCGGGCTTCCTGCTCAAGGACCTCGAGCCCGACGACCTCGTCGAGGCCGTCCGGGTCGTGGCCCGCGGCGAGGGGCTCGTCGCCCCGAAGGTCACCCGCCGGCTCATCGCCGAGTTCGCGCGCTCGGCGGCCCCCTCGAGCGCCGAGCCGCCCGAGCTCGCCCGACTCACCGCCCGCGAGCGCGAGATCCTCGAGCTCGTCGCCGGTGGCCTGTCGAACGCCGAGATCGCCGAGCGCCTCTTCCTCGGCGCCTCGACGGTCAAGACCCACGTCGGCAGCGTCCTCATGAAGCTCGGCCTGCGCGACCGCGTGCAGGCCGTCGTCTACGCCTACGAGCACGGCCTCGTGCGGCCCTCCGGCGGGGGCGCCTGAGGGCCGCGGCGGGCGTCGGCGCGGGACGGCCACCGAGCCCTGCTGACTCACACCGGTGGAACTCCATCCACAGGGTTGTCCACCGTTGGGGACGGCTGGCGCTGGGCGCGGGAGCGTCGCGGCTCGAGGACGAATGCCGTGGCGTCGAGGTCGCCGAGGCGCACGCCTCGCCGCTCGGCCACGGCGAGCCCGGCGGCGTCGGCGCCCTCGACGAGCGGCTCGACGGCGGGGGTGACGAGCGCGACGCGCCCGCCGGGCGACAGGCGCTCGGCGAGGCGGGCCAGCGCCTCGCGGTAGAGCCGGCGCAGCATCCGCGGGCTGCCGGCGCGCAGCCCGAACGGGGGGTTGGTGACCGCGACGTCGACGCCGTCGACGCCGTCGAGGCGGGTCGCGTCGCCGAGGCGGACGGTCACCGTCGCACCGACGCCGGCGGCGGCGACGTTGGCGCGGGCGAGCCCGACGTGGCGGGGGTAGCGCTCGAGGCCGAGGATCGCCGGGGTGGGGCCGCGCCCGGCGAGGCGGTCGGCGCCCTCGGCGAGGTCGGCGGCGACGGCGGCGGCGAGGGCGCCGTCGGCGAGGCCGAGGGCGGCCAGCTGTGCGCGCGCCCCGCCTGCCCGCACCGGGGTGCCCGCGGCGGCGAGCGCGGCCTCGATCGGGATCGTCGCCCCGCCGGTCATCGGGTCGAGGAGGCGCTCGCCGGCCTGCCAGCCGGCGAGGGCCAGCAGCGCCGCGGCGGTGGAGGGCCGCAGGCCCGCGTGGTGCCCGGCGGTGCGCCAGGCGCGGCGGTGCAGCGGCTCGGCGTCGAGGGCCAGGCCCACGCGCAGGCGGTCGTCGTGCAGCTCGGCGCGCACGACGACGGTCGGGTCGTCGAGGTCGACGGGCAGCCGCCGGCCGGTGGCCCCGGCCACGCTGTCGATGACGGCCTGGCCGACGCTCGCGGCGAGGTCGAGGGAGGTGAAGTCGTGCGGTCCCGAGCGCTCGGCGCGCACGGCGAAGGGCGCCTGCGGCAGCCAGGCGAGGTCGAGGGCGGCGACGACCTCGCGGACGGCGGTCAGGGAGGTCGCCGTGGCCGTCGCGAGCTCGAGCCCGACCGCCTCGACCGTCCGGGCCGCCCGCAGGGTGCGCTCGAGCGCGGCGACGTCGGCCCGGCCGACCACCACCGAGGCGTCGGTCGTGAGGCCGTCGCCCCCGGCGGGGGCGCGCCAGCCCAGCGCGGTGAGCTCGGCGGCGGCGAGGTCCTCGAGGCCGGGCGCGCAGCGCGCCCACAGCGACAGGGTCGGCCCGGCGGCGCGCCCGCCCGCGGCGAGGGCCGCCTCGACGACCGCGTCGGGGTCGGCCATCGCGTCGGGGCGCGGCACGGCGTCGGGGTTGGTCATCGCGTCGGGGCGCGGCGGCGCTCAGCGGCCGGTGCGGTCGGCGCGCCCGCGGGCGTGGTGCGCGGCGATCCCGCCGGCGACCACCGCCGCGCCGGTCGTCGCGCCGGGACCCGGATGCCCGCCGTCGAACACGCCGGCGACCTCCTCGGTCGCGTAGAGCCCCTCGAGGGGGCGCCCGCCGCCGTCGAGGACCCGGGCGTGCTCGTCGGCGCGTAGGCTGCCGCCGGCCTCGAGGGTCGTGGTCGTCAGTCGCACCGCCGACAGGGGTGGCTCCTCGAGCGGGGCGAGGCACGGATTGGGGGCGACCCCGGGGTCGCCGTGGGCGCGGTCGTGGGCGCTGTCGCCGCGGCCGAAGTCGTCGTCGTGGCCGTGCCGGGCGAGCAGCCCGGCGCGCTCGAGGGTCGCCGCGAGGGCCTCGGCGGGCACGCCGAGCGCTGCGGCGAGCTCGCCCGGTGAGGCGGCGGTGTGGGCGAGGCCGGCGTCGTGCCAGGCCGCGGGCAGCGCCTGGTGGGGCAGGATGCCGCCACTGAAGGCGTAGCGGTTGCGGTGGCGCTGGTCGACGATGAGCCACGCCGGCCCCCGGCCGTCTGCGTAGGCCTCGTGCAGCGCGTGGCCGAGGAGGCGGAGCGGCGCCGCCTCGTTGGCGATGCGTCGTCCAGTCGCGTCGACGATGAGCGAGCCGGGCAGCGCGCGCTCGTCGCCGAGCGGCAGCGGCGCGCCCTCGGGCACCGCGACCGCCGGCGCCCATGCGGTGGTCGGGGCCCCCGATCGCGCCGCGCCGTGGGGCTCGCCGGCGGCCTCGAGGCCCCCGGCGGCCAGGACGATCCCGGCGCGGGTGGCCAGCTCGGTCACCCGCCCGTGCAGCCGCACCCGCGCGCCGAGGACCTGCCGGCCCTCGGCGCGCAGCTCGAGCAGCGGCGCGGAGGTGTGCAGGAGCACGCCGACCTGGCGCAGCCCCATTCGCAGGCCGGCGGCCAGGGCCTGCCCGCCGGTGGCCCGCTCGCGCCCGGAGGCGCGACCGGCGAGGCCCTTGGCCAGGGCCCCGGCGCCGGCGAGGGGCCCCCTCGCGGTGCGCGCGGCCAGCGACAGCCACCGCAGCTCGTCGGAGGTCGTGGCCACCGGCCACGCCGGCTGTGCCGCGGGCGGCTCGAGGCGCTCGCGGTCGGGGCCGAGCCGGTTGACGTCGAAGGGCTTGGGCTCGACCGCGCGTCCGGCCGCCGAGCCGCCCGGCCGCTCTGGCGCGTCGTCGGGGTGCTCGGCCATGTGCCGCAGCCCGAGGGGGGTGCGGCGGCGCAGCAGCGACACCGCCGCGGGGCCGTAGTCGACGAGCGCGGTGAGCCGGTCGCGGTCGGCGTCGGCACCGGCGACGGCCTCGAGGTAGGCCAGGGCCCGCTCGCGGGTGTCGGGCAGGCCGGCCTCGGCGAGGACCTCGTTGCCCGGCAGCCACAGCGCGCCGTCGGAGCGGGCCGCCGAGCCGCCGAAGCGCTCGTCGGCCTCGACGACGACGGTGTGCAGGCCCGCCCGGGCGCCGGCGAGGGCGGCGGCGAGCCCTCCCGCCCCGGAGCCGACGACGAGGAGGTCGACGGTGCGCATCCTCATCGCTCCTCTCGTGTCGGTGGCGCCGGGGACGTGGTCATCCGGTGCTCGGCCCGATGGTAGGGCCGCACTGCCACACGCTCGCGCACCAGGAGGGTGACGCGGCGCTCGCTGCCCTGGCCGGACGGTTTGCCGCCGCGGTGCGCAAGGGGGGTCCCGTCGCTCGCCTCGGCGGCGACGAGTTCGTCCGCCCCATCCTGGGCATCGAGGCCGGTTAGGACCTCGGGCCGACGGCCGGCAGGCGCATCGAGCGCACCGCCGGGCCGGTGTCCCCGCACCACGATCGCCGAGGCGACGGGGATCCTGGTTGGCACGCTCTTGCGCACCGTCCCTGAGCAGGCGCTCGCATCGCGCGCCGAGGAGCGTTGCCTCGACATCCTCGTCGGTGCTCACTGGGCCACACTGCCGCGGCTCGCGCGGGTTCACCGGGATCTTGGTAAGGCCGACGCCGTGCTCGATGGCCGCGACCCCGAGGTCCGACGTCTGCTCGCCTCGCTCGGGATGACCGCTCAGGCCCGGGGCACGCCCCCGGCCCCCGACGGGGTCGAGACCATCGCCTAGCTCGAGGCCCTTGAGGCGCTTGGCTGCCGCCTGGCGCAGGGGGTCGCGACTCGCTGAGGCTATGCGGCTGGCGTGAGGCGACCCCGCCGGTGGCGGAGGCGGAGGGATTCGAACCCTCGAGACACGCGAGGTGCCTGGCGGTTTTCAAGACCGCTGCCTTCGTCCGCTCGGCCACGCCTCCTGGCCCCGAAGTGTAGGGGCCGGGGCCGACGCGGTCGCGGGCCCGCGGGGCGGTGTTCGGCGCCGAGACCGACGAGTGGACGAAGCGGAACGCGGTCGCGGG
>JAWOAS010000116.1:0-10881 GCA_046498405.1 Egibacteraceae bacterium
GAGGACGTCGAGGGCGAGGCCCTCGCGACGCTCGTCGTGAACAAGATCCGCGGCACCTTCCAGTCCGCCGCGGTCAAGGCCCCCGGCTTCGGCGACCGCCGCAAGGCGATGCTCCAGGACATCGCGATCCTCACCGGTGGGCAGGTCATCACCGAGGAGGTCGGCCTCAAGCTCGACGCCGTCACGCTCGACCTGCTCGGCCGTGCCCGCAAGGTCACGATCACCAAGGACGAGACGACGATCGTCGAGGGCGCCGGCGAGCAGGACGACATCGACGCCCGCGTCAGCCAGATCAAGAGCGAGATCGACAACACCGACTCCGACTGGGACCGCGAGAAGCTCCAGGAGCGCCTCGCGAAGCTCTCCGGCGGCGTCGCGGTCGTCAAGGTCGGCGCGGCCACCGAGGTCGAGCTCAAGGAGAAGAAGCACCGCATCGAGGACGCGCTGTCGGCCACCCGCTCGGCGGTCGAGGAGGGCATCGTCGGCGGTGGTGGCGTCGCGCTGCTGCAGGCCGCCGACGCGATCAATGACGCCGACCTCGAGGGTGACTACCTCACCGGCGCGAACATCGTGCGGGCCTCGCTGTCCTCGCCGCTGTTCTGGATCGCCGCGAACTCCGGCTACGAGGGCTCGGTCGTCGTCGAGCGCGTCCGCGGCATGAAGGATGGCGAGGGCCTCAACGCCCTCAACGGCGAGTACGGCGACATGATCGGCTTCGGGGTCATCGACCCCGCGAAGGTCACCCGCTCGGCGCTGCAGAACGCCGCGTCGATCGCCGGGCTCATGCTCACCACCGAGACCCTCATCGCCGACAAGCCCGAGGAGAACGAGGGCGGCGGCGGTGGCCACGACCACGGCATGGGTGGCATGGGCGGCATGGGCGGCATGGACTTCTAGGCGCCGCACCCGCCGTGGCCATGCGTCGCGGCGACCCACCACGAGAGGGGTGGCCCCACGGGGTCACCCCTCTCGCGCGTCGGCGATCCCGACACGATCGGGCGCGGGTCCTCCGCTGCGCCGGGCGGGGCCCGGCCTCAGGGCCGCTGGCCCGTGCCGACGGTCTCCCGTCGGTCGCGCCCGCCCCGCGGCTCCGCGCCCTCGGGGCCCCGCCCGGCGGCCGGCGCGGGCTGGGCCCCCGCCGGGCCGGCGGCGTCGGCGGGGGCCGGCTGCGCGCCCGTCGCGCCGATGAGGCGCTCGAGCTCGTCGGCGATCCGACGCAGCTCGTCGGCCACTTCCCGCGCTCCGGCGGCGCCGTGGCGCGTCTGGTCCGCGGCCTCGGCGACGCTCGTGACGTTCTCGGCGATGTCGGCCGCGCCCCGGGCCGACTCGTGGACGCTGCGCGCGATCTCGCTCGTCGTCGCGGTCTGCTCCTCGACGGCCGAGGCGATCGTGGTCTGCAGGGCCGAGATCCGGTCGATCGTCTCGCCGACCCCGCTGATCGCCTCGACGGCGCTGCCGGTCTCGTCCTGGATCGCCCTGATGCGACGGCCGACGTCCTCGGTGGCCTGCGCGGTCTGCTGCGCGAGCTGCTTGACCTCACCGGCGACGACGGCGAAGCCCTTGCCGGCCTCGCCGGCCCGGGCGGCCTCGATCGTGGCGTTGAGGGCGAGGAGGTTGGTCTGCTCGGCGATCGCGTCGATCACCTCGATGACCTTGCCGATCTCCTGGCTCGACGTGCCGAGCCGGTCCACGGTCTCGTTGGCCTGTCGGGCCTGGTCGACACCCGCGACGGCGACACGGGAGGCCTCCTCCGCGCTCTGGGCGATCTCGCCGACGCTGGCGTTGAGCTGCTCGACGGCGGTGGCCACCGCCTGGGCGTTGCCGGCGACCTGCTCGCCGGCGGCGGCGACGACGCCCGACTGCGCCGAGGTCTCCTCGGCGGTGGTCGACAGCTGCGTCGAGGTCGCGGCCATGCGCTCCGCCGAGTCGGTCAGCCGGCCGGCGTTGCGCGACAGCGACGCGCCGACGGAACGCGCGACGACCAGCGAGAGCCCGCCGCCGAGCAGCACGGCCGCGGCGAGCCCGATGCCGGCGAGGATCGTCGTCGTGCGCTGGCGCGCCGAGGCCAGGGCCTCGCGGGCGCTGTCGAAGTCGGCGTCGTTGGCCTCGGCGACGATGACCCAGTCCCACGGGGCGAAGTGCATCGCCCGCGCGCTGCGCGCCTCGTCACCGGCGTCACCGAGGCGGTAGTCGAGCCGCGCGAGCTCGCCGTCGGTCGCGGCGGTGGCCTCGGCCACGAGCTCCTGGACGTAGGCGTCGCCGTCGGCGTCGGTAAGCTCCCAGGCGCTGTCGCCGGCCTCGGCCCCGTCCGGCGGCACGACGTAGCGCCCGGCCTGGTCGCCGCTGGCGTGGACGATGAAGGCGCCGCCGCTCGTGCCGACGGCGGCGTCGGCCACGGCGTCGCGCAGGGTCTCGACGTTCTGCTGGGCCACGCCCACGAAGCGCATCCCCGCGATCTCGCCGCGGTCGTCCTCGAAGGGTTCGTAGGCGGTGACGTACCAGTCGTCGACGACGAAGGCGTTGCCGAGGTAGGTCTCGCCGCGCAGGACGGTGTCGACGACCTCGTTGGGCTCACCGTCGGGCATCGTCGCGGGGATGTAGGTGCCGACCGCGCGCTGGCCGTCCTCGCCGATGACGTTCGTGCCGACGCGGAGCATGTCGCCGTCGGGGCCCATCCGCTGGAAGACCGTCGCGACGCCGCCGACGAGCTCGACGGTGTCGTCGACGAGCGGCTGCGCAACGTCGGGGTCGGCGTTGCCGTCGTAGGCCCGGCCGTCGACGCTGAGACGCGGCAGCTCGACGCGCGTGCGCTGCCCGGTGAACTGGTCGACGGCGTCCCACGCCACGGGCTCGCCCTCGTCGATGCGGTAGCCACCCGCGGCCGTCTCGAGCTCGCCGAGGACGTTGAGGCTGGCCTCGACCTGCTGCTCGACGGAGTCGGCCTGCGCGGCGACCATGTCGTTGACGCCGAGGGCGACGGCGTCGAGCTGCTCGCCGACGAGCGCGTCGACCTCCTCCTCGGCCACGCCCATCGCCGAGCCGAGCAGGACCTGCGCGGCGGCGACGAGCACGACGACGGTGATCGAGATCCCGCCGATGCCCATCGCGAGCAGTCGTGTGCGGACCGTCCAGCGTGACATGCGGCTCACCCCTCCCGACGGGAAGGCGGCGGTGTCGGCGCGGCCTCGCCCAAGGTCTCCCCTGTCGAGGTCATCGGCCGCCGCGCGCGTGACGTAAGCGCCGCCCGCGGCCGGAAGCGTCGGTGGTTCACTGACTGAGCGGTCCGGTCTGCCGTAAGATCCTGAAGTCACGACCGCTGCGGTCGACACGAGGACCATGAGCCAGACGCGCTCGGCGGTCGCCCACGCCCAGGAGACGACGACGGCGCCCGCCCCCACCGACCCGCGTCCGCGCGCCGAGCCCCCGGCGCGTTGGCTCCGCGCGCTCGTCGCCGTGGTCCTCCTCGCCGGGGCGGCGCTCGCGGCGGCGGCCGCGCTCGTGGGCGGGCGGCCGGCGGCGACGATCCTGCCGTGGTGGGGGGTGGCGGCGCTCCTCGCCGCGGCGCAGGCGGTGACGATCGCCGTGCCCGGCTCGCAGCGGCGCGTGCACCTCTCCCTCGAGGACGTCGCGCTCGCGCTCGGGGTGCTCCTCGCGGCCACTCCCGCGCTCGTGCTCGGCGGGCTCGTCGGCGCGGCGCTGTCCAGCCTGGCCATCGAGCGGCGCAACCGCGTCAAGCTCGCCTTCAACGTCGGCCTCACCGCCGTCGGCATCGGGACCGTGCCGCTGGCGCACCGCGCGCTGCTAGCCGGCGCCGAGCCCCTCAGCGGCCGTGGGGTCGTCGCGCTCGTCCTCGCGCTCGCCGCCTACGGCGCGGTGGCGATGGTCCTCGTCCCGCTCGCCGTCGCGCTCGCCGACGGCTCGCGCTGGCGCCTGCCGCCGCTGGCCGCCCCCCTCGTCGTCGGCGAGGCGCTGCTCCATGGCGTCCTCGCCATCGGCCTGGCCTTGGTCGTCGTCGCCGTGCCCGAGGCGCTCTGGGTGGTGGTCCTCGCCTTCGTCGCTGTGCAGGTCGCCTTCCGGGCGCTCATCGCCATCGACCGCGAGCGCAAGCTCCTCGTCGACCTCCAGGCCTTCACCCACGAGGTCGCCGCCGCCGACGCCGAGGCCGCCGTCGACCTCCTGCTCGACAAGGCGCTCGCGCTGACCCGTTCGACCCGCGGCGCGGTCACCGTCGTCGACCGCGACGAGGAGGTCCTCGACCACCTCGAGCCCCTCACCGTCCCCGACGAGACGAGCGCGAGCCTCCGCCGCAGCCTCGCGCGGCAGGGCCAGGCGGTCACGGTGCGCCCCCGGCCCCTGCGACGCGGGCACGCCGGGGCGCCGACGGCGCTGCTGCCCGGGGGCTGCCGCGACGCCGTCGCGGTGCCCTTCGACGTCGGGGAGCGCGCCCGCGGCCTGCTCGTCGTCGCCGACCGCGACCGCGCGCTGCCGCTGTCGCGCGCCGACCGCTCGGCGCTGGCCGCCCTCGCCGACATGGGCGGGCGCGCGCTCGAGGTCGCGCTGCTCTCCGGCGAGCTGCGCGGCGAGGTCGCCCGCCGCCGCGCCGAGGCACTACGCGACGCGGTGACCGGCCTCCCCAACCGTCCGGCGCTGCTCGCCGAGCTCGAGCGCGTCCTCGCCGACGGGGCGTCGCCACCGCGGGCCGCCCTGCTCGTCATCGACCTCGCCCGCTTCAGCGAGGTCAACGCCGCCTTCGGCCACGGCGTCGGCGACGAGCTCCTCGCCGCGGTCGCCCGCGGGCTGCGCGCCGATGCCCCACCGGGCGCCTTCGTCGCCCGGGTCGGTCCCGACGAGCTCGCCGTCCTCATCGATGGCCTCGGTGATGGCGCGGGGGCCGAGGAGGCCGCCGCGGCGCTGCTCGCCAGCGTGCGCCGCCCGCACCGCGTGGGGGCGACGACGCTCGCGCTCGACGCCGCCTGCGGCCTCGTCGTCGTGCCCGCGCACGGCCGCGACCCCGCGACGCTGCTGCGGCGCGTGGCCATCGCCGTGGACGCCGCCAAGCGCACGCGCCACGGCCTGGCCACCCACGCCGGCGACGAGGACGCCCAGGCGCGGCGCCGGCTCGACCTCCTCGCCGACCTCCGCGGCGCGATCGACGAGGGCGCCCTCGACCTCGCCTACCAGCCCAAGGTCAGCGCCGCCGACGGCCGACTCGTCGGGGCGGAGGCGCTCGTGCGCTGGCACGACCCCGTGCGCGGCAGCGTCTCGCCCGCGCACTTCGTGCCGATCGCCGAGCAGGGCGGGCTCGTCGGCCCGCTGACCCGGGTCGTGCTCGCCGGTGTCCTCGCCGACGTCGCCCGCTGGCGGGACGCCGGCGCCGAGCTCGAGGTCGCCGTCAACCTCTCCGCGCGCACGCTCCTCGACGAGCGCTTCCCCGAGGAGCTCGCCGCGCTCCTCGACGAGGCCGGCGTGCCCGGGGGGCTGCTGCGCGTCGAGGTCACCGAGAGCGCGCTCATCGTCGAGCCCGAGCTCGCCGCGGAGCTCCTCGACCGCGTCCACCGCCTCGGCGTGGCCGTGGCCATCGACGACTTCGGCACCGGCTACTCCTCGCTGTCGCACCTGCTCGGGCTCCCCCTCGACGAGCTCAAGATCGACCGCTCCTTCGTCGCGCGCCTCGACCGTGCCGAGGAGGCCGCGATCGTCGCGGCCACCGTGGAGATGGCCCACCACCTCGGCCTCGTCGTCACCGCCGAGGGCGTCGAGGACGACGCCGTCGCCGAGGCCGCCCGGGATGCCTCCTGCGACGTCCTCCAGGGCTTCGGCATCGCCAGGCCGATGCTCGCGAGGGCCTTCGAGCGCTGGCGGGCCGGGGGCGGCTGCGAGGCCTGAGCGACGGGCGCTCTGGCCGATCGCTTGTCCCGACCGTTGCAGCCGGGGGTTAGCATGGGGCTCCGCGCGCGGCGCCAGCCCTCAGCGCGTGCGGTGGACCCGAGGTCGGGGGGTGACGGGTGACACGGTTGTCGACGGAGCTGCTCGGCGACGGGCGCCTCGACCCCGTCGCCGAGGTCCTCGACGGCCTGCCGATCCCCGCGATCGTGCTGGCCCCCGAGGAGACCGACTGGCGCGTCCTCCTCGCGAGCCCGGCCTTCGTCCGCACCTTCGGCCTCGAGACCGACCCCGTCGGCGCGAGCCTCGTCGACCTCATGCCCGACGACCGCACCGTCGTCATCGAGGGGCCCTCGGTCCCCCAGGTCCTCGAGGAGTGCGCCGCCCGCGGGGAGCCGCGCTCGACACGGGTGCGCATCGACGCGCCCGACGGGGCCGACCCCCGCGTGGCCGGCCTGCTGCGCTCGCGCTGGACGCTGCGCCTGCAACCCTTGAGCGCCCCCGCCGGCGGCGTGCTCGTGACCTTCGTCGACCTCTCCGGGCAGCTGCTCGCCAGCGCCGAGCGCACCGAGACCGCGGCGCTGCAGGACCTCGCCGCGGGCCTGACCGTCACCAAGCCGCTCGACCAGGTCTACGCCGACGCGGTGCACGGCGCGTCGCTGGCCGCCGGCGCCCAGCGCAGCGCGATCCTCCTGTCGCGCGGCGGGGAGGTCTTCGACGTCGTCGCCGTCGAGCCCGACGGCGCCCTCGAGCCGCAGGTCGTCGTCGACGACCTCGCGAGCCCGGTGTGGCAGGCCTGCCTCGGCCGCCGGCGCATCGTCTGGCGCGCCGACGAGAGCGACGAGGCACCGCCGCTGCCCTTCGCGGGGCAGGACGGCTGGCAGCAGGTCCTGGCCACGGGCCTCAGCCTGCACGGCCGCTGGCAGGGCCTGCTCGTCGTCGGCGAGCCGCGCCTCGGCAGCTTCGACGCCGACGCCGCCGAGCGCCTCGACCTCGTCGCCACGCTCGCCTCGACCGCGGTCGACAACGCGAGGCTCATCGACCAGTTCCAGCGGCTCGAGGACCTGCTCACCGCGGCGGTGGCGACCTCGGCCTCCCTCGTCGACGCCCCCGACCCCGACCTTGTGCGCGAGCGTCTCCTCAACGGGCTCGTCAACGGCATGGGCTTCGCCGGCGCAGCGCTGTGGGGGCCCCACCCCGACGGCGACGGGCGGCTGCGGCTGCTCGGCTCGGCCGGTCTGCCCGACGATGCCTGCGACCACATCGGCGCGCTCGGCCCGAAGAGCATCGCCGCGAAGCTCGCCAACGGCGCGCTGACCGGCAGCCTGCGCGAGGCCGCGACCGCCGCGGCGACCTCGAGCTGGCCCGGCTACAGCGTGCGGCTCGTGCAGGTGCCGAGCCCCGCCGAGGGCGTCCTCGGCGTCTACAGCGACCGCCCCCTGCCCGAGCTCGTCGACGGCGTCCTGGCCACCCTCGCCCAGGCCCTCGCCGCCGCCGTGCACCAGGTCACCCTCCACGAGCGGGCCAGGACCGTCGTCGACTCCCTGCAGCGCGAACTGCGGCCGCGCAACGTCGCCCTGCCCGCCGCGGTCGACGTCGGTGAGGTCTACCGCTCGGCCACCGCCGGGGTCGACGTCGGCGGGGACTTCTACGACTGGTTCATCACCGAGAACGACCACATCGGCATCGTCTGCGGCGACGTCTCCGGCAAGGGCGTCGAGGCGGCGAGCCTGACGGCGATGGCGGTCTACTCCCTGCGCGCCTTCGCGCTGCGCGGCGCGACCGCGCAGATCGTCCTGCGCATGCTCAACAGCGCGGTCTACGACCAGACCCCGCCAGAGCGCTTCATGACAATGGCCTACGTCCGCCTCGAGCCCGAGACGTGGGCCTACCAGCTCGCGCTCGCCGGGCACCCCGCGCCGGCCATCGTCGACGCCGACGGCGCGCGCTTCCTCGACCTCGTGCCCGACGTGCCGGTCGGCGTCGACGACGACACGACCTACGAGCACCTCGAGTCGAGCCTCGCGCCCGGCCAGGCTCTCGTGCTCTACACCGACGGTGTCACCGAGGCGCGCGCCGCCGACGGCACGCTCTTCGGCGCCGAGCGGCTGCAGGCCACCCTCGACGACCTCGCCCGCTCCCGGCTCGACGCCCAGCACCTCGCCGACGGCGTGTGGGAGGCGGTGCGGCGCTGGACCGACGACGGCACGACCGACGACTGCGCGATCGTCGTCCTGCGCCGCGTGGTCTAGCCCCCTGCTGATTTCGTCGTTGGGGTTGCTCGGTTTGCGTCTGTTCGTCTGCGATACGGGGTCGGCGGGTGGTCGCACTCAGCCCGTGGCGCTTCACGCTGCTGCCGGCGGTCGGTCTCGTCCATGCCCGGTTCTGGGTGGGCGACATCCTCGTCGTCTACGCGCTGTGCGCGCCGGTCGTCCTGCTCGTGCGCCGGCTGCCGACCGGTGTCCTGGCCACGGCGGGGGTCGTGCTCGCCCTGGCCGTGGGCGCTGCAGCTGTGGTGGTCGACCGCGTGGCTGCAGCGCTACCGCTACGGCCCCTTCGAGTGGGCCTGGCGCAGCGCGACCTACCGTTCGCGCCAGCAGCTGCGAAGGCCACGCACCGCCAACACCTGAGGCCGTCCCGCGTGGGCACGCACGCTCGTTCGGACAGGACCGTTGACACCTCGCATCCGACCGGATGGCGAGTCCCGATCACCCAGGTTCGAGCAGCGCGTTGACCGCTGTCCGCGAGTCCGACATCGTCTGGGCTTCGTCGGCGGTCCGTCGCGGGTCGGTAGGGTGTCGAGCGTGGCTACCCCGCTCGAAGGGTTGGAGAGGATCCGCGCCGCGGCGGCGTCGGGTGGACTCGACCGCGTCTGCGAACGGCTCGGTGTCGGCATGCTGGTCGTGTTCGGCAGTGCCGTCGACCCCGATCGGGTACGTGCGCCGGGCGATCTCGACATCGCGATCAGTCTCCGGGCCGGGGCGGCCGGCGACCTCGTTGACGTCGTCAACGCGCTGATCGACCTCACGGGCACCTCGGACATCGACGTGCTGGAGCTCGGTAGCGCCGGGGTGGTCGCGCAGGCCCGGGCGCTCGGCCCACCATCCGAGCCGCTGTACGAGGCGACCGCTGGTGATGTGGCACGGGCGCAGATGGCGGCGCTGACCTATGCGATGGAGACCGCACCGTTGCGTCGGCGTGACCTCGAACTGCTGGCGGACCGATGACACCTCGGCGCCTCGATGTGGATGTCGTGCGCAACAAGCTTGCGGCGATCGAGCACACCTGTGACGTGCTCGCGTCGCTGGGTGACATCGACGCCGACCGGCTGCGCGATGACCCGGTCGTCGCCGCTGCGGTCGAGCGACTCATCGGGCGCCTGGTCGACCTCGCCGTCGACGTCAACAGCCACCTCGCCGTGGCCCTGCTCGACCGCGCTCCGAGCGAGTACCGCGAGTCGTTCGACCTCATGGCTCAGGCAGGCGTCATCGAGACGGCCATGGCAGTCCGGCTCAAGCCGTCGGTTGGTATGCGCAACGTCATCGTGCATGAGTACGTGCGGCTCGACCTGGCCCGTGTGGCTGCGGTGGTGCCCGAAGCCATCGATGCCTCCCGCGCGTACGTGACCGCTGTCGCGCGGTTCCTGGTGGACCGCTGATCCGTCGTTGGCTCGCGTGTGTCGGTGGCGTTCAGGTGGGCAGTGACGAGGAGAACGCCAGCACGTCGTGCACGATCTAGCGTGACAGCGTCGGGAAGGCCACCTCGACGAGGTGGAGCACACCTGGTACGCCGTCCGATGCGTCTGTGATCGGCCGCGCGGAGGTCGTTGATGCCGTGCCGGGCGCTACGTGTGAGCTACGCTGTAGCCCACGAGGGGGAGGACGGCTCATGGCTGCGAGGAGTACGTCGTTCCGGCTGGGCGACGAGGCGCGACAGCGTCTGCACGAGCGTGCCGAGCGCGAGCGGATCAGTGCGACGGCGCTGCTCGAACGGCTCATCGTCGAGGGTGTGGACACCCTGGAGCACCCAGGGATCGTGTACCGGGGCCCGGGTCACGACCGTCGTGCGGCGCTGGTTGGGGGGCCGGACGTCTGGGAGATCGTCGCGCGGCTGCGGGAGCTCGAAGGCAGCGAGGAGCAGCGGATCGCGGTCCTCGCGACGGAGACCGAACTGCACCCTCGACAGGTGCGTGCCGCGCTGGAGTTCGCCGCCCGGCATCCAACGGACGTCCAAGAACGGATCGCTCGCAACGAGCGGGCGATCGCCGAGAGCCGTGACGCCGCCCAGCAGCGTCGGGCGCTGTTGGCGTGAGGCTCCTGCTCGACGAGATGTTCCCGAAGGCCGCGGCCACGGTGCTGCGCGAGGCGTTCGAGCATGACGCGGTGCACGTTGGTGAGGTGGGACTGTCGGGTGCCGACGACGGCGTGGTCGCGACGTTCGCGCGCAGCGAGCACCGCGCCGTCGTGACCGAGAACGCCGTCGACTACGCGCCAGAACCCGACCTGGTGCTGGTCTGTGTGCGCAAGCGCAAGCTGCCCTCGGGCGGGGCCCAGGCGCAAGCGCTCGCCGAACGGCTCGACCGCTGGGCAACCGAGAACCCCGATCCGTATGTCGGCCAGCACTGGCCGACCTGATCGGCATGACACCCACGAAAGCCAGCCGGGCACGGCTCGACGTCGCGCGATGGCCCTCGAAGAGGGGTCAGCGATGCGGGCGCCGCGCGCCCTACGGGCCCTCGGCGCCGTCGGGGTCGAGGTTGGCGGCGAACCAGGGCAGGGTGCGCTCGAGGCCCTCGCGCAGGTCGACGCGCGGCTGCCATCCGAGGACCTCCCGGGCGCGGGTGAGGTCGGGGCAGCGCGTCGGCGGGTCGTCGACCGGGCGCGGCAGGTAGGTCAGGCCCGGGTGGCGCCCGACGACGTCCTGGACGACGGCGGCGAGGGCGTTCATCGTCACCTCGTGGGGGTTGCCGAGGTTGACCGGGCGGTTGTCGTCGCTGGC
>JAWOAS010000027.1:0-9541 GCA_046498405.1 Egibacteraceae bacterium
CCGGCTGATCGTCCCGTCGGGTCGGCTGCGCAGCAGCAGGCCGACCCGCTCGACGCGGCCGAGGTGGTCGACGCGCACCGGCACGGCCTCGACGTAGACGATCGGCACGCGCTCGCGCGCCTCGGTGATCTCCCGCTCGGTCAGCCAGCCGGTCGCGTGCTCGGTCTCAGGGCCCACGCCGCGCTCCTCCTGCTCGGGGTCGTCACGCCGCATTCTCGCGCAGCGGCCCGACGGTGTCGGCACCGGTGCGGGCCCGCTGCGGCGCCGGCCGGCCACGGGCGGTGGTCCCCGCCCTGCGCTGCCGGCCGCTGCGTGGCGCGCCGCCCGCGCGGGCCGTCCCGCGCGCCGTGGTGGTCACACCGCTTCGCTAGCCTGCGACTGGCCGCAGGCGGACCCGCGCTCGCGGTGGGTGGTGCCGTGCCGGGTCGGGTGAGAGGAGGTGTCGTCGGCGTGCTCGAGGTCGTGCGCTCCAACCGGCTCGAGCCGCTCGTCGACGCGCTCGCCGAGCGCCTCGCCGAGGCTCCGCTGACCGATCCCATGCAAGCCGAGATCGTGGCCGTGCCGAGCCGGGGCTCGGAGCGCTGGCTGTCCCAGCGACTCTCCGGTCGTCTCGGCGACACCGGGCTCGGCGACGGCGTCGCCGCGGGCCTGACGTTCCCCTTCCCCGGCGGCCTCGTCGACGACCTCGTCGCACGGCTCACGGGGTCGGTGGGCGGTGCCGCCGATCCGTGGCGCGCTGAGCGGCTCGCCTGGCCGGTCCTCGCCCTGCTCGACGAGCTCGCCGCCGGTGGCGGCGCCGCGGAGGGGCGCGCCGAGCCCTGGCTCCCGCTCGTGCGCTACCTCCGCGGCCCCGACGGGCCGGTGGCGACCCGCCGCCTGCCGCTCGCCCGACGCATCGCCGACGTGCTCGACCGCTACGCCCTCGCCCGCCCGGCGATGGTGGAGGCCTGGGAGGACGGCCGCGACGTCGGCCCCGACGGCGCCGACCTCCCCGTCGAGCAGCGCTGGCAACCGGCGCTGTGGCGCCACCTCTGCGCCACCGTGGGCGTCGACAGCCCCAACCGCCGGCGCGCGACGGCCCTGGCCGCGCTCGACGAGCCGCAGGCCCCCGTCGCCGCGGCGCTGCCCGCGCGCCTCAGCGTCTTCGGCGTCACCGCCCTGCCGCCGGTCCACCTCGAGGTGCTCGCCGCGCTCGGCCGGCACACCGCGGTGGGCCTCTACCTGCTCGCGCCCACCGTCGTGCCCGCCGCGGGCGACCTCGAGACCGCCGGCAACCCGCTGCGGCGCAGCCTCGGCGCGGTCGCGGCGGGCATGGCCGGGGCGCTCGAGGCCGTCGAGGCCCGGGTCGTCGACCGCGTCGTCGGCCGCGAGGCGCTCGGGGGCTCGCTGCTCGCCCGCCTGCAGGCCGACGTCGCCGAGGACGTCGACCCGGCGCACGACCCAGCGGCCCACCACGACCCGCCGCGCGAGGACGCCGGCCCGGCCGGCACCGTGCCGGGGCCCGACGGCGCGACCGTGGCGGGAGAGGCCGCGCCCCCGACCCCGCCGTCGGTGCAGGTCCACCGCTGTCACGGCGCGGCGCGCCAGGTCGACGTCCTCGTCGAGGCGATCACCGATCTCCTCGCCCGCGAGGAGGACCTCGAGCCGCGCGACGTCCTCGTGCTCTGCCCCGACCTCGACACCTTCGCGCCGCTGCTCACCGGCGCGCTCGCCGAGGACCGCGCGCGCGGACGGCACGGCGCCGGCGGGGCCGAGGCCGGCCCGCCGGCGCTGCCGTTCCGCCTCGCCGACCGACGCGTCGACGCGCACAACGCCGTCGCCGCGGTGCTGCTCGCCCTCCTCGACCTCGTCGACGGCCGCGCCGCGGCCACCGAGGTCCTCGACCTCCTCGCCGAGGCGCCGGTGCGCGCGCGCTTCGGGCTCACCGACGGCGACCTCGCGCGGCTGGCGACCTGGCTGGCCGAGACGGGGGTCCGCTGGGGCCTCGACGCCGGGCACCGCGAGGAGGTCGGTGCGCCGCGCCAAGGCGCCCACACCTGGCGCGCGGGGCTCGACCGCCTCCACCTCGGGGTGGCGATGGCCGACGAGGACGACCGCCTCGTCGGCGACGTCGTGCCCTACGACGACCTCGAGGGCGGCGACGTCGACGCGCTCGGCCGGGTCCAGCGCGCCCTCGACGCGCTCTTCGCGCACCTGCGCGCCCTCGCCGCCCCCCGCCCCGTCGCGCGGTGGGCCGCCGACCTCACCGCGGCGCTGACCGACCTCACCGCCACCGACGCCGAGGAGGCCTGGCAGACCACCGCGGTGGCCGAGGTCCTCGACGGCCTCGCCGAGGGAGCCGCGGCCGGCCCCGCCGCGGCGGTCGCGCTGACCCTGCCCGAGGTGCGCGGCGAGCTGCGCGCCAAGCTCGGCCGCCAGCCGGCAGCGGCCCGCTACGCCAGCGGCGCGATCACGATCTGCGAGCTCGCGCCGCTGCGCGCGGTGCCCCACGCCGTGGTCTGCGTGCTCGGCCTCGACGACGAGCGCTTCCCGCGCAACCCGACCCCCCTGGGCTTCGACCTCCTCGCCGCCGACCCCCGGCCCACCGACCGCGACCCCCGGGCCGAGGACCGCGGCCTCCTGCTCGACGCGGTCCTCGCCGCGCGCCGCCACCTCCTCGTCACCTACAGCGGCCACGATCCACGGACCGGCGGGGAGCTGCCGCCCTCGGCGCCCCTCGCCGAGCTCCTCGAGGCGCTCGCGCGCACCCGTGGCCGCGAGGCCACCGAGCTCGTCACCGCCCACCCCCTGCAGCCCTACGACGAGGCCTACTACGCGGCCCAGACCGGGCAGCCTCCCGCGGCCGGCGGGGGCCCACGGCCACCGGCGCGCAGCTACCACCGCGGGCGCCTGGCCGCCGCGGAGGCCCGTCGGGCCGCTGCGGCCCACCGCGACGCCGCCCCGGCGCCGGGCGGTCCGCTCGCCGAGGCGCTGCCGCCGCCGGCCACCGGCGAGCTCGACCTCGCGAGCCTCGACCTCGCCGACCTCGCCCGGTTCCTGCGCAACCCGCTCGCCGCGCTGCTGCGGGAGCGCCTCGACGTCGCCACGCAGCGCGAGGTCGCCGAGCCCTCCGAGCGCGACCCCCTCGCGCTCGATGGGCTCGCCCGCTACCTGCTCGTCGAGGAGCGCCTCGAGCGCAGCGCGCGCGGCGCCGATCTCGCGGCGTGGCGGCACGCGGCCCTGCGCCGCGGGGCCCTGCCACCCGGCGCACCGGGGCGCCACGCGCTCGCCGACGTCGAGGAGCGCGCCGGCGCCGTCGAGGAGGCCCTCGCCAGGCTCGCCGACGGCGAGCCCCACCTCGCCGCCCGCGTCGAGGTCGCCCTCGCCCTCGACGACGCCGTCGCGGCAGTGCAAGCCGCGGGCGCGGGCTGGCCGCACGGCGCGCCGCCGACGGTGCGCCTGGGCGGAGCGCTGCCGCGACTGGTGGCAGGGCAGGTCGTCCGCGCGCGCGCCGGCGGCCTCGACGCGCGGGCCTGGCTCGCGGTGTGGCTCGACCTCCTCGCCGCCGCGGCCGGCGGCCACGACGTGCGCACCGGCGTCGCCGTCGGGGTCGCCGGCTCGGGGGAGCAGGCGGTGACCCATCGGCTCGCGCTGCCGCGGGAGGACCCGCAGGGCTTCGCCCGTGCCAGGCTCGGCGAGCTCGTCGCGGTGCGCCTCGCCGGGCTCGCCGAGGCCCTGCCGCTGCTGCCGCGCACCGCCTGCGCCCTCGTCGAGGCGCTCGACGGCGGGGCGCCGCGCTGGAAGGCCGCCCGTGGCGCGTGGGAGGGCGGGCCGCATGCCGGCGGCGAGGGCGACGACGACGCCGTGGTCCTGCTCTACGGGCCCGAGCGCGACATCGCCGAGCTCATCGGCATCCGCGAGCGCCGCCTCGCCGAGCTCGTGTGGCGTCCGATCCTCGCGGCGCGGCAGCGGGGCCGGGCATGAGCGCCCGCGCACCGTTCGACCCGGCGGCGTCGGCCCCCTGCGGCCACGCCCTGCTCGAGGCCAGCGCCGGCACCGGCAAGACCCACACGATCACCTCCCTCGTCCTGCGCTACGTCGCCGAGCGGGGGATCCCGCTCGGGCGCGTGCTCGTCGTGACCTTCACCCGCGCGGCGGCCGCCGAACTGCGCGACCGCATCCGGCGGCGGCTCACCGCCGCCGCCCGGGCCCTCGAGGAGGCGGTCGCCGGCGACACCGGGCCGGCCGACGACGAGGTCGTGCGCTCGCTCGTCGCCCAGGCCGGCGACCCCGCCGAGCTCGCCGTCCGCGCGCAGCGGTTGCGCAAGGCCACCGCCGACCTCGACGACGCGACGGTCGCGACGATCCACGGCTTCTGCCAGCGGGTGCTCTCGGCCAGCGCGCTCGACGCCGACGTCGACATCGACGCCGAGCTCCTCGACGACGAGGGCGCGCTGCGCCTGTCCGCCCTCGACGACGAGCTCGCCGGTGCCCTCGCCGGCGCCGACGACGCCTGGTACGGCTACCTGCGCGAGACCGGCGTGGCCCGGCTCGATCAGCTCGAGACCCTCGCCGAGCAGGCCGTGGCGGCCGCCGCACCGCGCATCCTGCCCGAGGTCGATCCCGCACGGCCGGCCGCCGTGCCGCTCACGGTGTTCGACGCCGAGGTGGAGGCCTTCGTCGGGGCCTGGCGTCGCCACCGCGCCACGCTCGACGACGAGCTCGCCGCCCTCAAGGACGACGGGGTCATCAAGGGCTGGAAGCGCCGGCGCGACGAGGCCGGCGGTGAGCTGCGCTCGCCGGTGGGCCCCGCCGCCGAGGAGGTCGACGCCTGGCTCGCGGAGTCCCCGGTCGCCCGGCTGCGCACGGCCCGGCGCTGGCAGCAGGGCAGCAAGCGCACCGTCGGCCTGCGCTTCTTCGCCGAGCGCGCCACCCCGGCCCACCCCGTCCTCGAGCGCGCCGCCCGGGTGCTCGCCGCCTCCGCCGACCCCGCGAGCCGCTGGCGGGCCGGCCTCGCCCGCGCGGTGCGCCGGCGCTACGAGCAGCGCAAGCGCGAGCGGCGCGTCGTCAGCTACGACGACCAGCTCCGCCGCCTCGCCGAGGCCCTCGATGACGGCGCGCGGGCCGACGCCCTCGTCGCCGCGATCCGGCAGCGCTACGCCGTCGCGCTCATCGACGAGTCCCAGGACACCGACCCGGTGCAGTGGCGGATCTTCTCGACGGTCTTCGCCGACGCGCCGCTCGTGCTCATCGGCGACCCCAAGCAGGCGATCTACGGCTTCCGCGGCGCTGACCTCGGCACCTACCTCGGCGCCGCCGGGACGATCCCCGAGGATGCCCGGCACACCCTCGGGGAGAGCTGGCGCAGCGAGCAGCGCTACCTCGACGCGGTCAACGCGCTCTTCGCCCGCGACGGCGTCTTCGGCGACGACGCCGTGACCGCCCCGCGCCTGCGCGCCGCCGAGGCCCGCCGCGAGCGGACGCTCTCCGGCGCGCGCGGTGCGCCGCTGCGGGTGCGCTACGTCACCGCCTCGGCCGCCGAGGCCGACGGGGGGCTCGACCGCGGCGGCGCGATCACCAAGGGGTGGGCGCGGCGGGCGCTGCCCGTCGACGTCGCCGCGCAGGTCGTCGACCTGCTGGCCTCCGGTCGCCGGGTGCGCCGCGACGGCGGTGAGGCGCCGCTGACCGCCGGCGACCTCGCGGTGCTGACCCGCACCAACCACGAGGCCGACCTCGTCCACGCGGCGCTGGCCGCCGCCGGCGTGCCGGCGACCCGCGCCCGCTCGGGCAGCGTCCTGGCCTCCCCCGAGGCGCTGGCCCTCGAGCGGCTGCTCGAGGCCGTCGCCCAGCCGGGCCGCGAGCCGCTGGCCCGCGCCGCGGCGCTGACCCCGCCGTTCGGCTGGACGGCCGGGGCGCTGCTCGACCCCGCCCGGGAGCCGGCCTGGGAGGACTGGCGCGCCGCGCTCGCCGGCTGGCGGGCGACGTGGGAGGCCGAGGGCGTGCGCGCCGCGCTGTCGCGGGCGTTCGCCGAGCAGGGCGCCTGGCCGCGGCTGCTGGCCGGGCAGCGCGGCGACCGGGCGGTGACCAACCTCGGGCACCTCACCGAGCGGCTCCACGCCACCGAGCAGGCCGAGCGCCTCGGCCCCGGCGCGCTCCTGGCGTGGCTGCGTCGCGCCCGCGCCGAGGCCCTCGAGGGCACCGGGCCGGCCGCCGAGGACGCCGAGCTGCGCCTCGAGCGCGACGACGCCGCGGTGCAGGTCGCCACGGTCCACGGCGCCAAGGGGCTGGAGTTCGGCGTCGTGCTCTGCCCGTTCCTGTGGCACGCCTCGGTGGTCCGCGACCGCGACATCCTGCGCTTCCACGACCCCGACGACGACGAGCGGCTGACCCTCGACCTCCACCTCGACACCAAGGCTGAGCCCAAGCGCAGCCACCTCGAGCACGCCACCCGGGAGGTCGCCCGGGAGGACCTGCGGCTCGCCTACGTCGCGCTGACCCGGGCGGTCCACGAGGCGATCGTGTGGTGGGGCCCCTTCTCCGGTGCGTCCGACTCCCCGCTGGCCACGCTCCTCGCGCCGTCGGGCCCGGCGCCCGCGACCGACGGTGACGACGACCCGGCACGCGCCGCCGTCGAGGCGCTCGCGGCGCAGCACGAGGCCATCGCCGTCGAGGCGCTCGCGGCCCCACCGTCACCGCGGCGGCACGACCCCGGGGCGCGGCGCGCGCCGGGGGCGACGCTGGAGGCCGCGAGCTTCGCCCGCACGCTCGACCGCGCCTGGCAGCGCACGAGCTTCACCGCGCTGACTCGTGCGCCGCGCGGGCCCGCCGTCGAGGGCGACGAGGCCCGCGAGCTCGGCCGCGACGTCGACGACGACCCGGCCGCCGCCGAGGTCGGTGGGGCGCCCACCGACGCGCGGCCCGGGGGCGGGCCGCCCGAGGGCTCCCCGCCCGGCGGGTCAGCGCCCGGGGAGCCGTGGCCAGGTGAGGCGCCAGCCGGGGGGCCACCGCCCGACGCCGCGTCGGTGCCTCTGGCCGCGGTGCCCCGGGGGCCGGTCGTGGGCGACCTCCTGCACCGCGTCCTCGAGCACACCGACTTCGCCGCCGCGCCCGACGACGACGAGGCGCTGGCCGCGGTGGTCGCGCGCAGCCTGCGCGGACGGCCCGAGCTCGCCGCCTGGCGGGACACGATCGTCGACGGGCTCACCGCCGCCCTGGCGACCCCGCTCGGCGGTGACCTCGGCGAGACGCGGCTGGCCGACCTCGCCCGCAGCGACCGCCTCGACGAGTTCGCCTTCGAGCTCCCGCTCGCCGGCGGCCACGCACCGCGGGCCATGCTGACCCTCGCCGACGTCGCGACGGTGCTGCGCCGCCACGACGACGGCAGCGAGGCCGCGGCGGCGCTCGAGGCCCTGCCGCCGGGGGTGCGCCACCGGCCCTCCCGTGGCTACCTCACCGGCTCGGTCGACCTCGTCGCCCGGCTGCGCCAGGACGGCGCCCCGCGCTACCTCGTCGTCGACTACAAGACGACCTGGCTCGGCGACCGCATGCAGGGGGACGAGGGCGAGCGCTCGACGGCCTGGCACTACCGCCCCGACGCGCTCGAGCAGGCGATGCGCCCGTACGGCTACCACCTCCAGGCGCTGCTCTACCTCGTCGCGGTCCATCGCCACCTGCGCGCGCGGCTGGGGCGCGCCTACGACCCCGACCGCGACCTCGCCGGCGTGGCCTACCTCTTCCTGCGGGGGATGACCGGCCCCTGCGCCCGTCGCCCCGACGGCCGCGTCGACGGCGTGTGGCGCTGGCGACCCTCCGCCGCCCTCGTCGAGGAGGCGAGCGCGCTGCTGGCCGGGGGGCCCGACCGGTGAGCGCCGCGCCGGGCCACGAGCCGCTGCTCGCCGCCTTCGGCCGTGCCGGCGTGCTCGCCGACGGCGACCTCGCCGTAGCAGGCACCCTCAGCCGGCTCACCGGCGAGCGCACCCCGGAGGTCGTGCTCGCCGCGGCCCTGGCCGTGCGCGCCCCGCGCCTCGGCCACGTCTGCGTCGACCTCGACGCCGTGGCCGGTCACACCGTCGCCGAGCCTGCCGCCGCGGGCGCCCCCGCACCCACGGCGCTGCCATGGCCGGCGCCGGCGGCCTGGCGCGACATGCTCGCGGCCTCCCCGGCGGTCGCCGTCGAGCCCGCCGGCGGCCGGCCCGGGTCGCCCGGGCAGGGCGGGGCCGCGGACGCCGGCGCCGCCCGCCCCCTCGTGCTCGCGGGCTCGCGCCTCTACCTCGACCGCTACTGGCGCTACGAGCGACGCCTGGCCGCGGCGCTCGTCGCGCGGGTCGCCGGGCCGCGTGCCGACGTCGACCCCGCCGCGGTGCGCGCGGCGATCGAGCGTCTCCTGCCACCGGCCGAGCCCGACGGCGACGGGCCCGACCGTCAGCGCCTCGCGGTGGCCGCAGGGGCCACCGGCGCGCTCACCGTCGTGACCGGCGGGCCCGGCACCGGCAAGACCACCGTCGTCGCGCGGCTGCTCGCCGTGCTGCTCGCCCTCGCCGAGGACCCCGCGCGGCCCCCACGCCTGGCCCTGGCCGCCCCCACCGGCAAGGCCGCCGCCCGGCTCGACGAGTCGCTGCGCGACGCCGTGGCCGGGCTCGGGCTCGACGCGGGGCTCGGCGCGGCCCTGGCCGGGGTGCGGGCCCGGACGCTGCACCGCCTGCTGGGCTCCCGCGGGCCCGGCCGGACCCGCTTCCGTCACGACGCCGCCAATCCCCTCGACGTCGACGCCGTCGTCGTCGACGAGGCCTCGATGGTGCCGCTGGCACTCATGGCCAAGCTCGTCGACGCCGTGCCCGCCTCGGCGCGGCTCGTCCTGCTCGGCGACCGCGACCAGCTCGCCAGCGTCGAGGCCGGCGCGGTGCTCGGTGACGTCTGCGGGCCCGAGGAGGCCGCTGAGGCGCCGCGCTCGCCGGCGGCGCGACAGCGGCTCGCGGTGGCCTCCGGCCGGCCGGTGCCCGGCGGCGAGGCCGACGCCCCCGGGGTCGGCGACGCGATCGTGCGGCTCACCCGCTTCCACCGCTTCGGCGCCGACAGCGCGATCGGCCGGCTCGCCGCGGCGATCCGCGGCCTCGACGAGGACCCCGCGCCCGCCCTGGCCGTGCTCGCCGACGACGCCGACGAGGGCGCGGTGCGCTGGCGTGGCGACGAGGCGGGCGTGCGCGCGGCGCTGGCCGAGGCCGCCGAGGTCTACGCCGAGGTGGCCGCGCACGCCGCGGCCGGACGCGCGACCGAGGCGCTGGCCGGGCTCGACCGCTGCCGGGTGCTCTGCGCGCCTCCGATCTGGATTGCTTCACTTCGTTCGCAAAGACGGCATTTTTTGATGTGTTCTTAAAAATGGGCAAAGTCGAGCTAAGCAAACATAGTCCGCATGCTTAAATTTTCAATTTTTTTTTCAAGTGGGGGTGGGGATAAGCCATCGTCCTCTGTTTTTACCGCTGCATTCGGGCTGGATTGATTTAATTGATTAGATGGTTTAAAAAATTCCGAGCATCTTTTATGTGCTCGACTCGAATTATTAAAG
>JAWOAS010000076.1:0-8428 GCA_046498405.1 Egibacteraceae bacterium
GGGGCGATCCCGTCGCCGCAGACCTTGTCGCGCGGGAAGCTCGCGCGGTCGAGGAGCACGACCCGGGCCGCGGGGTCGGCCCGCCGGGCGGCGAGCGCCGCGGCCGCACCGGCGGGGCCCGCCCCGACGATCGCGAGGTCGACGGTGTCCATCGCCGCCCAGCCCGACCCGCGGCCGGGGCTAGCCCCGGCCGGTGAGCGTGGCGAGGACCGCCTCGAGGGGGATCTCGTCGCGCTGCCCCGAGGCGCGGTCCTTGCGCTCGGCCACGCCACGGGCGAGCCCCTTGCCTCCGATCGCGATCTGGGTGGGGACGCCGAGGAGGTCGGCGTCGGCGAACTTCACGCCCGGCGAGGCGTCGCGGTCGTCGTAGAGCACCTCGACGCCAGCGGCGACGAGCGCGTCGTGGAGCGCGTCGGCGCGCTCGGCGACCTCGGGGTTGCGCTGGGCTCCGAGGCTCAGCAGGTGCACCGAGAAGGGCGCGACCTCGGCGGGCCAGGCCAGCCCGTGCTCGTCGTGGTGGGTCTCGGCGATGACGGCCATGAGGCGGCCGACGCCGATGCCGTAGCTGCCGGTCCACATGACCTGCTCGACGCCGTCCTCGTCGACGAAGGTCGCCCCGGGCGCGCCGGCGGAGTAGACGGTGCCGAGCTGGAAGGTGTGCCCGGCCTCGACGGCCTGGACGATGTCGAGCGGCGCGCCGCAGCGCGGGCACGGGTCGCCGTCGCGGGCCACGGCGACGCTGCGCCACTCGTCGACGTCGAAGTCGCGCCCGAGCGTCGCGCCGGTGACGTGGTGCTCGAAGCGGTTCGCCCCAGTGACCCACGGGCCCGCGGCGGCCACGAGCGGGTCGGCGACGACCCGCACGCCCCGCTCGCGCAGGCCCATCGGCCCGATGTAGCCCTTCACGAGGCTCGGGTGCGCCGCGAAGTCGGCCTCGTCGAAGGCGCGTAGCCCCCCTTCGAGACGGGCCTCGCGGTCGCCGGGGACGAGCAGGACGACCGGCGCGCCGTCCTCGTCGACGGCGGCGATGCACTTGAGCATCCCCGCCGCGCTCAACCCGCGGTCGGCGAAGTGCGCGACGACGGCGTCGATGCCCGGTGCGTCGGGGGTGTGGTGCTCGACGAGCGCCTCGTCGGGGGCGTCGCCCGGGGTCGGCGGCGCGCCGGTTGCGGCGGCCTCGAGGTTGGCGGCGTAGTCGCAGGCGGTGCAGGAGGCGAAGCGGTCCTCGCCGATGGGGCTCGGCACCATGAACTCGTGGTTGACGTCGCCGCCGATCGCCCCCGACAGCGCCTCGACGGGGGTGTAGGGCAGCCCGCAACGGTCGAAGATCCGGCAGTAGGCGTCGTAGAAGGACCGGTAGGTCGCGCGCATCCCCTCGGGGCTCGCGTCGAAGGAGTAGGCGTCCTTCATGATGAACTCGCGGGTGCGCAGCAGGCCGAAGCGTGGCCGGGCCTCGTCACGGAACTTCGTCTGGATCTGGTAGACGAGGCGCGGCAGCTCGCGGTAGCTCGATACCTGCTCGTCGACGAGCGCGGTGACGACCTCCTCGTGGGTGGGCCCGAGGACGAAGTCGCCACCGCGGGCGGACACCCGCATGAGGACCTCGTCCATCGTCTCGTCGCGGCCGGAGGCCCGCCAGACCTCGCGGGGGTGCAGCGCCGGCAGCAGCAGCTCCTCGGCGCCGATGCGGGCGTGTTCCTCGCGGATGATCTCCTCGAGGCGGCGCAGCACGCGGAAGCCGAGGGGCGGATAGGAGTAGACGCCCGAGGCGAGGCGGCGCAGGAAGCCCGCCCGAGCGAGCAGCTGGTGACTGATCGCCTCGGCGTCGCCGGGCGGTTCGCGGAGCGTCTGCAGGAGCATCGTCGTGGCGCGCATGACGCGGCAGCCTAGCGCGTCGTCGGGATAGGCTTTGCCCGCTGCGCCGACCCGAGGAGGCGACGACGATCGACACCTACCGCCACGGCCCGCTGCTGCACGACGACGGCACGACGACGTTCCGCGTCTGGGCCCCCGACGCCGACCGCGTCGAGCTCCTCCTCGGCGGCCGCCGCGAGCCGCTCGCCCCCGGCGAGCGCGGCTGGTGGAGCGTGCGCACGGGCGCGAGCGCGGGGACGCGCTACGCCCTGGCGGTCGACGGTGGCGAGCCCCGGCCCGACCCGGCCTCGCGCCGCCAGCCCGAGGGCGTGCACGGGCCCTCCGAGCTCGTCGACCTCGGCGCGCTGCCGTGGTCGCCCGAGGAGGCGACGTGGCGGCCCGCCCCCCTGGCCGGGGCGGTCCTCTACGAGCTCCACGTCGGCGCCTTCACCGAGGAGGGCACGCTCGACGCCGCCACCGCCCACCTCGGCGACCTCGCCGAGCTCGGCGTGACCCATGTCGAGGTCATGCCGATCGCCCCGTTCAACGGCGAGCGCGGCTGGGGCTACGACGGCGTGGCGTGGTACGCCGTGCACGAGGCCTACGGCGGCCCCGCGGCGTTCGCCCGCTTCGTCGACGCCTGCCACCGCCACGGCCTCGCCGTCGTGCTCGACGTCGTCTACAACCACTTCGGGCCGAGCGGCAACTACCTCCCCGAGTTCGGGCCCTACCTCACCGACCGCTACGACACCCCGTGGGGGCAGGCGCTCAACCTCGACGGGCCCGGCAGCGACGAGGTGCGCGCGCTCATCGTCGGCAACGCCCTGCACTGGCTGGGCGACTACCACGTCGACGGGTTGCGGCTCGACGCCGTGCACGGCCTCATCGACACCTCGACGGTCCACGTCCTCTCCCAGCTCTCCGACGCCGTCGCCGACCTCGCCACGAGGGTGCGTCGGCCGCTGCAGCTCATCGCCGAGACCGACCGCCAGGACCCCCAGACGATCCGTCCGCGCGCCGCGGGCGGGCAGGGCATCGACGCGCAGTGGCACGACGAGCTCCACCACGGCCTCCACGTCGCGCTCACCGGCGAGTCCGACGGCTACTACGTCGACTACCGCGGCCTGCCGGAGGTGGCGGCCTGCTACGAGCGCGGCTTCGTCTTCGACGGCCGCTACTCGCGCAACCGCGGCCGCACCGTCGGCGCCCCGCTCGGCGAGCTGTCGAGCCACCGCCTCGTCGCCTGCCTGCAGAACCACGACCAGGTCGGCAACCGCGCGCTCGGCGACCGGCTCACGACGATCGTCGACGCCGACCGCCTGCGCGCGGCCATCGCCCTGCTCGTGGCCTCGCCGGAGACGCCGATGCTCTTCATGGGCGAGGAGTACGGCGAGACGCGGCCGTTCTGCTACGTCACGAGCCATCCCGAGCCCGAGCTCGCCGAGGCGGTGCGCGAGGGACGGCGCGCCGAGTTCGCCGCCTTCGTCGACTTCACCGGCGAGGTGCCCGACCCCCAGGACCCCGCGACCTTCGCCGCCGCGAAACTCGACCGCCGAGCGGCCGACACCCCAGAGGGAGAGGCCCGTCGGGCGACCTGGAGCGACCTCCTCGCGCTCCGGCGGGCGCAGCCGGCGCTGTCGAGCGGTCGTCGGGACCTCTGCGAGGTGCTCGCCGTCGACGAGGAGCGCTTCGCGGCGGTCCGACGCCACCCCGCGGGAGCGGACGTGGTGATCCTCGCTAATCTCTGCGAGGAGTCCTGGGCCCTCGCCCTCCCCGACCCCGGGCCCTGGGAGGTCGCGATGAGCACCGACGAGTCCCGCTACGGCGGCGCGGGGCGCCCGGTCGCCCTGGCCGACGGTCAGGCGACCGTGCCGCCGCGCAGCGCCTGTCTGCTCATCGCCGACGAGGCGGGCGCCTGATGCGCGAGACGGCAACGACCTGAGACGAGGACGAGACCGTGCAGCCCTTCGTGCTCCACACCCACTTCTACCAGCCCGAGCGGGCCAACCCCTGGACGGGGGTGCTCGAGCCCGAGCCCTCGGCGGCGCCCGACCGGGACTGGAACGAGCGCATCCACCGCGAGAGCTACCGCGCCAACGCCGTGGCGCGCATCTTCGACGGGCAGCGCCGCGTCGAGGAGATCGTCAACACCTACGAGTGGCTCTCGTTCAACTTCGGCCCCACGCTGCTCGCCTGGATGGAGCAGACCCACCCCGAGACCTACCGTCGCATCCTCGACGCCGACCGCGCGAGCCAGGCCCGCACCGGCCACGGCAACGCCCTGGCCCAGGCGTTCCACCACACGATCCTGCCCCTGGCCAACGACCGAGACCGCCATACCCAGGTGCGCTGGGGCCTCGAGGACTTCCGCCACCGCTTCGGGCGCGAGGCCGAGGGGATGTGGCTGCCCGAGACCGCGGCGGACGCGGCGACGATCGACGCGCTCATCGACGCGGGCGTGCGCTACACGATCCTCGCGCCCGGACAGGCCCGCGCGGTGCGCGGGCGCGACGGGACGTGGCGCGAGACCGGCGGCGGCATCGACCCCTCCCGGCCCTACCGCCTGACGCACTCCGACGGCTCGGGCCGCAGCCTCGCGGGGTTCTTCTACGACGGGGAGCTGGCCCAGGGCTTCGCCTTCGACCCCGCCCGGATGGACGCCGGGGCGATGACCCGCGCGATCGCCGGGGCCTCCCGCGGCTCAGGACTCGTCCACGCCGCGATGGACGGGGAGACCTTCGGGCACCACCACCGCTTCGGCGAGCTCGGCCTGGCCTACATGCTCGCCCGCAGCGGCCCGGCCGCCGGGCTCGCCCCGACGAACTACGGGGCCTACCTCGCCGAGCACCCTCCCACCGAGGAGGTCGCCCTCGTCCCAGGCGAGGGCAGCGCCTGGAGCTGCGCACACGGCGTCGGGCGCTGGCTCCGGGACTGCGGGTGCTCGACCAACGCGGGGGACGGCTGGGACCAGGCCTGGCGCGGGCCGCTGCGCTACGCCCTCGACCTCCTGCGCGACGCCGCTGCCGAGCGCTTCGCCAACCTCGCCGAGGAGATCCTCGCCGACCCGTGGTCCGCACGGCAGGACTACGTCAAGGTGCTCGTCGGCGCACAGGACCGCGAGGCCTTCGTCGCCGAGCACGCCCGGCGCCGGCTGTCGTCCCAGCGCACCGCCGACCTCTGGACGCTGCTCGAGTCCCAGCGCAACGCCATGGCGATGTACACGAGCTGCGGCTGGTTCTTCGCCGACGTCTCCGGCATCGAGACCGTCTACGTCCTACGCTTCGCCGCCCGCGTCCTCGACCTCCTCGACGACCTCGGCGCGCCCGGCCCGCGCGGGGCGTTCCTCGACGCGCTCGGCGAGGCGCGCAGCAACGTCGCCGGCATCGGCTCGGCGGTCGACGTCTGGCACGAGCGAGTCCTGCCCGACGCCGTCCGACCCGAGCGCGTCGCCGCCCACGTCGGGCTGTCGGCGGCCACCGGCGACCCCGAGTCGACCCTGCCGGCCGGCCACGACGTCGAGGTCAGCGACCTGCGCCACGACAGCGGCGGCCGTCTCACCCTCGCGACCGCCCGTGTCGCGGTGACCCCCGAGGCCACCCGTCGGGTCCACCGCTTCGTCGTCGCCGGCACCCACCTTGGCGGACTCGACCTGCAGGCGGTCGTCGCGCCCGACCGCGGCGACACCGCCTACGAGCAGGCGCTCGGCACGATCTGGCAGGCCCGCGGTCACACTCCGCTCGCGCGCTTCCTCCGCACCCTTGACACCGCCCTCGACGGCGAGGAGTTCACGCTCGACGCAGCGCTGCCGGAGGCCCGCCAACGGCTCGTCGCCGAGGTCTCCCGCGAGCTCGAGGCGCGCTTCGGCGCCTCCTACGCCCGGCTCTACGCCGACCACCGGCGCACCCTCGAGATGCTCCGCGCCTCCGGCTACGAGCTCCCTCCGGTGCTGCGCGCCGCTGCCGAGCTCACGCTGACCCGCGAGCTCGCCGACCGCATCGTCTCGGCGCGCCACAACACGACCGCGCTTGGCTCGCCGGCGGACTTCGCCGGCATCTCCGAGCTCATCGTCTACGCGCGCCACCAGGGCTTCGAGCTCGATGTCGAACCGGTGCGCCAGACCCTCGAGGAGATCCTCGAGCTCGCCACCAGGCGGGCCTGCGAGAGCCTCGCACCGCGCGACGCCGAGCAGGTGGGGCGGTGGCTCGAGCTCGCCGTCCAGCTCGGCGTCGCCCTCGACACCTCCCGGCCCCAGGAGCACGTCTACGAGCTCGCGCAGCGCGTCGCCGACGGCGATGTCGACGCCGCCACCGTCGAGGTCCTCACCGGGCTGGGCAGGCGCCTCGGGCTGGCTCCGCGGCTGCTCGAACGTCGCTCCTCGGCGGCCTGAGCCGCTGACGGACGCCTCGCGCCCGGCGGCCGGGAGGGGGGAGCTCGCTTGGGTGATGACGGGGCGAGAGCCGCAGCCGCAGCACGGTCCTAGGGTCCGACCGCGGGGCGCTGCTCGGCGAGCAGGCGCCGGTACAGCGGTGAGGTCGCCTCGACGTGGTCGGGCCGGCCGCTGGCCTCGACCCGCCCGGACTCGAGGACGACGAGGGCATCGGCTGCGCTGACCGTCGAGAGTCGGTGCGCGACGGTCAGCACCGTCGTGCCGGCCGCGACGATCTCGGAGACCACCTCGCGCAGCGCGGCCTCGCTCAGGGCATCGAGCTGGCTCGTCGCCTCGTCGAGCAGGAGCAGCCGCGGCCCAGCGAGCAACGAGCGGGCGATCGCGAGGCGCTGGCGCTCCCCGCCCGAGAGCCGCACGCCCGCCTCGCCGACGTCGGTGTCGAGACCCCGCGGCAGCGCCCCGACGAGCCCGGCCAGTCGCACGCGCTCGAGGACCGCGGCGATCGCGGCGTCGTCGGCGCCGGGCGCGGCGTAGACGAGGTTCTCGCGCAGCGTCCCGCCGAGGACGGGACTGTCCTGCTCGACGTAGCCGATCGCCGCACGCAGCTCGTCCAGGGGCCAATCGCTAACCGGTCGGCCGTCGAGCGCGACCGTGCCGGCGGCCGGCTCGACGAAGCGGCACAGCAGCGAGAGCACCGTGGTCTTGCCCGCCCCCGACGGTCCGACGAGGGCGAGGTGGTGGCCCGCCTCGACCCGCAACGACACCCCTTCGAGCGCAGGACCGCCCGTGTCCTCGTAGGCGGCGACGACGTCGACGAGCTCGACGGCGGCACCCTTGGTCGGCGAGGACAGCGGGGCTGGCGTCGCCGGTGGACCCTGCGCAGGAGGGTCGCCGGCCGCCCCCGCGGGACGCACGCCTGCCGCGGGGGCTGCAGTGGCGCCCGTGGGGGTCTCGACCGGCTCGGCGTCGACGTCGAGCAGCTCGCCCATGCGGTCGAGAGCCACGAGGCCCGCCTGGAGGTCGAGGCTGAACTGGAAGACCTGCACGAGCGGCAGCGCGAGGAAGAGGAGGTAGAGGAGGAAGGCCACGAGGTCGCCGGTGGCCATCGCCCCGGTGACGACGCGGGCCCCGCCCACGGCGAGGACGACGAGGAAGGAGCCCTGCACGGCGAAGGCCGTGACGGGGTCGACGAGCGCCTGCAGCCACGCCAGGCGCGTGCCAGCGGCCGCGGCGTCCCCGGCGTGACCGGCCAGCGTCGCGCTCTCCCGTGCCTCGGCGCTGCTGGCCTTGACCGTGCGGATCGCGCGCAGGGCGCGGTCGAGCGCGGCCGAGAGCTGCCCCACCGCGTTCTGCGCCCGCCGGCTCGCCGCGCGGACCCGACCCGACAGCGCGAGCACGGCGAGCACGGCCCCCGAGATCGTCACGAGGGCGATCGCGAGCAGCAGCGGGTCGAGCAGGCCCATGAGCACGACCGCGCCGACGAACTGCAGCGCCCCGGTGACCACGAGCAGCGGACCCCCGGTGAGGACCTCGCGCAGCAACGTCGTGTCGACGGTGACGCGGGCGATGAGGTCACCGGTGCGATGGGTGTCGTGCACGGCCACGGGCAGGCGCAGGAGGTGGTCGCCGAGCCGCTCGCGCAGGCCGCGCACGATGCGCTCGCCGGTGCGCCCGAGCAGGTAGCGCCGGCTCGCCCCCGCGAGCGCGCCGACCACGAAGAGGGCGACGACGAGGCCGACGAGCGGGGCGAGCGCCTCCCCGGCCTCGAGCGCCCCGAGCAGCGCGCGGATGACGAGCGGCTGGGAGAGCTGGGTGGCGGTCGCGATGAGCGAGAGCGCGAGCGCCGCGGCGAGCGCGCCGCGGTAGGGCCGGGCGAGCGGGAGGAGGTCGCGGGCGCGCGCGGTGGGCTTGCCGGCCGAGCGCAGCTCCTCGGCGCGCTCGGCCGCCGCCGCGCGGCTCACCGCCGCGCCGCTCCGCCGCCCTCGTCGGCGTCGGGCACGAGCAGCGCGACCGGCAGCGTGGCGAGGAGGTCGGCGAGCTGCAGCCGGCCACCATCGGGGCGGTGGCGCTGGCCGGTGAGCGCGTCGACCCAGGCGCCGGCCAGGCGCTCGGGCAGGACGAGCGTGGTGTCGCCCCAGGCCTCGCCGATCGGCGGCGCGGCCTGCTCGGCCATGACCGCGCCCGGCA
>JAWOAS010000209.1:0-5886 GCA_046498405.1 Egibacteraceae bacterium
GATCGCCTCACGGACCTCGGCGCCGCTCTGGCGGCGGCCGACGGGCAGGTCGGGGATGGCCTCGAGGTAGCGGGCCCACAGGTCGAGGACGCGCTCGCCGAACGCGCGGGCGCGCTCGTCGTCCCAGGCCAGCTCGTCGAAGGGGGAGGGGCGCGGCACGGTGGCTCCTGTCGGCTCGGCTCGGCTCGGCGGCCCGGGCCGGGCAGTATCGCCCGGCCGCGCCCGCCGTGGCGAGCCCACCGCCCCGGTGGCGCCGCGGCCGCGTGCCGCCGGCCGCACCGCCACGTGGCGGGTCCGGGCCGCTCAGCGGCCCGCGCCCGCCGCGACGTCGTCGGCCTCGGGGACGCCGAGGTCGCCGGCGACCCCGCGCAGCGTGGCCTCGCCGAGGCGGGCCACGCCGCGGAAGTACGCGGTGTCGGCGTGCTCGTCCATCCGCGCGAAGCACGCGGGCGCCCACCGCAGGAGGTGCTCGGCGAGGAAGTCCCGCTGGGCGTCGAGCAACACCGCGACCGCCGCCTCGTCGGCGCGCTCGAGGGCCGACAGCGCCGAGGTGGCGAGGTGGAGCATGAACGCGAGCTCGAGTCCCAGATGGTCGTCAGGCTCACGCTGGAGGTTCGGCGCCTGCAGGCCGAAGCGGCCGTAGAACGCGCGCACCGCCGCGGTCTGCACATCGAAGACGAGGTGGTCCGTGCTGCGGTACACCGACTCCCAGGGCGGGGCGAGCACCCTGCCGGGGCCGACGAAGAGCCGACGGTGGTCACGCCGCAGCGCGGCGACGTCGGCTGGCCCCCATGCGCGCAGCGCCTCGTGGAGCAGGGCGAGCCCGTCGACGACCGCCGGTTCCTCGGGGCAGACCGGCCAGGCCTCGGGCAGGCCCTCCGCGGTGAGCGCGCAGAGCAGGTCCTCGCCCGGCTCCTCGTAGGTCACCCGGCTGAGGAAGGCGTAGGCGAGGCTGTGGGCCACGAGCTGCGTCGGCAGGTCCTCGCGGTCGTCGGCGTGGGAGGCGCGCATCCGGGGTCCTTGCTCGAGGGTGGGCCGGGCAGGCCATTGGCCGTGGCCTGCCCGGCATCGTCGGGGCCTGTCGACTAGACCCCGATCGAGACGTTCGCGGCGTAGAAGAGGTAGCGGCCGAGCACCTCGCCGACGAGGACGAGCCCGAACGCGCCTCCGACGAGCCCGCCGACGACCCGTTGGGGGGCCGGCCCGAACGTGCTGCGGTAGACGAAGAAGCCGAAGATCGCGGCGCCGATGAAGGCCAGCGCGAGCCGCAGGCCGAAGACGACGCCGTAGTCGGCCGTCAGCCGTGCCGCGCTGTCGACCGCGGCTGCGGTCTCGCCGCCCGAGAGGATCGCGACCTGCAGGGGGATCGACACGAGCTGCACACCGACGAGGACGACCGCGGCGATGACGAGCCCGCGCAGGGAGGCGTAGAGCAGCGCGGCGAGCGCGGCGCAGTCCTCGCCCTCACGCTTGCGCGCCGAGGCGTAGCTCGCCACGAACGCCACGCCGATGGCCAGCGTGCCGGTGAGCAGCGACGTCACGAGGAACGTCACGGGCGTGGCCCAGAGGTTCCAGGAGGGCTGCAGCGGGAGCATGTAGATGAGCGACATGCTCACGATGAAGCCGATGCCCAGCGCCGCGGTGAGCAGGGCCACGGCCCGCCGCAGCGCGAACGGCCCGACCTTGCGCCACTGCAACAGGGCGAAGACCGCCCCCGAGACCGCGAAGAGGGCCCCGAAGAGGATCTCCCGACTGAGCCACGAGTCGGCGGCGTTGAGGATCGCCAGGTAGGCGTTGACCGGGCTGCCGAGGTGCCCGAGCGAGGCGATGAACCCGAGGACGAGCACGGGGCCGATCGCCAACAGCGCACGGTCGGTCAGCCGCTCCACCTCCTCGACGGCGTAGCGGCGGATCGCGACGGTGTGGATGACGCCGAGGATGAGGAAGACCCCGACCGACATCTGCCCCAGGATCGTGAAGATGATCAACGACCAGTCATGCAGCCCCATGGCTAGACCTCCTCGAGGTTGTTGATGCGCCCGGATGCCGCGTCGCTCGTGCGCGCATCGGGATGCGGCCCGAACACCACCGACGGACGACTGATCGAAGGGTCAGGCAAGGGCGCGACCTCCGCGAGATCGCCGTAGCGCTCGCGCAGCTCGTCGAGCGGCCCGTAGTCCAGGGCCCGCATCGGGCACGACGCGACGCAGGCGGGGTCCTTCCCCTCTTCGAGGTAGTCGGCACAGAAGTCGCACTTCGTCATCTTGCCGGCATCGGAATCGAACTGGAGCGCGCCGTAGGGGCAACTCCACTCACAGTACCGACAGCCGATGCACCGACTCTCATCGATGAGCACGACGCCGTCGTCGCGCTTGGAGATGGCCGAACTCGGGCACGCGGCGGCACAGGGCGCGTCCTCGCAGTGCAGGCACGAGACCGTGACGCTGTAGGCGTAGACCGTGCTCAGCCACGCCTCACCGGACCTCGTCCAGTCACCGCCCACGTAGTCGACCACCCGGCGCCACATGATCCCGACGTCGAGGTCGTTCTTGTCCTTGCAGGCGATCTGACACGCCTTGCAGCCGCTGCAGGCCGCGAGGTCGACGTAGAACGCCATTCGTTGTTCAGTCATCTCGGACCTCCGTGTCTACGCCTTCTCGACCTCGACGAGCATGGTGTGCTGGGCGTTCCCGAAGGCCCCAGGCGTGACCTTCATGCTCGTCAGGGTGTTGACCGCACCACCGGTGTCGACGCCGTTCTCATCGGGCTGCCACCACCCCCCCTGTGGAAGATTGACGAGACCCGGCACGAGTCGCGGCGTCACGCGCACCTCGATGCGCACCTCGCCACGGTCGTTGAAGATCCGCACGAGATCGCCGTCCTCGATCCCACGCGGTTCGGCGTCGACGGGATTCATGTAGAGCCGTTGCGGCATCGCCTCGTCGAGCCACGGGCTCTCGTCGTAGGTGGAGTGCGAGCGCCGCTGGTAGTGGGTGCCCATGCACGACAGCGGGTACTTCTCGTAGAGCGGGTCCCAAGGACCGCCCTCCCACTCGGGCACGTACTGCGCCACGGCCGGCAGCCCCTCGCGGTCGAGGTCCCAGATGGCCTTCGAGAAGATCTCGATCTTGCCCGACGGCGTCTCGAGCGGATTGCCCTCGGGATCATCCCGGAAGTCCTTGAAGGCGACGAAGGGCTCATCGAACTTGGCGACGTAGATGCCCTCCTCGCGCCAAGCCTCGTAGCCGGGGAAGTCGTCGTAGGTCTCCTCGGTGACCTCGACGGCCTCGCGCAGCCACTCCTCCTGGGTCTTGCCCTCGGTGAACTCCTCGCCGATCCCGAGCCGCTCGGCGATGTCAGCGCAGATGTCGTAATCCGTCCGCGCCTCGTAGAGCGGATCGACGGCCTTGTTGAAGGCGATGAGGGACTCGCCCCAGGCCCAGGTGGTCGAGAGGTCGTCCTGCTCGAGATCCATCGCGGCGGGCAGGAGGATGTCGGCGAACTTCGCGCTCGCGTTCATGAAGTGCTCGTGGACGACGATGAACTCGACGAGTGAGGTGTCCTTGAGGATCTCGACGGTTTGGTTGATGTCCCCGTGCTGGTTGACGAGGCAGTTGCCACCGCAGTTGTAGATGAACTTGATGTTCGACGGGAGTCGGTCCACCCCGACGACCCCGTCCTCGGGGCCCATCTCCGTGCCGCGGACGACGGCGTCAGTCCACCGGTAGACCGGAATCGCGGCCTCGACGGGGTTCTCGCCCCCAGGGAAGCCGCCGACGCTCATGCCGCGCTCGCACAGCGCGATGCCTGAGGCCCAGCCCCCGTTGATACCGACATTGCCGGTCATCGCCGCGAGGTTGATGCCACCCCGCACGGGTTGCTCGCCGTAGGCCCGGCGGTTCATCCCCGTGCCCTGGATGAGCGCCGCCGGCTTCGTCGTCGCGAACTCGCGGGCGAGTCGGACGATGCGATCGCGTGGGATCAGCGTGATCGACTCCGCCCACTCGGGCGTTTTGGCCGTGCCGTCCTCGCCCTCACCCATGACGTAGGAGCGGTAGGAGTTGCCCGGCGGGATGTCGTCGGGCATGTGGTCCTCGTCGAAGCCCACGGTGTAGGTGTCGAGGAAGTCCTGGTCGTGGAGGTCCTCACTGATCATGACGTAGGCCATCGCGTCCATGAGGGCGTTGTCGGTGCCAGGCCGGATCGGGACCCACTCATCGGCGATCGCGCTCGCCGTCATCGTCATGCGCGGATCGATGACGATGACCTTCGCCCCCGCCCGCTGCGCCTCCTTGAGGTAGTACTGCGTGTTCGTGCCGAAGATCATCTCCGCGGGGTTGAAGCCCCAGGCGAGGATGAGCTTGCTGTTGACCCAGTCATCGCGACTGCTGCCGCTGAGTTGGGTGCCGAGGCTGTAGGGCGTAGCCCATTGCGCAGCGGCCCAGCTGTAGTTGTTGTAGGAGTTCAGCTGGCCACCGAAGAGGTTCATGAGACGCGTGGCGTTGATCGACCCGCGCATCGTGCTGCCGCCACCCGTGGCGTAATTGCGGTACATCGACTCCGGGCCGTACTCCTCCTTGATACGGGTCATCTCCTCGGCCACGGTGTCGAGCGCCTCGTCCCAGGAGATGCGCTCGAACTCGCCTGACCCGCGCTCTCCGACGCGCTTCATCGGGTACTTGAGCCGATCAGGGTGGTAGAGGCGCTTGCGGTTGCTGCGACCCCGCATGCAGGCCCGCAACTGCGGGTCCTCGAAGGAGTCGGGCCGCTGATCGGTCTCGATGCGCGTCACCCTGCCGTCCTCGACCCACGCCCTGATCGCGCAGCGCCCACCGCAGTTGTGGGCGCACCCCGTCGGCACGACCGTCGTCTCGCCTTGGGCGGCGGCGGGGCGGTTCGCCCACTCCAGCCCGTACTTGACCCCGCCCCCAGCAAGCGCGGCGGTGCCACCGACCGCAGCGCTCATCTTCACGAACGATCGGCGGCTCAGCACCGTCTCACTGAGCAAGCTCTCCGTCTTCGTTGCGTCGCTCATTCCGCTTCCTCCGTTGGTGGGGGAACGACACCGGCTCCGCGCTCGCGCTCTCGGGAGGCTCGTCTCAAGGCGAGGTGCCGGCCCGGCTGCGGGCGCCTGCGCCCGTGGCCGTGCGCTACCTGCCAGCGAGGTCGACGTGCCCGCGCACGCCCCTGAGCCGCTCGGCCCGCCCCGGAGGGCCTGGCCGGCACGGCTCCCGCGCCGAGCTCGTGCTGATCGAGCTTGCGCTTTCGTCGCGTTCGCATCGCTAGCACGAGCGCAACGTAACAGCCGCGTTCATGCTCTCTCGATGGAGAAGGACCCTCGATACGGCTCCCTGCGGCCCAATTGGCAGGGACCTTTGGATTAACCCAACAGGGTTGGGTTCCCCGTCTCGTGACGAGATGTGACGATCTCTTCTCAGGTAGCGTACTAAAGGAATTCTTGACAAGTAAAGAATGAGTTCCCCGCGTACGGTGGGCGCTGCGCGACGGCGCCTTCGAGGGCCCGGAGAACTCACGGCACGCACCGGGGAGCCGCGGCGACATCAGCCTCGGGATCGCGCCTGTTGGCCCCAGGCCAACAGCCGAGTGGCGGATCCGGTCGCCCCCAGCGCCGCGACCCGCCACTCACCGCACCGCACGACGCCCACCCCCCGGCCCCCTGCGCCGAGTGGCGGAGCCGGTCGCTCACAGCGCCGCGACCCGCCACTCGCCGCGCCGCGCGCGGCTCCCAGCCACTGCCGCGGGGCGGCGGAGGGGGTGCGGGGGGCGGCTCAGCGGCCCTCGAGCTTGCGGACGACGTCGGGGTCGAGGCGAGCGGCGACCGCCGGCGGCAGCGTCGCGCCGAAGGGATTGGCCCGCCGGAAGGCG